>CAIYEO010000076.1 GCA_903925195.1 uncultured Candidatus Saccharibacteria bacterium | reverse complement strand
TTTCTATTAATTTATATATATGCATTGAAATAATCGGTTACTTACCTATTAATTTAATGATACTAATAAAGCTTATACAACTCAATATATTATTGTCATATATTGAAAAAATAAGTCCATTAAGGTATAATTATAAGTTAGTGACATCTGTTAATTCATTATCTATGTCACTAACGAAATTTTATTTTCCAAATAAGCAAATGGTCGAACTAGCTTATTCAGCAATTCAATATTCATATGATCGGTTAACACTTAATTAAAAGTTGCCGGGAGTTTATATCAGAAAACAACTACAGATTAAAAAGCATTTGCCTATTAATCAAATAGCCAATAAAAGAGCTAATATTAAGAAAAAATTAGTTTCCAAAAAAGAAAGTACCAAGAAACTTAGGTATGGGATTTTTGCTGGAAATTTTTTGGTATTTATATTACTTTTCGCAATTTTAATGACAACACCAAAGACTAGTGGTACTTCAAAATCTATTATTAATAATGTAGCTATAGCTCAGGCTTCAATTAATCCTTTAGATCAAGTATCGTCTTCTCAGATTGCTGAAACTATTTCTACAGTAACTAGTTTGCCGGAATCGGTAGCTGTAAAGAACCAGAATGAAACAGTTAATGCTAAGCTATCACAAACAGCTGCAGTTAATAATGTGGCTGCCAAGGCTCAGGTCGTTGCGACTCACTTTGTGTCGAAGAATGATATCAAGGAATATGTGGTTCAATCTGGAGACACATTAGCTTCAATTGCTGCTAAGTTTAATGTTACGTCTAACAGTGTACTTTGGTCTAATAGTATTCCTGGCGGAAAAGTTATTGTTGGACAGAAATTATTAATACCTCCAGTTAGTGGAATTGTCTACACGGTAAAGGCTGGTGATACAATTGCTTCTTTGGCATCAAAATATAGTTCTAATTCTCAACAATTAACAGCCTACAATGATGCGGAGATTGCTGGAATAAAACCAGGTGATAAGATACTTATACCAAACGGCCAGCAACCAGCTGCTCCAGTATATAATTTCTTTGCAGCTACTTACGGATTTAATGGCTACGACTATGGCTATTGTACCTGGTATGTCGCGACACAAATAAATGTTCCAGGCAATTGGGGCAATGCCAGTAGCTGGGCATATTACGCTAGTCTTAGTGGCTGGAATGTATCATCTACTCCATCTATTGGATCGGTTGCTCAAACGGGCTATGGTGCCGGAGGAGAGGGGCATGTCGCAGTGGTAGTTGGTGTATCACCAGATGGCTCTCAAATACAAATCAAGGATATGAATAACTATGCCGACGGTGGTGGTTGGGGCCGTGTTGGTGGTGGCTGGTTCTCAGCTTCGTCCTACCAACACTACATTGTTAAATAGTTATACAATAATTTAGCATTTTTTGCTATACTATAGGGATATATGAGTTTTATAGACAAAGCAGACATTAAATTAATAGCAGGTGACGGCGGAAACGGCGTTATTAATTTTAGGCATGAAAAATTTATTGATCGTGGAGGTCCAGACGGTGGTGACGGCGGAAACGGCGGAAACGTAGTCATTGTTGGATCCAATAATGAAAATACACTGGCTAATTTTAGATACCAAAAAGAAGTAAAAGCTCAATCTGGAAACAATGGAGAGAAACAAAAAAAACATGGACGTAGTGGTAAGGACATTGTTATCTATATGCCACTAGGCACGGTTATCTATGACGAGGAAAATGAAATTGTTGCAGATATAACTAAGAATCACCAGAGAGTCATTATTGCTCATGGTGGTCGAGGTGGTTATGGCAACGCTCACTTTATTAGTTCTGTCAGGCAAGCTCCTAGATTTGCCGAAAAGGGTGAACCAGGAGAGACATTAATGGCTAGACTTGAACTTAAGTCAATTGCAGACATAGGATTGATTGGATTGCCAAATGCTGGTAAGTCTACGTTACTATCTGTGATATCTAATGCTCGGCCTGAAATCGCAGATTATCCATTCACCACACTAACCCCTAATTTGGGGATGGTAGATTTAGACAAACGTACCTCACTATTATTTGCAGATATCCCGGGACTAATTGAAGGTGCTGCTAGCGGTAGGGGACTTGGTGATGAGTTTCTGCGCCACGTTGAGAGAACTTTAGTCTTAGTTCACCTGATTGATGCTTATCAGGATAATATAGCTAAGGCATATAAAACTATCCAAAAAGAACTTAGCCTTTATTCGATAGATTTATCTACCAAACCTCAGGTAGTTGTTATTAATAAAACAGAAGCTTTAGATGAAAAACAGCTCGCTAAACTAGTGGCAAAATTAGAGAAAATAGTTCCAAAGAGCACTAAGATTTTAGCTATTTCTGCTACTAGCCACAAAGGTCTAGATGTCTTCTTGCGAGAAGTTAGTAAATTAGTTAATGCTCAGAAAAAGAAAATTGAAAAATCCGAAGCAGTCATTTCAAATGCCATACCTGTAATACGTTTGAATGATGATGATTCAATTTGGAAAATTGCTAAGCACAGGAATGATTTCATAGTAACTGGAAAAAATCTTGAAAAGTTTGCTTCCCGTACTGATTTTGATAATCCAGAGAGTATCTATAGATTACGAGATGTTATGAAGAAAACAGGAGTTTTTCAAGAGTTAAACCGTCTTGGACTTGAATCAGGTCAAAAAATAGTTATTGGGAATAAGGGTGAAATCGTATACTAGATAGTATGGATAATACATTTTTCTTTTACGATCTAGAAACAACCGGTCTAAGTGCGAGAGAAGCAAGAATAATGCAATTTGCTGGTCAGCGTACTGACCTAGACATGAACCCAGTAGGTGAACCAGAAAACCACCTGATTAAACAAACTGAAGATATATTACCTGAGCCATCAGCTATCATGGTTACGGGTATTACTCCACAGAAGACATTGGCTGAAGGTATAACCGAAGATGCTTTCATTAAAATCTTTAATCAACAAATATCAAAGCCTGGAACTATTTTTATTGGATATAACAATATAAGTTTTGATGATGAGTTTATGAGATTCTTACTTTACAGAAATCTTTATGATTCATATGAATGGCAATGGAGAGATCAGCGTTCAAAATGGGATTTACTAGACGTTATTAGAATGACTAGAGCACTCAGACCAGAAGGCGTTAACTGGCCTAATGACAAGGACAATGTTTCAACTAATCGCCTGGAAATACTAGCAAAGGCCAATAACATCTCACATCTTAAGGCGCATGATGCAATGAGTGACGTCGAGGCGTTAATTGCATTAGCTAAATTATTAAAAGAAAAACAGCCTAAATTATTTTCTTATCTACTTGATATGAGAGATAAAAATAAGGTGGCTGATTTTGTTCTGAAAAATCCGAAATTTGTTCATGTCTCTGGCGGCTATTCGATAGATAACGAAAAAGCTTCTATTGTCACAGTTATTCCGAATAGTCAGACGAAGCAAGGAGTTATGATTTATGACCTTACTAAAGATCCTTCAATTTATGAAAATATGTCTGCTAGCGAGATAGTTGAAGTCTGGAAATACAATAAAGACGAGCCAGATAATAGATTACCCGTTAAAAACTTACAATTTAACAGATGTCCCGCAATTGCTCCTATGGCTGTACTTTTACCGGAAGACTGGAAAAGATTAAAACTAGAAAAGACTACGATAGACAAGAATTACACTAAGCTTTTATCTATGAATGGCTTTTTAGAAAAGATCCTAGAAGCTAGAGATTTGTTAGATAATCAAAGATCTGATGATCAAAATAAATATAAAGCTAATTTCGAGGCTAATCTTTATAATGGTTTCATAGGTGATCAAGATAAAAAAGTAATGGCTCAGGTTCATCAAACGGCCTACGATTATTCTAAAATGCCTAATTTCTTAGATGAAAGGCTCGTAAAAATATATCCTTTATATGTAGCAAGAAACTACCCTGAACAAAAAAATGATGAAATTAATGAAATATGGCAAAAGCATCAACATGACTATTTCTATTCAGATGGTGATAACTCCAGAGCTAGTCAATATTATAAGAAGCTAGAAGAAATTGCTAAGAATCCAAAAACCACAAAAGAACAACTCTTTATATTGGAAGAATTAAAATTATGGGCTGAGGCAATTATGCCTTCAGGTGATGATTTTTAAGATGTTTTTCAAAAAATAGTAATACTGCAATATTGAAATATAATCTGATTTTCTGAAAATTATTAGTTAATCTATAAGTTAGATATATAGTAGCAGTAATAGATAGCACTACAACTAACCATTCATAGAACGTTATCTGTATATTGGTTCCTGGAATTTGTCCAAGTATTATCATTTCCTGCATGCCACGACTCCATACTTACTATTTAAGCTAATACTACAACATAAATGACACTATGGCAATATAATTGCATAATGTTTATGCTAATTAATCTATGTATCGACCTTGCTATGGTAAAAGAGTCTATTTTGAGGTATAATTGAGCGACTTAAAATTATGGCTGACAAGATTATTATAAAAGGCGCCAGGGAACATAACCTTAAAGATATTAATGTTACGATTCCCAGAGATAAACTAGTCGTTATGACTGGTCTGTCAGGGTCTGGAAAATCTAGCCTAGCCTTCGATACGATTTACGCAGAAGGACAACGTAGATATGTAGAATCTTTAAGTAGTTATGCACGTCAATTCTTGGGTGTCATGGAAAAACCAGATGTTGATCAAATTGATGGTCTTTCACCGGCAATTAGTATTGATCAAAAATCTACTAGTCGTAACCCTCGCTCGACCGTCGCTACAGTTACTGAAATTTATGACTATATGCGATTATTATTTGCAAGAATTGGAATTCCTCATTGTCCAATTTGCCAAAAGCCCGTAGAACGTCAGACTACTACAGATATTACAGAGAAAATAAAAGGTCATAACCTAGGCAATAAGATAATGGTTCTAGCACCAATAATCTTGGATAAAAAAGGTGCTTTCGAGCATATTCCAGAACAATATATGCGTGCCGGTTTTGCTAGAGTTAGAGTAGATAACGTTATCTACTCGTTAGATGAGTTTCCTGAACTAGACAAAAATTTTAAACACACTATAGAAATTGTTGTAGATAGACTTGTTAATAATAAAGAAAGTCATACTAGGTTGGCTCAATCGGTTGAGCAGGCTTTGGAAATTGCATCTGGAAAAGTTGTAATTTTCGATGCCGATGAAAATAACGAAATATTATATAGCCTTAAGTATGCATGCATAGATCATCCAGATATTTCTATTCCTGATTTAGAACCTAGAACATTCAGTTTTAATTCACCTCATGGTGCTTGTCCGGTATGTACAGGGCTTGGTAATCGACTTGAGGTTGATCCAGAGCTTGTTATTCCTAACGGCCGATTATCGATAGCTGAGGGTGCCATAAGGCCATTCAATAGATTTAGTGTTGATGCTTGGTATATGAAAAAACTCCAGGCGGTTGCTGAAAAGTATAAATTCAGCTTATCTGTTCCAACTTCTGAGCTAAGTTCAAAGCAGATGGACATAATATTTTACGGTACAGGTAAGGATATATACCAGATTAGCCTCGGCGGTGGACGATTTTTCAGTGCTACTTACGAAGGTGTAATATCTAATTTAGAACGTCGTCATAAAGAAACAGAAAGTGACTTTATGAGACGAGATATTGAAAGATTTATGCGAGAAAAACCATGCAACACATGTCATGGAAGAAGGCTTAAGCCGGAAGTTCTAGCAGTAACAGTTAGTGGTGTTTCCATTATGGATATTTGTGAGCTTAGTATTGATGATGCGATAGACTTTTTAAGCCATCTAACTTTAGGTGTAAACGAACAACATATAGCAGCCCAAATACTAAAAGAAATAAATCTCAGACTAACTTTTATGCAAAATGTAGGACTTAATTATTTAACTCTTGCTAGATCAGCTACTACTTTAAGTGGTGGTGAAGCCCAGAGAATTAGGCTTGCAACTCAAATTGGTTCTGGGTTAACGGGTGTACTCTACGTTTTAGACGAACCAAGTATTGGATTGCATCAAAGAGACAATGCAAAGTTAATAGCGACCCTAATCCACTTAAGAGACATTGGTAATAGCGTTATTGTTGTTGAGCATGATGAAGACACTATTCGTTCAGCAGATTATGTTCTAGACATCGGTCCTGGAGCAGGTATCCATGGAGGTGAAATCGTAGCACAAGGTACGCCACAGCAGATTATAGATAATCCAAAAAGTTTAACTGGACAGTATTTAAGTAATAATAAAAAAATATCTGTACCTAAAAAAAGAAGACCAGGAAATAAAAAGAATATTGTCATTAAAGGTGCTCGTGAAAATAACCTAAAAAATATTAATGTTACGATCCCACTAGGCACTATGGTTGTAGTCTCTGGAGTTAGTGGATCTGGAAAATCGACACTAATAAATGATATTTTAGCCAAGGAATTATTAGCTAGACTCCATCGTGCCAGCACCGTTCCTGGAAGCCATGATGATATTGAGGGCATTAAAGAATTAGATAAAGCAATTGTTATTGATCAATCAGCAATTGGTAGAACTCCAAGATCTAATCCAGCAACCTATACTGGACTATTTACTCCCATTAGAGATCTTTATGCTAATACACCTGAAGCTAGGCTAAGGGGCTATTCTAGTGGTAGATTTAGCTTTAATGTTAAAGGTGGTCGCTGTGAGAATTGTTCAGGCGATGGAATTATTAAAATTGAAATGCACTTTTTGCCAGACGTTTATGTTGTTTGTGAGGTTTGTCATGGAAAAAGATATAATCGGGAAGTTCTTGAAATCCAATTTAAGGGAAAAAATATATCTGACATTCTTCAAATGACATGCGAGCAAGCATTAGAATTTTTTGCAAATATTCCCGGAATTGCTAGAAAACTACAAACCCTAGTTGATGTTGGTCTAAGTTATATAAAGCTTGGCCAATCAGCTACTACTTTAAGTGGCGGTGAAGCCCAAAGAATAAAACTGGCTAGCGAGTTATCTAGAAGACCAACCGGTCGAACCTTATATATCTTAGATGAACCAACAACTGGACTTCATATGGCTGATGTTGATAAGTTACTAGGCGTTCTTCACGCATTAGTCGATGCTGGTAATAGTATGATTATTATTGAACATAATTTAGATGTTATAAAAAATGCCGATTACTTAATAGATATGGGTCCAGAGGGCGGCCAAGGTGGTGGTCAAATTATCGCCGAAGGTACTCCTGAAAAAGTAGCAAAAGTAGCAGCTAGTTATACCGGACAGTACTTAAGTAAACTACTTTAATTTTTGTTGTTTCTTTTTATGACTTTTTGTTGTTTCTTTTTGTAACTTTCTAACATATTTTTTACTATATGATAGAGCATTGGTCCAAAGCTGACCATTACCGCTAAGCCAATTATCGGTAATAAGTAACGATCAATATTTGGTATCTTTTTACCTAACCAGGCACCCAAAAGAACAACTCCTGCTCCCCATGTTGTAGCTCCGATAATGTTGTAGATAACAAACTTTTTACGATCCATTTTACCAATTCCAGCTACGACAGGAACAAATGTTCGAGCAATTGGTATGAATTGAGCCAAGGCAATAGTTTTGCCGCCATGTTTTTCATAAAATCCTTCAG
>CAIYEO010000075.1 GCA_903925195.1 uncultured Candidatus Saccharibacteria bacterium | reverse complement strand
GGAAATTGATGTAATAGAGCATGTGTCCCTAAGACTCTGCAGAGGTTTGAACCCTCTATTTCCCTCTCATCGCCTTATAGAGAAGCGGTCATCTCAAAACGCTCATAACGTTTAGATCCTCAGTTCGAATCTGAGTAAGGCAACAATATGGCGGAGAAGTTAAACACTTCAAGCTGAGTAACAAATTGTCCTTTAATAGGTACTTACTCATTCAGTTTCATCGGAAAACAATTAGACTCATATTCTAACAATTGTACGTTCAAATCGTACCTCCGCCACCACATTAAATATTACGCCCCTAGTAGTTAAACTACCAAGTAGCCAAAAGCTTAGCTATGACCGTCTATGATCAAAAAGAAGGTATGGGGACGTAATATGAATTTTATGGGATACTAAATTAACTGTCTTACTTCGAAATTGGGTTTGATTAACAGACAGTTTAGACATTGTTCCCTAATTTATTTAAACAAAAATGGTAACAGGAAAAAGAAGATTTGCATGGTTTCCAATGCGCTTAGGTTTATTTAAACTTAATGGTAAAGGATTACAAAAGAATGATGGTGTTACTTGGTTATGTTATGTTAGAGAGATATCAGCTTATGATTATCAAAAACGAAAATACCAATTAATATCAAGAACAAAAGCTTATTAAAAACATATCAGTAGTAATATAATCACTTACTTCGTATTTGGGCACGAGAGATGTTGGTTCAAATCCAGCTCCCAGCACAACTTTAAATATAACAATGCTGGGATCGTCTAATTGGCTAGGACGCTAAAAATTCGTGATTTAATAATTCTCTGATTAACTTAAAATCGCACACTACCTAAACCCTGGTGGAAGAGTTCAGACCCGAACTCAGCTCAAGTAATCGGTCTTGAGCAAATGCAAAATATAGCTTAGTTGGTAAAGCATCTGATTTCCAATCAGAGGACGCAGTTCGAATCTGATATTTTGCTCTTTTTTTAAAACCAAACAATCATATGAAAGACAACAACAACGGTTCTAATGAACCAAAAGAAGAAAACCTTCTTGACAAAGCAGTTCACGCTGTTGAAAATGCTGCAGAAGCAGTGATAGAAGAAGTAAAAGAAATTGCTCATGATATCGCAGAAGCGGTTCATCCTGCAAAGGAAGAAAGCCACGGTGAAGGCCAGGAGTAGCAAAAACAAAAAAATATCGATTTAACACATTTAAGAATAGGCAATGTAAAAGTTGCCTATTTTTTATAGTCTATTAACTCAGCTGGTAGAGTGCCATCCTGATACGATGAATGTCCTAGGTTCAAGTCCTAGATAGACTACATAGGGTACTAATAATAACGCTTACTTCGCAAATTAGCTCACTTGGTAGAGCGATTCACTTATAATGAATAGGTCATCGGTTCAATCCCGATATCTGCACACAAAAATAGCGTTATAACAATTGTCCCTTAATTTATTTAAAATATAGAAAGAGATCCGTCAAAGGTTTTGGTTAAAGTAAAAAAAGTAAAGGTCTGTAATAATCCTAATACTTTTTAACTCGATAAGAGTCATCTCTCTCTCACTTTATTCAGTGGCGCATAGTGACTGATAGAGTAAGTAGCAACCCTAAAGGTGATGCGCTTACTCGATATGTCGAATTCGTCTATTGGTTAGGACATCAGCTTTTCTAGCTGAGAAGGAGAGTTCGATTCTCTCATTCGATACTATGGTTCTTATCCTGATATGGTGCAGGGCTGCACTTGTAATGCAGTAGAGAGTTTTCGAGTAACTCAAGAACCTCAAATGCAAGTGTCGTCTAATGGGAAGGCAGTGGTATTACAAACCACATAGAGGATGTTCGATTCATTCCACTTGTACAAATTGGCCAGTAGCTCAGTGGTAGTAGCAAATGACTGTTAATCATTAGGTCGGTGGTTCGATCCCATCTTGGTCAGCAATGAAAATTAATATTCGTAAAGAATACGAAAAGTATTTAAAGACATGTCTTGAGCCACTTTCGTATTTTAAGTGGTATCAATTAAATTTTGGAGATAATAAAAGTAAACAATTAAAAACTTAAAAGAATGGCAGAAAACTGTATCATATTAAAATGTACTTGCGATTCTCCTGATCAAGATAAAATCTATGGTTTAGGAAGAAGACTACATAACAAAGGATTTAAAGGTTCTAAAGAACTTGGTAAAGCTTATTGTACTGTTTGTGCTCATGGAAACAGAGTAATCAGAATAAGCTTTAAGAGAGATCCACAGAAAGGAATGGGACCACTTGATAAAGACACAAACTTTAGCAGAATTGCTAAGAATTATGAACCAAAGAGAGGAAAAGCAGATACATTAGGTGCTCCACCTAAAGTTGACGTAGCAACTGCAACAGTTGTTAAATCATCTGCTCCTGTTCGTAAAGATAAGGAAGCAGTATCTAATAAGAAAGCAAAAGCTAATTAAGTAATGATTGTAGGATCGTCTAGAGGCAGGACGGGAGTTTTTGGAGCTCTTAACAGTGGTTCGAATCCATTTCCTACAACTAAATTATTAACATGATTTGGTATATCATTATTAGTATAATGTTTAGATCG
>CAIYEO010000074.1 GCA_903925195.1 uncultured Candidatus Saccharibacteria bacterium | reverse complement strand
TTATTGTCTGGTGGATAAGATTCATAGAAATTGAACTTAGCAGCATTTTTCTTAAGCCACTCATATTCTACGCTTTTACTAAATTCAATTGGGTCTTCATCACTAGGCTGACCATCAATATTCAGAAAATCGACAGCAGTGCTTGTAACGGAACAGTGCTGGGAGTAATTAGGTAGTGCAACACGCTTTAGTGTTTCGGCAAGATCAAAATCATAAATCTTGGCTAATATATATATCAAAGTTACGACCTGAAAAGCTGGTGAACGATAACCCGATCCTACCAATAATTGCCTGTTTGGATTATGGCGCTTGAAGACATAGGCCATAGATTCATAAGATAAATTTATATTTTCTGGTAAATAGGTATTAGTATCTAGTTCATACTCTCCGCTCTTTTTGATTGCTTCACTTTTCATGGGAACTATATCTTCTGGAACTGGCTCAATGGCTATCTTGTTACCCTTAAAGCCATAGTCAGTGGGGTCTGTAGCTATTATCTTTTTTATTAAATTCTCAGTTTCTAAATCGGTGAAATCCCTCAAATCATCCATTTCAGATAAACCGTTGATTTTATTTTCCTTGGCATCCTTAATAAATGTATTTAATAATATCTTGTCATTTTCACTAAACTTCATACGAATAATAATAGCAGATATTGATTATTTTCAATTTCAAAAAAAACTTGTGCCTATATCTACTGATGTCTTTAATTGCTATGATAAGGGTAAATGAAAAAGAACAATACGTTTTACTGCTTTTCTCCACCTGTCATGATTGCCACTATGATTGCAGAGACAGTAATGTTTATTTATGTTCTATATCGTTACAGATTAAATCCTACTACCAGAATTATTGCTGCCATTCTAATCTTGCTGGCGGTTTTTCAACTATCGGAATTTAATGTTTGCGGCAATCATAGCGCAACACTATTTATGCATATTGGTTTTGTTGCAATCACTATGCTGCCTGCGCTTGGTCTTCACCTTATATTAAAAATTGCTAAAAAGAAGTACTATCCAGCTATAATCATTAGCTATGCTACGAGCACAGTATTCGCTCTAGCTCTTGGTTTTAGTAATTCTGCATTTTTAGGCCGAGTTTGTGGTGGTAATTACTCAATATTTACATTAACAAATACTGTTGGTGGCCTATATTTTGCATATTATTACATTCTTCTACTAAGTGGAATTGTTCTTTCATTATATTTTGCCCATTCATCTGACGAGAAAATTAGGAAAGCATTACTTTATCAGGTGCTTGGGTATCTCACTTTTCTAATACCTACAGGGATAGTAAATACTATTAATCCAAAAACAATAGATGCCATACCAAGCATTATGTGTGGTTTTGCTGTTCTATATGCGCTAATATTAGTTTTTGGAATTGCACCAACCGTGGCTACCAAAAAGATAAAACCAAAAACTTAGAGGTATTTTGCCTCAACATGATCCTTGTTTATGCCATTTACGACTTTTGTATATCCCATGTTTTGCAATATGTTCATTGATACAGCAGAGCGACTACCTGTGCGACAATAAAGAATTATCTCAGTATCCTTAGATATTCCGTTTAGCTCATCCGATCCAGCAATCAATCTTGAAGGAGGTATGTTTATGGCCCCCTTGGCGTGACTCATCTTAAATTCTATCGGCTCTCGTACATCGATAATTATTCTACTCATAATACTACCCTAGCCTTTTATCTATTAAATTAACTATCTTTTCTGCCGCCGTTAAACAAATAACGATAATCAAGAGCCCAACAAATCCACTTATTTTAACTTCGCTTCGAAAGACAATAGCTATTACTTCTAAGAATACAAATTTAGATAAAAACAAAACAAGCCATACGCTAAAGAACATAGCATATCTATATATTTTACCTTCTTTATCTTTAAACCTGTCAACTATTAAATCCTTTAATAGAAACGTTAGATAGGTCAGCATTTCCATAACTATAGCTACGGCGAAGGTTACAGAATATGTTCCAGTATGCAGAATATTGGTATAGTCGTTAAAAAAACCAAGAACTACTGAATAAAGAAGAATACCTAGTATTATTTCCCTATAAATTTTTTGCTTTGATTTCTTAATACTATCTACCATATAAAAAGTATACAGCTAGAGATTGGTATTTAATACGATGGTATTATGCGTACTACTGAATCAGTCAAAGAATTACTTTTTTAGTTTGGACGTAGTTGATTTCCTTATAGCTAGAGCAGTTTTATAATTACTTTATCTAGAGTAATTATAAAAAGAGATATGTATTCATATTCTATCGAGGTTAGTTTAGTATTTCAGAAAACAGTTCGACTCTCTATCGTAACTATTTTAATGACGACGAGTTTGTCGAAGACCAAAACCAATCACTATCAAGCTAAATATTCCAATGATATATAAATTATCACCAGTTGGTAGATTATTTGTATGTACACCGAACCCAGTATTTGGTATTCCAGCTACCACACTAAACGATAGTACGGCTTGTGTGCATAGCATGGGATTGTCTGTAGAGCAGACGCGATACGTCAAGCTATCGGGTCCAGTGTACCCCTTATTTGGCGTATAGGTTATGGTGTTTGGGGGATCAACAGCTATGCCATGAGACGGACCACTTACAATTCGTAAGGTGCTTGCATCAGGATTGCCAGAAACGCCCGTAAGAACATCAACTGCAATACTAGACCCAGTGCTAACGATAGATGAATGATTTGTGACTGCTGGTGCTGTGGGATATGAAAATCCAGAAATTTTAGCAATTTTGTCAGTAGCAGATTCAGCAAACCACATATTGTGATTGCCATCTTCTACTAAGTCATAAGCGCCAGCATTAGTTGATGGGACATTGTATTCAGTGATTGTACCATTAGGATTTATTTGTGCAATTAAGCCTAAGGCACTGCTTTCTGAGAACCAGAGACTACCGCCAGGACCAGTTGCAATACGCCACGGATAACTTGCTGGATGCAATAATGGGAATTCTGTTATGACTCCAGCCGGTGTAATCCGGGCAACTTTACCGTTAGTCGACCCTGACCCTTCAATGAACCAATAATTTCCATCTGTTCCGGCAGCAATGTCCCATGGAAAGCTACTACTTGTGGGGATGTCATATTCTGCAAACACACCACTTGTAGTAACCGACCCGATCTTATTGGCATTTAACTGAGTGAACCAAATC
>CAIYEO010000073.1 GCA_903925195.1 uncultured Candidatus Saccharibacteria bacterium | reverse complement strand
CTGGCTGGTTACAAAAACTACCAAAAGGACTGAAAAAGTTCCTGCCAGTGCTAAGAGCGATATATTTTAGCAACTTAAACCTAAGCGAATATGACTTAGTTATTAGTGCCTCGGGAGCCGAAGCCAAAGGAATCAAAAAGAGTAAAGGTACTACCCATATTAGCTACATCCACTCACCTACTCATTACTACTGGAGTCGATACGAGGAGTACTTAAAGAATCCAGGTTTTGGAGCATTTGACTGGCTAGCTAGAATTGGCCTCAAAGCCTTAGTGGGACCAATGCGAATGTGGGACAAGAAAGCAGCGACTAGACCCAACTATTTAATAGCTAACTCGACTCACACAAAGAATATGATAAAGAAATACTATGATCGAGATAGTGAGGTTATATTTCCTCCAGTAGATACTGAGCGATTTAAAAATTCTAGTGAGTTACCAAGAAAAGGTTTTTTGATTGCCGGCAGACAGACTCCATATAAGAGATTTGATTTAGCTGTCCAAGCCTGCACCAATCTCTCGATACCCTTAACGGTAATTGGCGATGGCCCGGAAAACAATAATTTAAGATCTATCGCAGGTGATACAATTAATTTTGTTAAACAATTAAACGATGATGACATAGTTAAATATTTTGTTGAATCCAAAGCCTTTATATTTCCTGGGCTCGATGACTTTGGTATTGTAGCGGTTGAATCTTTATCTGCTGGAACACCGGTGATTGCATACAAAGACGGAGGGGCGCTTGACTACATAGATGCCGGCATTAATGGAGTATTTTTTAATGATCAAAGCGTTGAATCATTAAGTGATGCCTTAATTGATTTCCAAAAAACTAAATTCAATCCAGATAAGATTAGGCAAAGTTCGAATAAATTTAACTTAGATTCATTTAAGAAAAATATAAAATATTTTATTCAAGAAAAAATAAATTAACTCGAGACTAGGTTAATTCCCTCAACAACCAGTTTTGTCTCTTCCCATTTATCAATTTCAACACAGTCTATTCCCATAGCTTTTACGGGGTAATCATTGCCATCCGGCTGCAGTTTATCGCCAATAAATAATATCTCTTCTTTTTTTAACCCAAGACTGTCTATTAGTTTTTTCATTCCATAAGCTTTGTCTATGCCGGGCTTGGTTACGTCAATACTAGTAGATCCACCAATTCTAAATTCATAATCTGGAATTATTTTATTGGCCAAATCTCTAATTTTATTTCTTTTCTTAGAATCTGGATCCCATTTAGCTTTTTCGTCCACCGGCGCAGCCTGTCCAAGTGCAGAAAACGTAATCTGACTAGCCCTATCCTCTATGATATCTCCCCAGGTATTTGACTCCCAATACGACAATTCTTTAGAAGCTTTTTCAAGAGCATCTATGATACGCTTCTTATCCTCATCGGGAATTTCTTCAGAATAAATGTTGTCCCATTCTTTTTTTTCAAAATTATACTTAAAATATGCGGTTCCGCAGGTCGGCATAAGGTGAAGATTCAGCAGAAGATTATCATCATTAATTTTTAGATTATCTATTACTTGCTTCTTGAATTGCTCAAAGCGCCCGCCTGAGATAATGCAGACTTGTTTATGATTCAATAAATTTATTAATTGCTCTGCCATGCCAGGATGAATCTGAGATTTACTGGGAGCCAAAGTATCATCTAAGTCGAATGCTATAAGTTTTTTCATTTGTTATTTATCCTCTTGCTTACTTCACCAACTTTTTGGGATATATCCTTTCTTGTAATCAAAATTCCAGAATCATTACTAATAACGACTATGTTGTCTAGGCCAATTACGGCCAAGGGTACGTTTGTCTCATTTCTTATGTAAGCGTTTTCTACCTCCTCTAGCTCGGCATTACCAAATACATAGTTGTTGTTCTCGTCAGAATCTGCGGCCTTATGAAGATCGCTATATGAGCCGAGGTCCATCCAATCAAAGGAGGCTGGAATGACCAGTAGGTTTGGCACTTTTTCTATTAAAGCGTAATCTATCGCATCCGATTCAAAGCCTAGATATATGGATGAATATTCTTTAATCGATGCCTTGTTGAGCATTTCGTAATTCGAAAAAAGTTCTTTAGAGTAATTTTTCATGGATTCAATAAAAACTTCGATTGAAGCAACAAAGTAGCCACTATTCCACAGATAATCTCCAGTCGAAATATATTTCTTGGCCAGATTGAAGTCTGGTTTTTCTTTAAATGAATCTACATTGTAAACATATGGCTCCTCACTCAAGAGATCGGCTTTTTTGATGTAACCAAAACCCGTTGCCGGGTAACTAGGCTCAATTCCAATCAGCACAATTCTATTCTCTTTACTGCTTACCTTGTTCGCAACCTTAATAGAGTGAGAAAAGCCATTAATGTCTCTAATTGAATGGTCAGCATGAATAAATGATACCGTTTCGCTCATATCGTTATCTTCGCTAATTTTTTGAAGAGCTGCGATTATACAATTAGCAGTCCCCCTTCGACCTGGCTCCACTATGAAATGATTATCGGACAATTCTGGAAGCTGGCTTTTGACGTGATCAATGTGGCCCGCCTCAGAAACAACGTAGATCTTATCAGTAACTTTCTTGGACCTATCATAAGTCTGCTGCAGTAAAGATCTGGTGCTGTTATTCAAAAGAACTAAGTGCTTAGGAAATTTTGAGGTCGAGAGTGGCCATAAACGAGTTCCTGAACCTCCGGCGATTATTGCTATTATCATTATTTATATTCTATCAAATTAAAATTATTATTTATTTTCATTTTTGAATTTTTCAATATATTCAATAATATCTATGGTTGTTTTCCAACCAAGTTCGATTTTAGACTTGCTTGATGCTTCAAGAGACTCATTTCTACCGGGGTACCCATCGACAAGCTTTATCTCTCCGCCGAACGCCTTTGCTATATCTAGAACTGAATAGCTATTTTTATTCGATAGACTATAACCGTCTCCGTTTCCTTTTTCTCCGGCCAATATTATTCCATGTGCAAGGTCTTTCACGTAAGTAAAGGTTCTTTTTTGGGTTCCTGGCAGGACAACAGTTAATGGTTTTTTTTGCACATATAGATTTTGAAATTTCGCAATTAATGTTGCATATTTACCGACACCATTCTCTCTCGGACCAAATGCATTATAAAAATAACAGATCGCGTAATTAATGCCGTACCACCTGCCGTAATCTTTTATTAGATCAACATTACAGGCCTTGGAGAATGAATAAGGATTTTGGTGCCTACCATCTCCCTCAACTGCAAACCTTGTGGAAGAGGCGGCATAAACAAGCTTTTCAATTTTATTTTTTCTTACATATTCTAGGACCTTAAAGGTTCCTAGGGTGTTCATTTCAAAAACAATTTCAACATCCTCAAATGAGGGAGCGATTCTTGCATATTCACCTAAGTGATAGATTATATCGGGCTTTCTTAGAATAAGCCTATCAATATCTTTTGTATCGCCTTTTATGTATTTTGCGCCTTTAATATGGTTGTTGATCGAGCCATTAAAATAATTATCTAGAGAAATCACTTCATTGTCGTCATTTTCTAAAAGCTCTTCTATAACGTGCGACCCAACGTGACCAGCTCCACCAGTAACGAGAATTAATTTCTTAGACATAACTACCCAACTATTCCTCGGCCAATACTTTCGTAATGGAAGCCTTTATTACGCATGATTCCAATCTCATAAAGATTTCTTCCGTCAAATATTACTGGCTCAATTAGGCTATTCTTAATTTTAGAAAAATCTGGGGACATGAACTCAGCCCATTCTGTAAGTATTATTAGGGCATCTGTATTTTTTAAAGCTTTATAAGGATCATCAAAATAATTTATGCCTTTGGATTCTTTGAAATATTTTTTTACATTCCCTATAGCCTCAGGATCATAGACCCTAACCTTAGCACCCTCATCTATTAATGCCTTAATGATCTCTAGAGCTGGCGCCTCTCTAATATCATCTGTATCGGGCTTAAACGCCAATCCCCATATAGAGAATTCTTTACCTTTGATAACGTTGTTATAGTATTTTTTTATTTTGTCTACAAGAATAGTTTTTTGAATTTTATTAACATTCATAACGGCATCAAGTATTTTAAAGTTGTATCCGTATTCATCAGCAGTGTGATTCAAAGCCATGACATCTTTGGGGAAGCAGCTGCCTCCATAGCCGATACCAGGAAAAAGAAAACGACTACCAATTCTTTCATCTGCGCCTATTCCCAGCCTAATCATGTCCACATCAGCACCAACTCGCTCGCTTAAGTTAGCTATTTCGTTCATGAAGGATATTTTTGTTGCCAAAAATGAGTTTGCAGCATATTTAGTCATCTCCGAAGACCTTTCATCCATAAAGAAAATTTTGCTGCCTTTGTCAACAAATGGCGAATATAATTCAGCCATTACTTTTTGAGCTTTTTTAGACTTAGTTCCAATCACTATCCTATCTGGTTCCATAAAATCCTTGACAGCATATCCTTCTCTCAAAAATTCCGGATTTGATACAACATCAAAATTATCAATTTTCTTAGCCAATATAGCTGTCTTGACTTTTTCTGCCGTGCCTACAGGCACAGTGCTCTTATTTACGATTACGGTGTATTCATTAAGAATTTCTCCTAGTGAATCTGCAACACCTAGAATATAGGAGAGATCCGCTGAACCATCCTCTCCCGGGGGTGTTGGAAGTGCAAGAAAGATCACTTCTGCGCCTTCTATGCCTTTCTTCAATTCATTGGTAAATTTTAATCTGCCCTCTTTTATGTTCCTTGAAAATATATCCTCAAGGCCAGGCTCATAAATTGGAATTACGCCATCCCGCATTTTATTAATCTTTGCTTCATCGATGTCTATGCATGTAACAGTATTGCCAATTTCGGCAAAACAAGTTCCAGTCACTAGCCCAACATAACCAGTACCAACAACGGATATTTTCACTCAATTATCTCCTTATTATTTATTGACAAGTCTCTCCAAACGACATATTTTGACCAGGTAAAGTTCCACAAGAGCGCCACCACAGAGCTTATTATTAAAGCAATTATGTTGGTAAATTTCATTATATCTACAAAAAAAGTAACCATCGCAGCACTTCCTAAAATGGCGGGCCAAGAAGTGGCATGAAATTGAATAATAAGCTTTGATATACTTTTATTGACATTATGTTTTTTGTAAGTCCATCGATTATGGATAATAAAGTTACAAAAAAGTGCAATTTCGGCTGATATTAACTGAGCATAAAAAACATCCATTCCTAAATATCGGCGAAACAACAAAAGAAAGATCATGTTTATAATAAAGCCAGTGCCTCCGACCATACAGAATCTTATAAAATCTACCTCTAATGCTGATTTAGTTTTCTTTATTACTGATGCAATCATATTTTAAACATGTTAACATATTTAAAGTAATAAATAGGGGCCGAAATGGAAAAAACAAGTAAACTGTCGATAATAATACCTTGCTATAATGAGAAAAACACAATATCCAAAATTCTTGAGGAAATAGATGCTGTTGATCTGGGCAAAACAAAAAAAGAAATAATCATAATTGATGACGGATCAAAAGATGGAACACGGGATATACTTAAAAATATTGCTAAAGAGAATAAGCAACTTAAATTAATTTTTCAAGAATTTAACCAAGGTAAGGGAGCGGCTCTAAAAAGAGGTATTCTTGAATCTAGTGGTGATGTGGTGGTTATACAAGATGCGGACCTAGAGTATGATCCCGAGGAATATAAGCGCCTTCTCTATCCAATCGAGAGAGGACACGCAGACGTAGTATATGGTTCACGCTTCATCGGTGGCGAACCTCATAGAATTATTTACTACAGGAATCAAGTTGCGAATAAATTCCTTACAATGCTTTCGAATATCTTTACAGGGCTTAACCTTACAGATATGGAGACTTGCTACAAAATGATTAAGGGAGATCTTGCCAGGAGTCTGGCCGTAGATCTGCGAGCTAAAAGATTTGGATTTGAGCCAGAAATTACCGCACGAATAGCAAAAACTAAGGCTGCCGTATACGAGATTGGAATAAGCTATTACGGACGAAGCAAAGAAGAAGGAAAGAAAATAGGCCTGCGCGACGGCCTTAAAGCGATTTGGGAGATAATTAAGTTTAATTTATTCATGAAATGAATCAATATTAATTGGATTAATATAAAATAATGCTTCATTTTAATAAATATTTCTATTTAAATAGTCGCCTACATTTGATAGAAAGAGGGCATATAATTAATGAAGAACAAGATAATACTTAGTCATAATTTAAATAAATTATTATTATTCTTTTGCTGGGTATTCATTATAGCTGCTATATTAACGGGTTTTCTACTCAGGATTTGGTACATTTTCCGTTTACCTTCAAATGCAGACAATGCTATCGTAGGATTAATGGCTAATGATTTTTTGTCAGGTCACATCAAAGCGTTTTATTGGGGCCAGAATTATGGTGGTAGCGGTGAACCGTTTGTTGTTGCAATATTTTTCTCAATTTTTGGTTCTAGCTCAATAGTTTTAAAAATTGTTCCAGCTGTTTTGGGACTTATTTCGACTATTCTCGTCTGGAGAATAGCTTTAATTCTTGTTAAAGATAAACTTTTGGCTATTATGGCAGCCTGTTTAATGTGGGCAAGCCCTCAATTCTGGCTTATGCAATCTACGTTAGAGGGGGGGTTCCGAGGATTCACCATGTTATTTGGGCTTGTGGCTATATTATTCGCATTAAAAATTACTAAAAAAAATAAGATTATCTATTACCTAATACTTGGTTTATCTACAGGCCTCGCCTGGTGGTCGTCACCAGAGTCATTATTTTTATTATTACCTGCTTATTTAATATTACTATCATCTACTGTGAGAGATATAAAAAAATTTAGCACACAAAACCTTTTAAAGAATTATGCTGCGTTAGCGGTTAGCATATTAATAGGTTGTCTGCCTTGGCTGTGGTCTAATTTACGCAACGGCTTTAAGTCACTTGATGTTTCTACTTTTGCAGTACCCGCGGGTGCACCAAAATTCGGAGGACGTCTACATGAATTCTTTATTTATAGCCTGCCCATGCTTTTTAGTCTGAAATCAAATAATAACGGCGCGTGGATATTTAGCCATACGTTTTCTCATATATTATTTTTAGTAATAATCATCTCTTTAATAATACTTTTTTACGCATGTATACAGGCAAAAGATATTTCAATCACAATAATTACTGCGCTTGCAACATTCCCGTTGATATTGGCCTGCTCTCCAGCTACTTGGTTCTGGGAAGACGGAAGATATATAGTGTACGTTCTCCCGCTCTTTGCCATTTTTATTGCTTGTGGTATAGATCGTTTAAGCTACATATTTAAAAAAAAATACACCGCAAAAAAGCTAGATAAAGATATCAATATAAAGATATCGCGATTATTTTTTATTAGTCTTGGTACATTACTTATATCTATTAGCTCGTTTAATTTTCTTAAAAACATTCAAAATAACAATCAGTATATAAATCGCTGGGGGAATCCTGATATTTCTACCCATATCTCTTCAGACGACCTAATCAAACAGGGAGTCAAATATGGCTACGCTCCTTACTGGGTTGCTTACAAATTAGACTTTATAAGCAACGGCCAGTTAATTATTACCAGTTCAGATTTTATAAGATCGAAGGATATAAACAATAGAGTCAATAATGCCCCGGTTAAGGCCTGGCTGTTCCCTAATAATACAAAGGAATCCCTGAACCAATTTGAGCTCGACCCTATAACTATTGAAAAAAGTAGGCTAAAACTTATTAACGAATTTGAAAATTCTAATACGAAATTTAAGATCATTTATACCCCGATCATCACAGCTATAGTCCCGATTAGATAGAACTTTCAATCTTAATTACTATAATGCCACCAAAGTTGTTAAAATGTAGACATGTTTTATGTTAAAAAAACTCAATCTTATTTGTGGATTTTATTAATTTTTCTATTGGCCATTATCATATTATTGACGATTTACATGATTGAACATATATCCACAAAACCACCACTAGTAATGGGAGCAAAAAGTTCGTCTCTTACGGCTCCTAAAACAAACAGTAGCCCAAAAAATAATTCTTTAAGTAGTGGAAGTGTAGTGGATAAAAAAGGCACCTATAACAATACTCTGCCGCCTACTTCGGAATGGACAACATCTAGCTCCGGTATTATTACTTTGCAGGTCCCTTCGAACAATAGCCACTTTGCCTCTGGGTCAATTATTTCAGGTTTAGCAAAGGTTAATATGATTCAATATATACTAAAGGATAATTCTATCGGTTTAATTTCAAGAGGTACTTTAAATGTGGTAAATGGTAAATTTTCTGGAGCCATAAATTTCTCTTCAAACTCGAGCTCCGCCAAACTGGTAGTATATTACCCCGATCCTAATAATGGAGCAGAAAATGATATAATTAATATAGATGTTAAGCTTAATTAATAACCAAACAAAATTA
The DNA here is from genome assembly GCA_903925195.1 of uncultured Candidatus Saccharibacteria bacterium. Next base: position 46,296 of record CAIYEO010000073.1, on the reverse strand, counting down.
AAAGTTACAAATAAAAAAAATTTAATTTTATATTTATTCACAGTTATCTATTTGATCTTTTTTGTATTTTCAAAAAGTGCGTTTGCTTTCAGCCCAAATTGGAACCCAAATAATTTAATCGACAACGGCACTCTTACTAATAGCAGTACAATGAGCGCCCACGACATACAAGCATTCTTACAAAATATTGGAAGCGGATTAGCTAATTATTCCGATATAGAGGCGTGCGATAGTACGATTGCAGCATACTATCATAATTGTGGTTCAACAATATCAGCAGCTCAAATAATATACGATTCGGCTCAAGCATATAATATCAATCCGCGCGTAATCCTCGCGACTTTAGAAAAAGAGCAATCACTCGTCACGGATCCGGCACCATCAGCTTCTCAGATTAATTGTGCAATGGGCTATAATTCTTGTGGTACGTATGTAGGATTTTTTACGCAAGTAGATAATGGTACCTGGGCTTTAGGATATAACTTCTATGGCGCGGCGCGGCAATTAAATTGGCTGGCCTGGCATCCATCGAGTAATTATCCTTGCTCAAATGCAAAGCCAGGTTTTTATTCTAATGGTTTATACCCAGGGAATACCGTCACATTTATAAATTCAGGAGGCACTCCTGAGACTATCAATATAATTAACGCCTCAACTGCATCATTGTATTGTTACACACCTTACGTTGGCCCATATAATATTACGGGTTATTCAGGGAGTTATAATTTTGTATACTATTACCAGCTTTGGTTTGGTTCAACACAGGCATCTAGCCCTTACGCATGGCAATATCAAGGCCAAACCGCTTATTCAGACTCGAGCTATAGCCAATTACTTACCGGGACCCCTACAGTAGCACCCGGAGGTAATGTATATGCTCAAGTTTCAGCTAGAAATGTTGGGTACAATAACTGGAGCCAATCGGAAACGCACATAGGTACCGATAACCCCCGTGATAGATTGAGCTCGTTTTTTGATAGTAGCTGGTTAAGCACTAGCAGACCCGGCCAACTAGCTCAAGTAAGCGTATCTCCAGGAAACGTGGGAACGTTCAATTTCATACTTCACGCTCCTCAACAAACCGGTACGTATTATGAATACTTCAATTTAGTTGATGACGGCGTTACTTGGATGAATGACCCCCTGCAATACTTCACCATCAATGTTGTTAGCCCTACCACACCATCCCATTCGGGTACTAGCACTTTGAGCAATGGGCAGAAAATAAGTATTGGCCAATATCTTATATCGGATGATTCCCATAGCACATTAATGCTTCAATCAGATGGTAATTTAGTTGAAAATACTGATTTCTCACCTGTATGGGCGTCTTACAAATTTGCTAGTAACCCTGCCAATGTGGTGATGCAATCAGATGGTAATCTAGTTGAATATTCTAGTTCGGGAAATGCTATTTGGAATAGTGGGACATCTGGGAACCCAGGGGCGTTTTTATCATTACAAACTGACGGGAATCTAGTTATATATAGCTCTCTTAATAAGGTTCTTTGGTCAAGCGGAGTTACTGGTAACCCAGGTTACTTAAATAGAGTTACTACAAGCCTGCCAAACGGTAGTACTATGTACCCCGGCCAGTCATTAGAAACCGCAAATAGAAAATACAAACTTACGGAGCAGTCAGATGGTAATTTAGTTCTATACTATAATGGCAATGTTCTATGGGCTACTCAAACTAATTCTGGTTCTTCTTCGACTCTATCATTGCAAACTGACGGTAACTTAGTGGAATATGGGCCTGGAGGCAATCCGCTTTGGGCAAGCTACACGGCAGGAAATAAAGGTGACTGGCTAGCCCTTCAGACCGATGGTAATGTAGTTTTATATAGCGTCTCAAATAAACCCTTATGGCAAAGCGGTACTTCAAATGTAGCAAACTATTTAAGTAGTGCTTCAAACTTCTTGCTGCCAGGTAATATACTAGGGCCCAATCAGTCATTGACATCCGATGACGGTAAGAAGGTACTTGTTCTACAAGCAGACGGTAACCTTGTCGCTTATAATGAAGGTATCCCGGTCTGGTCGTCCGGTACTGTAGGACAACATGCAGTTTCCTTATCTATGCAAAATGATGGCAACCTGGTCTTATACAATAGTAACCAAAAGCCGATATGGTGCACCGGAACAAACGGTCGTGGCCCTTCATTGTTAGATATGCAAAATGATGGCAACCTGGTCTTATATTCTTACGGGGGTAACCCTACCTGGCAGACAGGACTTGCTAAAAACTATTAATCAGCAATGTTAAAACATTTTGGCGCTACTAATTCGTAGTTTATTAATAGAGGTAAATATAAACAGTTTGTAGAAGAAAACTATCTAATTAATAGCCCGTATTTTTTGACTGGTTTAATTGCTATAATATTGCAATGGCTAATAAAATATTTATAGATGGCTTAGGACTTGTTGAGGGGCATTTTAGTGGGGTGGGCCAGTACATACTAGGCATTTTACAAGGAATGGACCAAATACTCGAAGAATATAAGAATAAGGATTTAGATTTACCAAAAATATATGTGATAATTCCCAAGGACACACTGAATAAATTTATTGATTTTGGTTTTAGAAACATACAGTACAAACTATACCCACTTCCTTTTAGGTACATGGCAGCCTTATGGCACAGAAATTTAATACCCCCATTAAATATTTTTTACGGAAAAGGTATTTACATATTTCCGAGATTCGTAGATATGAACCTGGCCTTTAGTAAATCATCTCTGTTAGTTTTATATGATTTGTCATTTGAGTTACATAAAGAATATTCAGATGAAAAAAATGCAATATTTTTGTCTAAGGGAGTACGCAAATCGATCAATAGAACTAAGGGCGTAATTACCATTTCGAAAAGTTCAAAAGAAGAGATAGCTAGGTTCTATAATCTAAATAAAGAATTTATTAAAATCGCTAGCCCCGCGACAGATCCTAGCATATTTTATAGACGGAGTAAGAACGAAATCGAATATGTGAAAAATAAATACGGAATTCAAGGCAAATATATATTAGCACTTTCTAATTTGGAACCCAGAAAAAATCTTGAAATGCTAGTTAATGCTTACTGTAGATTACCGGAGTCTGTAACAAGCTCAATTTCACTTGTACTGGTCGGGGTAAGTGGGTGGAAGACAGATAAACTTTTTAATCAAATCGTAAAGAAAGTAGAGGATGGATACAACATTATCCGCCCTATTAAATATGTAACCGACAAAGATAAGCCGGCAATCATTTCTGGAGCCACAATGCTTGTATACCCAAGTCATTATGAAGGATTTGGCATGCCTCCTTTAGAAGCATTGGCTTGTGGCACCCCGGTAATAGCTGCGAATAACTCATCTTTACCTGAAGTGGTTGGAGATGTGGCGAAAATGATTAATAGTAATGGCGAAGATGATTTACTTAAAGCTATTGAGTATTATTTGAATAATATTGATGAGATAACTAAAAATACGATAACCAAAGGGCCAGAGCAAGCTAAAAAATTCTCATGGACAAAAAGTGCGCTTATATTCTTTGATGCGGTAGGTATAAAACTATGAAGATAGGTATCGATTTGTCCCCTCTTCAAGGGCCTCATAAAATGAGAGGCATTGGAGCCGTTACAACGAATATAATAGATAATATACAAAGTAGCGATAAAAAGAACATAGAGTTCGTTTTCTATGTTGATGATATGGTGGATGAAGATAAGCATAAATTCATAGAGAATTCCTTAAATACAGATGATCTAAAATACGTAGTAAGAAAGAAGCCAGAATACAGTGTAAAAAAAATTAATCTACCATACAAACTAAATTTGATATCAAAAATTATCTATATGCTTAGAGCAACTTATAGGTTTTATCGAGGTATCAAGGGGTACGCCTATGACGATTTGGATGTATATATACATACTGACCAATTACTGGCGATGCCGAAGATGCCGAAGATAAAAAAAATAATAATTGCATACGACCTCATACCTTACATTTTAGAGTCTGACTACCTTTGGGGATATTCAACTGCAAGAAAAAATGGATTAAATAAAAAAGCATCAATAGCTGCTTTAGTAAGAAGAAGGAATTATTACTTTAAATTAATAATTAATACCAAACGAGCAGATTTAATACTTGCTATTTCGAATAGTACTAAATCAGACATAATCAAGTATTTAGGAGTATCTTCTTCGAAAATATCAGTTTGGTACCTTGGTTCTGATAGCAATTCGAGAGTTACCAAGTCGATAATGCCCTCACACAGATATGTTAAGACGAGCTGGGGCAATATTAGAAGACCGTATAGCCCTAATCTTAAGATACCATACCTATTATTCTTAGGGGGAACGGATGAAAGAAGAAGATTAGATGATTTAGTATTAGCATTCAATCACTTAAGGGCACAAGGACTACAATTACAGCTATATCTAAGTGGTGATATATTACAAGGATCCGACAATCTCCCCGTAAAGCGCAATCGTGAAGCGTTGAGTGATTCTTCTTATAAAGAAGATATAGTTTATTTTGGATATACAAATGAAGCGGAAAAAAAATGGTTATATGAAAATTCTCTAGCTTTTATCTACCCAAGTATTTATGAAGGATTTGGCCTTCCTATTTTAGAAGCTATGGTAAACGGTGCGCCAGTAATTACGTATAAAAATTCTTCTCTTTTTGAAGTTGCTAAAAATCATGCTCTCTATGCCAATGATGGTTTTGGCATAATGGTTCAAGTAGAGCAACTCCTCGACAATAACATAAGGAATAATTACATAAGGAATGGTAGGATTTACGCTTCAGCATTTAGCTGGGATTCATCTGTTAGAAATTTAATGCAAATTTTATTTAATTGATCGAAATCTCAAATAGTCTATAGTAAGTCCTTTTGCCGCCACTTTAATCCTCTCAATAAATGGCTTATCTTTCAAAGACAATATTCTTTCACTCTCTAGTTGATTAGCGGCTTCATTCAATGCTGTCTGGGTTGAACGAATTAGGCCATCTTGCTTATCGGTAAGATCCTCCAAAAAGTTAATTCTTTTTTCGTATTTCTTTATATCACTTTTCCACATATTTAAATTATGATTACGTATAGCGTTATGTGCTAAAAGAGTCGACCTTTCTGCAAATAGATCAAAACTATCCAAGGATTCTTTCGCAACATAATATTCATTGAGACCGTCGAAAATTACGCGAATATAACTTTCACCGTTTAAATAATCCAGCCAGTCTTGAGTCTGATGATTGGCCTCAATACAAATGACCCTGGGCCTATATTTAGTCCAGTCATTACTTTTCAATACTTCAAACTCGTAACCCTCTACATCGATTTTTAAAAAATCTATCTCCTTAACTTTTTCTCTATTAAATATATTTTTCAGGCTATCAACTTTTACCAGATAGTCATTATGTGGCAGCGCAGCCTTCTTAGGATCAATTTTACTATCGGGGCTAAGTGTTGAGAGGCCATCATGCTCAGGATAGTCTCTAAGTTCCATCGTTCCTTCTTTAACCGATACAGCGAGCTGAAGATTTATGTCTCTAGTTCTTGCCTTTCTAAATTCAGCAATAAGACGAGGTATTGGCTCGATATTGATACCACTCCAGCCCTTATCGTAAAAATACTTCGTCACAGAGTGATATGTTTCATGGTTTGCACCTACGTCAACATAAAAACCTTTTCTTACGCTAGCCAGTAAGGCCTGTATAACTATGTCTTCATTGTATTGACCATATACGGGGAATATATCTTTTGGGATCATAGTTCTTCCTTTTGGTTTTTTCTGTACAAATCTGCCAATAATTCTATGTCTTCTTCATAACTTCTAAATAGCGAGCTATCTGTATGGTTAATGCTCGTTTCGACTACAAATTTTTTGTCTCGATCGTCAAAAGAAGCAACTATTAAACCATCTCCGGAAAAAGATTCAGCTACTGTATGAGATGAAATTATATGACCTCCATTTTTCTTGATAAAATGTAGACATTCTTGATGAGTATTTGCCTTGCCTGAAAAAAAATAATGATGTGTTGATACAAAAATGAATCTTAATTTTTTTGAACTAATTAGGTCTTGTGCACCCTCTAGCGCACCCGTCTCGAAACCCTGAACATCCATATGTAACAAGTCGACTTTTTTCATACCATACTCTTTAGCTAAAGAGCTTGCTGTTCTAATAGGTACTCGAACTTTATCTTTAGGGCTAGAGTCCATTACTACGTCTGTCATCTCACCGTCTGTTTTGCCGGCGGCGCTTACAACAAAATGGATATTCTTGGCATCATTTATCTGGGCGTTTAGCTTGCCTATCGCCAAGTTGTTTGGGTCTGGTTCGCAACAAATATTTGTTGCTTTTTTAAGAGAAGTGTTAAACCAAATAGAGTAATACGCCCAAAATGCACCCAACTCAATCATAGTCGAGTTTGGCCCTAATCTCTTCAACACCTCATAAAACACTTTCTCTTCTTGAGGTTCATGATGACCCTTTAGATCGGATATAATTTCAGCCATCCAGTCTCCATGATAGCCACCGAGCTTCATCTTAAGACCGTTGTGCATTAATTGGACCTTGATGCCATCTTTGGTGAATATTCTACCAGATCCACTCACCTTCTTAATGTAGTCAGTATCGCGGCAAGTAACGGTCATATCATGCCTTTGATTTTCGTTCATCCGCCAAAGCCCTGGAAATTCTATGAGATATCTAATCGGATCTACATTTTCAGTTTCTTTGGGTGATTTCTTTTTCTTTAATCTACTAAGCATATTACTCCTTGTCTATCCTGAGGTGCATTGGGAGATTTAGTAACGATGGTAAATGACGATCTTTTTTTATCGAGACCTCAACAGCTCCCTCCCACCAATACTTTACGCTAATGCCGTCATCCGCCAAAACTGCAGCATCAAATAAATACTCTCCGTCATTAAGAACGTTATCGAATGTATAAGTAATTCTAATCGTTTGACTTTTACTTAGAGTGATCGAGGGTTCATTCATTAGTTTATTATTTGTAGCAATTAACTTTAAGCCTTGATTATCTCGAACAGAAAATCCGTAAATTATTGAATCGACTTCCGTATTTGCTTTAATGGTATAACTAAATATAATTTTTGAACCATCATAGTCAACCGAAGGATTAGTTATAACCGCTGTTTTATCACCCCATTTCTTAGAGGCATGATCTTCTTGGACATCCGTGTTTTCCATAAACATCTGGGTATAAGATTTAGCAATCGACTGGGCATCACCACTTTCTACTAAATTGCTGTCCTCTATCAATACTGCGCGTTCGCAGTATTGGCGTACAGCATCCATATCGTGTGAAACAAATACCACGGTTGTGTTATCTTTTTTTAATTTTTTAAAATACTCGAAACATTTACGCTGAAAATCTGCATCTCCAACAGCTAAAACCTCATCGATTAACAAAATTTCAGCATCAGCTCTTACGGCCATAGAAAAAGCTAATCGAACCTGCATCCCAGAAGAGTAATTCTTAAGTTTTTGATCCATAAAACGTTCTAACTCAGCAAAATTTACAATATCTTCATACATGTTCGCAACTTCATTTTCAGAAAAACCAAGCATAGCTCCATTTAGAAATACGTTTTCACGTCCTGTTAATTCTGGATTGAAACCAACTCCAAGTTCAATAAAGGGCACTAGTTTACCATTGGTTTTCACCGAACCGTTGGTTGGTTGATATATGCCTGCTAATATTTTTAATAAAGTACTTTTACCACTTCCGTTGCGGCCAACTATGCCAAAAAACTCACCTTTTTTAATTTCAAATGAAATGTCCTTTAGAGCGTGCTGGGTTTCTTTTTTACCATTTCGTTTTTTTGCAGCACTTGTAAAAATACTTTTTATAGAGTTGATTTTTTCGTGAGGTAATATAAAATCTTTTGAAACATGATCCACTTTGATAGCAATTTCTTCAGCCATTAGACCTCCTCTGCGAAGTATTTAGATCGTTTCCTGAAATATGAAGCTGCTGATATAGCTGTGATTATAGTTATTCCTATTGGGATACACCAAATCCAATTATCTCCTCCGTAAAGCGAGTGTATGGTCTCGGTATTTTTAGTAACCAATACATATCGTGAGTCTTGAATTATTTGAGCCATAGGATTCAGTATTAATATCTTTGCTGCTGCGACAGGTATTAAACTAAGTGGATAGAGAATAGGCGTGGCGTAAAAAGCACCTTGTACAGCCACCTCCCATACGTATGAAACATCACGAAACTTTACGTATAGTGCGGATAGAAAAAATGCACATGCTATTGAAAAAATAAAAAGCTCTAATATCAGTGGAATCATTATCAGGGCCGTCCATGATACAGCTACGTGAGTAATGACCATAAAGAAAGCGATTATTATAAAGTTAAGAAATAGATTAATTAAAGCAGAAGATGAACCTGCCAAAATAAGGACATACTTCGGAAAGTTAATTTTTCTAAGTAGATCACCCTTACCGACTATAGCGCCGACTCCACCTACAGTTACTTCAGTAAAATAATTCCAAAGTACAATACCAAGCAATAGATATACTGGATAGTGCGGTATGTTCCCTTTTGCTTTTAAGAAAATTCCGAACACTATATAAAGAATAATGAAAATAAATAGAGGCCTTAGAAGTGACCACGCGTAGCCTAAAGCTGATCCTTGATATCTTAATTTAAAGTCGGTTTTCACAAGCTGCTTTAGCAGAATAATAGAATAGCGATAACGTTGCAGCAACTTGTTCATTAGACCCTATTTTATCTTGTTTAACAACTTTATTCAATCAGACTGGCAGAGTTTTTATGTTAAGATTGGGATGTGAAAAAAATCATTATTACTGGTGCGAACGGATTCGTAGGGCTTCATCTAGCAAAAGAGCTCTCGGATAACGATATACAAGTACTTGGTATCGGGGGCTCTCAAGGTTCTGAAGCTGTTCCAGAATGGTTTTATGATTATCAGGTTTTGGACCTGACCAACAAAGCGGAGACAGAAAAAATCAATTTTGAAGACGTGGATGGGGTAATACACCTTGCTGGTAGAGCTGCAGTAGGACCATCATTTGATGATCCAATGGGATATATAAATACCAATATTGGTATTGAGGTTAATCTATTTGAAGCTGCCTTATCACAAAATGTTTTTCCGCGGTTTCTAATAATAAGCTCAGGGAGTCTTTACGATCCTGCCGCCGGCTCACCATTAAGCGAAGGGTCGAGCGTCTTACCCGGCTCTCCATATGCGGTTAGTAAGCTCGGCCAAGAACAAATGGCTCAATACTACACCGGGAGAGGCTTTGAATGCATAATTGCACGTCCGTTCAACCACATAGGCCCGGGTCAAGGTCCTGGCTTTATTGTTCCTGACCTTGCTTCTCAAATAGTGTCTGGTGGTGAGGTAAAAGTTGGGAATCTAGATGCGAAGAGAGACTACACAGACGTCAGAGATATAGTAAGGGCCTACAGATTGCTCTTAGAAAAGGGTGTGTCGGGTGAAATATATAATATCTGCTCAGGAAGATCATTAAGTGGGCATGATTTATTAGATAGAATGACGTCTTTGGTTGATTATAAGCCAACGATTGTTAGTGATCCTTCAAAAATGCGACCATCAGATAACCCAATTATATTTGGCAGCCACAAAAAACTTACTCAGGTTACTGGCTGGCAGCCGATAATAGATATTGAAACAACTCTTCAAGACGTTCTAAACGACTGGAAAAACAAGTAGTTCTATTTTTTTAGAGCTTCAATTTTAAGATCGTTTTGAACCATCAAGGATACGAGGCTGGGAAAATCTACTTCCCTCTTCCAACCCAGTACTTTTTCGGCTTTTTCAGGGTTACCGAGTAATATATCAACCTCTGCAGGTCTCATAAATTCTGGATTTTGTTTTACATAAGGCTTCCAGTCATTAATACCTATTTCTTTGAAGGCAAGCTCTAAGAATTCACCAATTGAGTGCGTTTCACCGGTTGCAAGCACATAATCACCTGGCTCATCCTGCTGCAACATTCGCCACATTCCTTCGACATAATCACCTGCGTAGCCCCAGTCTCTTTTTGGCTCTAGGTTGCCGAGTTCAATGTGATCCTGCTTGCCTAAGCTTATCCTTGCTACAGCATTACTTATCTTCCTAGTAACAAACTCAAGTCCTCTCATAGGCCCTTCGTGATTAAAAAGTATTCCGCTACTTGCGTGCATGCCATAACTTTCTCTGTAGTTTTTTGTTATCCAGTGTCCATATAATTTAGCTACGCCGTAAGGGCTTCGGGGATGAAATGCTGAGTTCTCATCATAGCCCTTGCCAGGCCTGTTGTAGTCTAGACCTCCGAACATTTCTGAAGTAGAGGCCTGGTAAAACCTGATTTTATTTTCCTTATCTGATATTCGAACTGCTTCAAGCATATTTAAAACCCCAGTTCCTGTGACATTAGCGGTTAAAATTGGATCTTTGAATGAGTATCCAACATGACTTATTGCTGCAAGATTATAGAATTCATCCGGCTTAGATACTTCAATAGCTCTGACTAGAGAAGATATGTCTGTAAGGTCTGCCTCTATTAATTTAACAAAAGGTAGCCTATCTTCAACAGATTTTTTTCTTGGGTTCTGCTGGCCTCTAATAATTCCAAAGACTTGATAGTCTTTTTCATTTAAAAGTTTTGCTAAGTGATATCCGTCTTGACCAGTAATTCCAGTTATTAGTGCAGTTTTAGACACTTTACCTCCTATTAATTATTGCTTTTGTTTAGGCTAATATTATGAAGCTGATCCAGGGTTATTCCTTTTTCCTCAGCTAACTTCCTTCTTAGGCCGTCAAGCGCAACTGCATATTCTTTAGCCGCCAGTGAATAGTTCTCAAGATTATTTTGTTCTACGAAATCATTAAATGAGCCGATTGTTTCTGACATGTTATTTTCTCCTTAGCAGTAATTTACTTTTTTTAACAGTAAATAAATTATTACATTTTTTCAAAACGAAATACAATTTTTTTAATTTATTACTTCTTATATGTACAATAGACTTAATGAGCAAAATATTAATTGATGCAAGGGAATATAAAACCACGACTGGAAGATATATTGAAAGGCTTATTCATTATCTTCAGGAAATTGATCATGAAAACAATTATTTAATATTGCTTAAACCTAAAGACATGGATTCATTTATGCCGACTAACGATAAGTTTGTTGCTGTTCCCTGCCCATATAAGGAATTTACCTTCAGAGAGCAAATAAGCCTGCTTAGGCAGATAAAAGAACTTAAGCCTGATCTTGTTCATTTTGGCATGGTTCAGCAGCCAGTAGGCTACCGAGGACCGGTTGTGACTACCATGCATGACTTAACTACAGTTCGATTTAGAAATCCTTCAAAAAATTGGCTAACTTTTACCTTTAAAAGGTTTGTGTATATTTGGGTTAATAGAATTGTTGCGCATAAATCTTTAGCCATTATTACTCCTAGTGAGTTCGTTAAACAAGATGTCGCTAAATTTGCAAAAGTAAATAGTAGAAAGATTACTGTAGCCTATGAAGCAGCAGATAAAATAAAAGAACCGCCTGAATTAGTAGAAGGTCTTGCTGATACGCCCTTTATTATGTATACCGGTAGACCGTTGCCTCACAAGAATCTGGATAGATTAATTTCAGCATTTGCTCTAATTAAAAAAGATTATCCAGGTTTAAAATTGGTTCTTGCCGGCAAAAAAAGTATTTTATACAAACAGATTGAGAGAAAGACTAATTCTCTTGGTATAGAAGGAGTAGTCTTCCCTGGTTTTGTTTCAGAAGGACAGCTGAGGTGGCTTTACGAAAATACAAAAGCTTATATCTTTCCTAGCCTAAGTGAAGGTTTTGGTCTACCGGGGCTAGAGGCAATGATTCATGGTACTCCTGTTATTAGTAGTAGCTATACTTGCCTGCCTGAGATATATGGTGGTGCGGCTGAGTATTTTAATCCACTAGATGAAGCAGATATGGCGAAGGTCATCTTGAATGTGTTAAAAAATGAATCCCTGAGAAAAAGTCTTGTTAGTAAGGGCTATTCTCAGGCAAAGAAATATTCCTGGAAAAGAATGTCTGAGCAAACCTTAGAGATATATAACGAAGCACTAGGTCCAAAAAAATAGTTTTGTAGATATAACCTATATGTTAAAATCTTATTAATATTAACCCGCTGGACAACAATTGGCAAAACAACAAAAAACTAAACTAAACAAAAACAACCCTAGCTTATTTCAAAGCATTGTTAATAACGCTCTTTTCATAAAGGCTTATGTTGTTTTTTGTCTGATTGCGCTTTTTTCTACTGTTACTTATTGGAGTATACTGGGCGCAAAGATAAATCAGCTAAATAGTGATCAACTAGTAAGTCCGTATTTACTAGAAAGTAGCAATGTTTTTAAGAATGCTTTAATGCCTGGAGTCCATAGTTTTTTAATAAAATGGCCACTACTCTATTTTATAAAACTATATAACTATTCTAACGCTTCATTCATCTATGTGACTCTATTTCTAACAATTGCGACAGTTGCTTCCCTTGCCTATTTGCTTTATAGAATTGAACGCCGACCACTAATATTTGGAACTCTTTGTTTGGCTGTAGCATCTACCCTTTTACTAATACCAATCGAGCCAATCGCCGGCTCATTGCTACCTGTAAATATGGCCATGATAACTACTAGGAATATTGAATATATTGTATTTATACTGAGCCTGATATTACTAATTCGTCATAAAGGATTCAAAAATTGGCAATATTGGCTATCGGTATTGTTGCTATCATTATTGGTTGCTTCAGACAAACTCTTTCTATCTCTTAGTATTGGCGGTGCTTTACTGGGAGTAGTTACTTATTCTTTTCTAAAGAAGTGGAAGTTTGTTATGATTTTTGCTCACTGGCTTGGGCTAGCTATTATTGCTGGCGTACTGGGCAATCTACTATTAGTGTTTTTAAATAAACATGGTGTTACTCATATAGTAGACAGTACCGCATCGTCATATTATGACTCTGCGCAAGGAGCAAAAAACATTATGGTCGGTGTGATATACGGTATTCTATCGATATTCACAAATATTGGCGCCAATCCAGCTCATAGTGCTGTGACCATAAAAGGCCTATCGTCTACTGCTTCCAACAGTTTTTTTAGCTATAGTCTGATTAGCTACCTAGCAAATATATTAATTGCCGTACTTGGACTCTTTGTTATCTATAAGTTAGTTAGGTTAAGTTTAAGATCGAGAAGCTCGTTAAAAAACGATGATGTAAGAATAGATAACTATTACTTACTGTCACTTATGTTAATTTTTTCAACAATAGTCATGTTTGGGTTATTTATTTTCACCAATCACTATTACCAAGTTGATGCACGCTATTTAACAATCGCTTTTTTTGCTTTATTTGTTAGTATCGCTACCTACTCAAGAGAAAAACATTGGGATACAAAAGTTGTTAGCGTGGTTGCTGGTTTACTAATAATAAGTCTTATTTTTGGAATTTTATCAGCTAATAAAGATTACCGTCAAAATCTAAATGCTTTTAATGATACTTCAGTCAGGAATGCCTCAATAGAGAGTGCCTTAAAGAATCATCATGTATCAGTTCTTGTTGGTAACTATTGGAGAGTTATACCGATTAAAAACACCACCAATAATAAACAGTCAGTGATGCCTATTTCAAGTTGTACTAATTTAAGCTCATCGCCAACTAGCCTAGCTTGGCAAAAAGATTTAAATCAAAATAGTTTTGCATACCTTTTGACGCTTCATGGCAATTTAACTAATTTCCCAAATTGCTCTGTGAAGCAAATAACTAATTATTTTGGTAAGCCTAACTCTAGCTTGTTAATATCTGGTTCTGTAGCCAGCCCTAATGAACTTTTACTTTTCTATGATAGGGGTATTAATAAAACAAGTCCCAAGCAAACCAAGGCTACACCAGGAACAATACTGCCTATTAAGATTAGTCAGCTATCTAACAATAACTGTATTGGTCCGACTGTTATGAATATAGTGGCACACGAAGATGATGACTTACTATTCATAAATCCAGATGTTAGCAAAGACCTACAGCAAGGAAGATGTGTCGTTAGCGTTTATTTAACGGCTGGTGATGCTGGTAGTGGTCAATTTTATTGGTTGAGTCGCCAAGATGGAGCAGAAGCAGCCTATGACTATATGGATGGTCATTTAGATTTAGCCTGGAATAAGATTACCGTTGAATTAAATAAGGGAGAATATGTCCAAATTGCAACCCAAAAAGAAAGCCCAAATATTTCTCTAGTATTCCTACTACTGCCAGATGGGGGTTTGAAAGGAGAAGGTTTTTCAGCAACCAACTTCCAAACTTTGCCAAAGCTGTTATCTGGAAATATTTCAAGCATTAACTCAGTAGACAGTCAATCTTCTTATGATAAAGAACAACTAATCAATGCTCTAGAACAATTAATGTATGCTTATCATCCTTCTATTATTAGAACTCAGTCAACGGTTGTAGGTGGTCAAATAAAGGATCATCCAGACCACAATGCTACTTCTAGTTTTGCAGCTTCAGCCTTAGAGCAATACCAGAATGGACAATATCAGAATCTTATTTCGATACCTTTAGTCCATTACTTAGGCTACCCAGTTCATACAAACCCTCAAAATTTACATGGTCCTACTTTAGATGATAAAGTAGCTACGTTTTTGCAATACGCGAAAAAAGATCCAGCTACTTGTAAGGACAAACAAAACTGCTTATTTGGTTCTGGTGCTTATAAGTTTTATTTAACCAGGCAGTATACATCGCCTAATTAGTTTTTTATAATTATTCGGGCTTAATGCTAAGAACAATATGTCTATCTCTACCTTCACCAGCTGATTCGCTAAGCAAATCATTCTCTGAAGCTAATTGATGTACAACTCTTCTGTCGGCAGGGTTCATTGGTTTCAGGTCTAGTGGCTCTTTAGTCTCTTTGACTTGTTTTACCCATTCCTGTGCTTGTTCAGTAACTCGGTCGGCTCTTTGCTTCTTATAATCAGCGATATCTACACTAACTCTGTTTATTTCAAATTCATTATTACGAAGTGCGTTACTTACCATGAACTGTAAGGCCCTTACAGTCTCGCCTTTTTGTCCAATTAAAAATCCATTCAAATGAGACGAGGGAACATTTATTTCTATTACTTTTTCATCGCTACAGGTCGCATTAACATCGGTATTAAGCCCAAAAAAAGTCAGTAGGTCTTCTAGGTATTTTTTTGCATAACCGATTGATGCTTCTAAATTTTTATCCATTGCTACTTCCTCCTTTTTTTAGTTTTTGCAGTTTTTACTTTCTTGTTTGTTTTTTTATTAGGAGTCTTGGAAATAACTTCGCCTTCGATGATTTTATCTTTGGAGTCTGGTTTATCGGCAATTTCTTCCATCTCTTCTTCGTCTTTCTTAAGAATAAGGTGTTGCTGCAAGAAGGCAACGGCTCCACTTGTTAGCCAGTAAAGAGACAGGGCTGAGGCTACGCTTACAGTGAATATAAAGATCATTACCGGTAGTAGATAACGAGTACTCTTCCCAACAGCTGCATTAACCTCTGAGGAATCAGTAGTCCTGCCTGAACCAGCATCCTTTAGTATGTGTCTTAGTTTACGAGCATTTTTATCTGTAGGCATTAGTTGCTTACTTTGATAGAACTGAATAATAGCACTGGCGATAACAATTACCATGGCTGGGAAATATATTCCATTACCGCTACCGATAGCGCTCTTGGATAAATCGACTACTTTTAGGAATGTATTATCAAAGAGGTTTATATTACTAGCTAGTTTTTCCATCCATGGTAAATGCTGTAATGGTGGGTAGGCAAAGCTAATGATTTGATGTGGGTCGTTAATAATTCTTCTGATACCACTATATAAAGCTAAGAATATTGGTAATTGAATCAGCAGGATTCCTATAGAGCCTAGTGGAT
Organism: uncultured Candidatus Saccharibacteria bacterium; assembly: GCA_903925195.1. The sequence continues at coordinate 30,351 of CAIYEO010000073.1, read as the reverse complement.
TAATGCCTCTTTCTTTATATAGCTCCATAAGCATCTGAGATTCTTTTTGACGATCACCTTGAGCGGCCTTCTTAATCTTCTTAATTTCTGGTTGGACTTTGCGCATGACCTTTGCTTGATGTAGCTGTTTTTTTACTAGAGGCCAAAGCAGGAGTCTAATTATAACTGTAAAGATAATAATACTCAGGCCAAAATTATGTCCCGGGATGACTGCGTATATAAATACTAGTAAGTTGAATATCGGTTGAACTATGAGTGTAGTAAACATCTAGACTTCCTTTTTTTATATTTTAACATAATTATCTATGTTTTTCTCTTTATATTTAACTAATAATTTGAGCTTTTTTTAGTAGATCTAAGATTAATTTTTCTAGTTTTTCTGGTTCAATCTCAGCGACTACTGGACTGAAGATTATTAGCGCTATATCGTAGGGGGCGATAATTTTATCTTGGTTTAGCCTAATAATCTCATATAGTCTTCTTCTTATTCGGTTTCGAACAATTGCTGACTTATGAACTTTTTTAGAAACGACAATCGCCAATCTCCAGGTTTCGCGTCTGTTATTTTCAATATATCGAAGTGATAGTTGATCGTTGCGAACAGTTTTTCCACGGGTATACAAAAAACGCAGACTACCGTGTCCATGAAAACGGTTAGCCCTAGCAATCATTGTTTAGTAGTCCTTTCTGCTGATGCAAAAAATTTACTTTCTCTAATGAGAGAGTTGTTTGCGGCCTTTTATACGTCGTCTTTTTAAAACAGCTCTTCCGCTTTTTGTAGCCATTCTTTTAAAGAAGCCATGTTCTTTAGCTCTTGATCGTTTTTTTGGCTGGTAAGTTCTCTTTGGCATATACTAACTCTACCTAAGCTAGTGATGTCTGGTCAAGTACATTATGACCTTAATAACTAGATTTACTGTTGGTAGCTTTCCTTAAAGTTAATTTAACAATATTTTACCTACTAATTCTAGCATTTTATCCACCTATAACCAAATTTTATCCACAGATTTATAGAGAGGGTTAACATATGTGGATAAGTTTACCCTAGAAGCGCTGTTTTATTTTTTTATACTGTAATTGTTTGTGAGCCTGTGGAAAATTATGTATAGTTAGTGGTACAAAAGTTATGGGTAATATTATGCAAGAGGGAGTTTTATGGCAATCGGTGCTCGGAGAAATCGAGCTATCTATTTCACGGGCTAGTTTTGTGACTTGGTTCAAAAAAACACAGATGATTAGAAACCGTAATGGGATAGTTACTATTGGAGTTCCTAATGTCTTCATAAAACAACAGCTCGAACGTAAATTTAATGATCTAATAATTGAGACTCTAAAAAAGAACGGGGTAACTCAGGTTCAAGTAGAATATAAAATATCTTCTGTTAATAAGAACAAAAACGAAAGCACTGAAGAAATTATGGTACTTAGCGATAACCAGCCAGCTAAGCCAAGAACCAGAGGTAGTAGCTTATCCCATCAATACAGGCAGGGTTTAAACGAGAAATATACTTTTGATAATTTTATAGTAGGAGCTGGTAATGAACTAGCCTATGCAGCTTGCCAAGCTATAGTCGCCGATCCTGGGAAAAAATATAACCCTCTTTTCTTATATGGAGGAGTTGGAATTGGAAAAACTCATTTAATCCAAGCAGTTGGTAATGCAGTATTAAACAACAATCCCGATGCGCGAGTTGTTTATGCATCAACTGAACAGTTCGTTCAAGAATTCGTAGACGCACTTAGATTCAAAAAGAATACCGACTTTGCTGGTTTCTATAGAGGAGCTGATGTTTTAATAGTTGATGATGTTCAGTTTCTCGCTGGCAAGGAGAAGATTCAAGAAGAATTCTTCCATACCTTTAATGCGCTTCATCAAGGCAATAGACAAATTATTATTTCATCAGATAAACCTCCTAGAGAAATACCAACTCTCGAAGAAAGACTTAGGTCTAGATTTGTTTGGGGAATGAGTATAGATATGCAAAACCCAGATTTTGAAACAAGATGTGCGATTATCCAGACTAAGGCAAGTAGCCATGGTCTTGAATTATCTCCTCAGGTAGTCGAGTATTTAGCTAATTACGTCCAAACTAATATTAGAGAATTAGAAGGGGCCTTAAATCAGCTTCTGGCTTTTTGTGAAATGAGAGAGCTTGAACCTAGCCTAGAAGTTACTTCATCACTACTTGGTAGCGGCAAAGCAAGACCAAAACATATAAGTCCTAAGCAAGTAATAGAAAGAACTGCTAAGTATTTCCAAATCACTATTGAAGACATTATTGGTCCAAAAAGAGACAAGGATATTGTCGTTCCAAGGCAAGTAGCCATGTATATATTAAGAAGTGAATTACACCTTAGTTTCCCAAAGATAGCCAGGGAATTAGGCAGAAAAGATCATACGACAGCTATTCATTCTATAGATAAAATAGAGAAGGAATCTGTTCTAGATAACAATATAAAGACAGCTATAATTAAAATTAAGGAGCGTTTGTATGTGTAGAACCTGGGTAAAAAATGTGTTTGCTTGTGGTTTAGGGCTAGTGAATATACTCAGTTTAGTTAGTCATTCTGCAGGTGCTGTTTATAACCAGCTTGTTTATACAAGTTCCGTAACAAGCTTATACAAAAGTTATACAAGTAAAAAAAGTACTGTTTTAGATCTGTTAAATGACATGTTTTACACATTGTACACAGCCCCTATAATAACTAGAGTTTTTTTAAGTAATTTATTTTTTATTATTAATAACATGGGGGTAAAACTATGAAGATTCAAGTTACACAAGAAAATCTTAATAAAGCTCTTAGTAGTGTCGCAAGAGTTGCTTCTTCTAGAAACACATTACCAATTCTTGCAAACGTATTAATTAAAACAGTTGGAACAAGACTAAGTATTTCTGCTACTAATCTAGATATTGCAATAACACACTTCATTGGCTCGAAGGTTAGTGAAGAAGGTTCAATTACTATCCCTGCCCGTCTAGTGCAGGATTTTGTTAGTTCCCTACCTAGCGGAATTATTGAACTTAAACTAGATGAATATAAACTCCACTTCTCTACTGGTACATATAGATCAACTATAAACGGTATTTCATCAGAAGAATTCCCTGTTCTACCTAGTATTAAAGATGGTCAAGAATGGAAAATTGATTCTTCCCTGCTTAAAAAGAAACTTCAACAAGTAATTATTGCAGCTTCAAATGATGACACTCGACCAGTATTAACAGGTGTATATTTCCATAGTGACCAAGGTAAATTATTAATAGTTGCAACAGATAGTTATAGATTAGCTGAAGCAACAGTTATGAACACTGATCAAACAATCAACATATTAGTTCCCTTTAGTGCTACTCAAGAATTGCTTAGATTAGCTTCAGACTTTGATGGCGAAATAGAAGTAACACATAATGATCAACAGGTTTTATTCCGAGTTGGTGACGTTGAGCTTGTTGCAAGATTAATTGATGGAAAGTACCCGAATTACGCCAGTCTAATACCTAAGAAATTTATAACTACTGCAAGACTGCCTAAATCCGAGCTTTTAAATATCGCTAAAGTATCTAGTCTGTTTGCAAGAGAAAATGCTGGAAGTATAACGCTTGAAGTTAATGACCAGGATCAAACCTTAAATATACATTCCATAGCTTCACAACTTGGTGAGAATATTGCTAGTACAACTGGAAAAATAAAAGGCGAAGGCTCAATTACTTTAAACTCAAGATATTTACTTGATGCCTTACACGTTATGACCGGCGAGGAGATTGTTTTTAGCTTCAATGGCAAGCTCGAGCCATCTTTACTTAAAGATCCTAGTGACGTCGATTATATACATGTCATTATGCCTCTGAAGAGCTAAAATATATCTTATGCTAACCGACATAAGACTTCAGAACTTTAGATCATACAATGATGAGTCATTTGAATTTAACAAAAGCGTAAATATAATAGTTGGCCCTAATGCTAGTGGAAAGACTAATCTACTAGAGTCTATTATATTAATAGCAGGTGAAAATTCTTATAGAGGAAAAGATATTGAGCTTATAAACTACGATAGTGAGTGGTCAAAAATTGAAAGCCACACTACAGATAATCAGACTAGAATAATTAAGCTTGAGAAGAACGGCGAAAGTGTCATTAAGAGTTACGAAATTGGCGGTCAAAAATTTAAAAGACTAAGTATCAATAGAACTATACCAGTTGTAATATTTGAGCCAGAAAATCTTACCATACTTAGTTCTTCACCGGATAGTAGACGTAATTTTTTAGATGATCTTTTAGAGAAAATAAAACCTGGTTTTAAAGAAACAAGAAAACACTACAAAAGGGTTTTATATCAGCGCAATACTCTACTAAAAAATAACCACAGCAATGCTAGGAGTAATATTTTTGTTTGGAATTTAAGACTAAGTGAACTTGCAGAAGCAATAGTTAGATATAGATTAGAGCTTATTGATGTTATGAATAAGTCATCAGAAGGAATATATAGTGAACTATCTAATATTAAATCAAAAGTTCAATTTAATTATTCAACAAAAATTAATACAAAAAATTATGCCAGTGACCTACTTAATAAACTAGAAAATAACATAGACACAGACTTTGAAAGAGGCTTTACTTCTAGCGGACCACATAGAGATGATTTTGACCTACTATTAAATGGCCATCTTGCGAGCGAAACAGCATCTAGAGGAGAAATGAGAACCTTAATGTTGGTTTGTAAGGTGCTTGAGACGAGAATTGTTGAAAAATACAGGGATAAAAAACCAATACTTTTATTCGATGACGTATTTAGTGAGCTTGATGGAAACAGGCGAAAAAATCTTACTAATTTCTTGAGTCCCTATCAGACTTTTATTACTACTACTGACGCAGATGTAATTCTTCATCATTTTAGTGAGCAAGCAAATATCATACTAACAGATAAATAAGTGTAATATTATTGGCCTTGTTGAGTACTGTCTAGACCTAGATATTGAACTTTATAGTCGTTAATATTAAAGCCTTCTGCTTTTAGCCAAGCAACTGCATCTGTTTTGCTCTGCTCGGACTTATAAGAGATTATTATAGTAATAACAGGTTTATTATTACTATCAATTAAACTGGTGTAATTTATCCTATAATTAAGACCAGGGCCATTAAAAGGTAATATAACAGATAAGCCGTTAGCATATGAAGCATTTTGATAGGCAGATTGTTGATTAGTGATTACTGTTGTTTGTTCCTTAGATAGTTTTGTATTTAGAATAGAAACAGGTTTAAAATTAAAAACTTTATCACCTAGATGATCACCGTTTAAGCAGTAAATGTTTGTAATTGTAATTTTATAGCTTTGTGAGCTGATTAATGGAGATATTAAATTTATTTTAATATTTTTACCAGACATGACCGTTGAACTAGAGGCATTGGATGGAATAATTTTCACCTTTATATCTTTCGATAAATTTTTACTAAAATGTACATCAAAGTATGGCGATATAACGGATATGTTAGAGATAGACGGGTCAGTTTTTATTATATGAAAAGTAGAAGCAATATATATTTCGTATGCTGTGAATATAAAACCAAGTAATAAAACTACTATTACTACTTTTTTGTATTTTCTTAATATATTTATAATCATAATTTAATCCGGTGTTACATACCCATAAATACTATTAGCATGAAACCCTGTTATTGTTCCTTCATCTACAATTGAACCACCCGGGTAGTTCCCATGTCCAGAGTCACCCCCAATAGTTGTTACTTGGTTTCCTTTTACAACCGTTACTATATCAACATGACTTTTATTTGGGTTAGATGGACCTGCCCAGAAATGGATTGCTAAATCACCAGGTTTTGGTGTATAGGTTGATTCTTGATGCCAGTGAAAATTAGTATTTAATTCACCAACTGCTTTAATCCCTACTACTCCCGCTAGCCTCCAATTAGGATCGGGTTTAAGTGGATATTTTGCTTGATCGTATAACCAGCTAGTAAAATCGGCACACCATTCTTCATGAGAATTTTGGGAATACTTTAAGTAACCACTAGCCGCATAAGTATTATTTCCAGTCCAAGGATAACCTGGTTGGGATTTCCAAGTAGCTAGTTCTTGTTGAGCTAAACATACTACGGATTGTCTTGTGGCACTTAAACCACTACTAGTATCTCCACTATTACAAACAACTGTACCTGACCCGCAACTACTAGAAGAAGTTGAGCTTCCAGTGGAACCAACAGGCACGCTTTTTTCTATACCATCTAGAATCCCTTTTTCATAAGCTTTAAGTCCATCGGGAGTGATATTACTAGCACCTGTTTCGTTGTAAACCCAAGGAACAGTTGCAAATAGTTGGACTAGTGGAATATTACCAGGTGACAGACCTGCTCTACCGTTGAAATTATTTAATTTAATTACTGGTTGAATTCCCTGTGCTGCCTGTCTAGTTTGTTGAAATATCTTAGCATAGGCACTACTTTTATCAGCCACTGCTTGATTAGAAAAAGTAGTATTAATTCCAGCCGCATTTGTTCTATAAGCACCAATCTGCTGATCATAAATTTCCTGGAATGATCCATAATTTTGGGTATGATCATCGTGAATACTGACAGCTAGTGCAGCATTTGCAGAGTTGGCAATATTTGCTCGGTCTCTTAAAGATACATAATCCATAACATTTTGTTTAGTCAAAACAACTTTATAGCCATCTGTTGTAAGTTGAGACTGAAGATCTTTAGCAATTGTAAATACTTCATCAATTTCGAATGGATTGGGATAATCATGATCTATTAATCCAGTTACAGGGTCAATAACAGATATATCCTGACCACTGTGACCAGGGTCCAAGACTATCACAGGAGCACCTGAACCTGGTGTTGAACTGGCAGATTGACCAGAACAAGCACAACTACTAGTTGTATTTGGAGTTGTTGGTGATGGTGTCACAGTAGAAGTTGCCGGGGCACCGTTTGTTAAAGATATCAGGCTTTGTACCCAACCATTGACATCAGCTGCATATTGAACTGGATTATTGCCATCACTACCAGGCGCATATAATTTAATAATATTAAATACCCCACTATTAGCATCAATTTCCTTACCATATTGATTTCTTAAATACGATGCAAAGTCACCTCCACCCGGTATATTTTGGTTTTCTGGTGCTGTATAGTCGACCGATGCAGCCACAGAGTTCCATTTATACCAAGCCCTTGCACCCTGGAAGCTTGGTTGACCAGCGCCTGCCGACCTTCCGAATGAATTACTACCATGTATAACATTGAAGTCACTAGGACTAGATAATGAAGATTCTTTATGAGAAATGGCAACAATTAAAAATGGGCTGACATTGGAATGTTGAGCATCAGCTACAATAGTTGAGCCTAGTCCAGTCATTTTGCTTTGAGGGTTTTCTTTTGCAATAAAAGTATTTATTGCATTAGCCATAGAATCAGGACTTAAATTAGGGAAAGAACTACCATCTGGGGCACCTGCACCGGGAGTAACTGGTGCCGAGGTAGCTGCAGGTCCACTTGTTGCACACTGATTAGTATCATAGTACAAGTTGTTACCGTAAAGGCTTTTTAAATTATCTGATGTTATCGCAAAAGCACTATTGCAACTTACCAGCATGAATACCGCCAGAAATAATGAAAATACTCGCTTCATTATTGATTGTTCCCCAGACTTACATAGTTATTCATAACACTAACATCTAATATGTACTGTCTAAAGTGTCCGATATCATCATTAACTTGACCCTGTATATTAGAACAGCTTGTACTTAAAGCGTCCGCATACATGTTACATATTTCTAAGTTCAGTGCCGTATTATATTGATCAGTTGAGACACTACCATTATTAGAGTTATCATAATCCCCAATAGTACCATTTGGGAAGCTATAACCAGGGGGCGTACAGTTGTGGTCTGCGCTATTGATTTGTTGTAGAATATCGGAAAAATTATCTACATAACAATGCAATAAGTCATTTGTGTTTGAGTCACCTGAAGGACTATCCTTATAAGTAGCTGGATTACCTAATACATCTATTCTTTTTACTGATTTACTACCATAGCTAATATTTGAGTTTAAGTACTGCTCATTCGAAAATGTTTCATACTTAGAAGATTCATTATCTTGGAATGAATACTGTTGGATATTATAAGCTTGACCCGGGGCTAGTGTGCTAGTATCCGCTGCAAATATATGTGGCGAGAATACTTGGGCCATGCTTTTAGAAAGAGTAGAAGGCAAGGCTGTAAAGTAACTTAACATACTATCTACAACAGCATTCTTACCCATTGGTATGTCGTTCATAAATCTAGACACTAAGGAACTATTGTTACTAAGCGCAAAAAGCTGTTCTTTAACGGGCAGTCTTGAGTTTACTTTTTGCTCATCTATGTTCGCTTTAGCTACTAACTTTTGTTGATCAGTAGTAGATATTGGATTAGCCCCTAGACGTCTAGAATAATCTCCATAAGATAAATTAGTACCAGCATCAGCATTATTGAGCCATTGAGCGCCATTTTCTAATCCGTAAATCCCAAGAGGAGTTAGGTACTTAACAACTTCTGGAACTAAGACATTCGTTAGTGTGTAACCTGCAGCTGCTATTGCTGCTTGTTGAGCTACATCACTTGCTCCGAAATCTGCTAATCCAGTTATGGCAACTACTAATTGTCCCAATCCCAATCCAATATTAGCAAAAAAACCAAAAGGACTATTCTCAATCCCACAAACGGCAGGGCCAATAATAGTCTTGCCGAAAGATGAATTAAATTTATCTATAAAACCTTGTCCAGCAATTTTTGTAGGCAAATTGGAAGGATTAGGTTTAATACCACCAGTCTTACCTGTTGCCGATGACCAGCCTACAGAGTTTGCAAATGACGTTGATTCTACATAATTCCCATCAGATGTTGTATGCGCGGGCGTACCATTTAAAATGGTCATAACTCCATTTAGCTGTTGAGCAGTTAGTTTGCCTTTCTTTAACTGATCTGTTGTAGACATAAGAAAAGCCCCGTGTCTCATAAGTAAACCCATAATTTTTGGTATTCTAGCTTTGTTTGCTTCTGTAATAGTTTTTTCTATACCACAAAATTCAGAAACGACCTGAGACCAAAGCACAGCTGGACTACCAAGCTTCCCTTTTATGTTTTCCATTATATCGCCTTCGGTTAGCCCTTTTTTGATTCCATCGAGAGCGACTGCTTGAGCCTCTTTTGCTGCGCCAGTAGCCCCAGCAGCATCTGTTGGATGCGCTGCTGGATCCGTACTACCAGCTGATTTATCTGGAGTAGACGCTTCTGCAAGACTTGCAGGATCTTCTCCGCTTAATATTTTTGATTCAATTTGTTCATTTGGAGTTTTCTCTGAATCTATTGGCATACCATCAAAAGGAGCATTTACATGATCGATAAGTAAGGGCCTGAATTCGCTAATCTGTCCAACCTCCCATTCGGGTAAACCTCTAGATAGCTCATCGAAAGCACCATTTGCATTATTTGCAATATCCTCACTGGTTATAGTGGTACCTTCCCTGTTTGTTAAGGAGGTTAGTTTTCCTTCGGCATCAATGTTTGCAGTTATACCAGCTCGATCTAAGCCACTTTGAAATTCGGGGCTTTTTAAATCTAGAGCATCGGCTTCTGCTGCAAGAGCTTCGCCACTAGAACTTTCCGCGGCACTGCTTTCCGACCGCGCTTTCAGTGATTTAGTTTGTCTTCTTAAAAGATGACTAAAAACTGATCTTGCAGCTTTACCTTCAAACCTTTTTTCGGTTTTAGACTCAAAACCGACAATCACATTTTGAATATGAGTAAGCTCGTAAGGAACCAAAAACATTATTCCTAGAAAAACAATTCCTAGCGCCAACCCACCAAGACCACCACCTAAAGCCAGACCTTTATTTTTTTTAACACCTCCAGTGATCCTACTGGTTGCTTTACGAAATAATGATTTACTTCCTGCTAGCGAAGAGTTTTCAGATTCCGATAAAGCGCTTCCTGTCGAGCTTTGGGCTTTAGTCTTTGCAGCACTGGATAAAGCATCACTCGCCGAACCTGCATCGTCATTTGCGCTAGTTTTTGAGGTATTATTTAGACCTTTATTTTCTAGTATATTTAAATCAGGTCTAGTTGTTGGTTTCTCGGAATCTTTATCGTAGACACTGTTTGGTTGATTATCCATATTATTCTCAATTTATTGAGTTAGTTGAACCTGGCGCTAAAGTATTGCCTAAATCTATTGTGCCTTGTTGAGTTCCAGTAACCACTTCATTAGGATTACTATTAACAAGACCCATCTCGGTTGGTGACGCAGTAACTTGGATGTGTACGTGATTTGGACCTGCAAAAAACAATCCTTGACCAACCGGGAATTGGCTTAATCTTTTTTTCTCTTCCTCTGTTAACTTAAAGACATCCGCTAATACATCAACCGATGAAGGAGACTGTTTAAATAGAAGTTGCATTGAAGCATTAGCAACGATTGCTCTACCCATGCGACTACCCATGAAGTCTTCAACGTCTTGGCTAATTGTTGTTATACCTAAGTTATACTTTCTAGCACGTTTGGCTAGTGAGAATATAAAGTTAGCTGAATCTTCGTACTTCATTAATTGCCAAGCCTCATCAATAATTAGAAGCCTTTTCTTTTTGTCGGACTTTGTCTTATTCCAAATATAGTTAAGAACAATATACATAGCCACTGGTCTTAGCTCATCCTCTAAGTCTCTAACATTAAAAACGACAAAAGGGTTATTGATATTAATGTTACTTTGCTGTGAGAAAATGCCTGCAAAAGTACCTGTAGTATACTTTCTTAATCTTTGAGCCAGTTGAGGACCAGATCCACCCATATGTAGTAGGGTTTCATATAAATCAGCAATTGTTGGCGATACAGTTTGATGAGTTAGTGGGTCATTGGTAATGCCTGCCTTAGCATATGTTTCAATAAGTGCAGTATCAAGATCCGATTCTTCGACTGGATTTAGGGCTGGAGTAACCGCATTATTGCCTCCAACCATCTGTGCTTGAGCTCCACCCATCATTAGTCGCAATAGGCCATGTAACATGATTAAGTTGCTTCTAAGTGCATTGTCGGCCTCTTCTGTGTCTATTGCTATAGGTAGGTCAAATGGATTTATTCTAGTGCTAGAACTTAAGCTTAATCTAACATAAGCACCAGCTACAGAATCAGCCAGCTTTTGGTACTCATTTTCTGGATCAATAATAATGATTTCAGTACCAAACATCATACTTCTTAGCGCCTCGAGTTTTACGGCGAACGACTTACCTGCTCCAGATTTTGCAAAGACTACAGAGTTACCATTCTCCAAGCTAAATCTATCAAAAATTACTAGTCCGGAGTTGTGCATGTTTATTCCATAAAGAATTCCATTATCTTGACTAAGATTTGCACTGGTAAACGGAAAACTAGTAGATATAGCCCCAGTGTTCATGTTCCTTCTTATTTGCATCTCATCAACAAATTGTGGAATAACAGTATTAAGTCCCTGCTCTTGTTGTGAAGTTCCGGGTTTTGAATAAATTAGCTGTTGTCCAAGCATCGTCTCTACTTTATGAGAAACAAACTCTAATTCTTCCATGTCACTTGCATAAATATTGAAATAAAGTCCGAATCTAAAGAATCTTTCTTCGCCTACTTGGAGCTTGTCTCTCATCTCTTCTGCATCTTGAATAGCAGCCTGTTTACCGGGATCTCTAACTTTACCTTTCTCGGAATCTATTTGTATCCCTGCTTCTAATTGAGTAACTTTTTTTCTCAAGTTTTGCATTACAACCTGGCTTGCAACTGGATAAATATAGATACTAATATCTATAACTTCATCAATATTTACGAGTCCACTAAGCCAGCCTGTATATATTTGTCTAGGGTAACCGTATACGTAGTAACTTCGCGCGAACCTTGTTCCAATTCTAAAATAATTGCTTTGGAGTTCTAATGAGCTAGGCGCTATGAAGTCTCGAAGAGCAGTGATACCCTTCTGGAAAGCGCTAAATACTTCTTGCTGTTCTTGTTTTCTTTGAGCCTCAGCTACCAATAATGGATCAACTCTTTTTTTACCGAAAGCCATATTTAATATCCCCCCTGAATTGTTGGTTTAGGAGCCTGGCCTTCACCTTTTTCGATAACATCATTAGTGAGACTATCCATTGAAGCTAAAGGCTGGTTAACCGCTGTATCAGGGTTATAAACGTTATAGTAAAGTTCAATTAACTCTTGGGTATCTAAAGGCAAGCCTTTGACACCGCACTGCATTAGTCCTGCAAGTACGGCTTGTACCCTGTTCCTTAGTTCGTTTTTTGCGTTCTCTAAATCAGCTTCATTGATGGTTACTTTTGCTTCTTTCTTGCCTAATAGCCCTGAAAAACCTGTTATAAAGTTCCTGCTACCAGTAGTTATATTTTTCTTAAGCTCAGGTGTAGCAAAGAAAGGAATAACAACATAAAAATCTTTGTCCATAATGTTTGTCTGGCTGGATATTTGTTCGATAAAAGCAATATAATCGTCCATTAAAAGTGAAAGTAGCATGTTCTCATGTTCAGCTTTTAGTTTATCTAATTTTTCTATATAGTCGGATAGGTTAACTCTTTCAGAATGGATGAAGATTTGAATTGGAAAATATAGTGAATTTAAAAATCCCTGATAGCTATATTCAACAGCTTCTTGCTCTTTTTGGCTCATCAAATCAAAGTTAATGGCTTTACACATTATGACCGCTCGATAGCTGCCATCTGCCATGATAGCAATTCCATCCCTTATCTCAGCTATTTTTAGCATATTCTGAGTACTATTAGGATTCGTTCTGACGGTTTGACCTGTGCCTTGCTGAGAAACGGTAGGGCTTTGATTAGGTGCATTATTTGCGCCTCTACTGTATTGATTTTGGTTCGAAGAAGGATTCATTCTATACTTTTTCCACCCCTATTGGTAATTTTATTCTAGTGATTTAGGACTAATGAAGGTTAATAACTACTTCACCCTCTAGGTCATTTTCGCTTTTTTTGTTGACCTCATGCTGAATTGTAGCAACACTTAAATCGTTACTACTAGCCATATTTAGTATATCAGGAGCGAGAGTGTGTGTCACCATGCTCTGACGAGCTTTTTCGGAGTTAATCACATTCATTTTATCATGTTCTATTTCTTCTGGAGTTTTTACATATTTAATATGTGAACTATATTCTTGTTTGATCTTTGCGTGTTTTTCATGGAGCTGTTTGCTAATAGCTTTTTCTTGCTCTGGAGTAAAACCAGACTCTACCTTAGTAGCAGTGGTATCGTTGAAAGAATGGTTAGTCGATGCATTAAACCACTTACTACTTTTATCTTGAGGTTTGTTAACGTTTTTTAAAGAGTCTACTAGTTCCTGGCGATGCTTGGCCTCTACTTCCTTAATTTTTTCAGTAAATTTAAAAGCAGTAGAATTGTTCTTCTCATCCAGGACATCATCTTTTAAATTAATATCAGTCTTAGGATCTTCCTCGATAACGTTTGAACCGGCTAGTCTGTCATCTCCAGCAGCCATTACAGGCGCGCTAGAAGGGCTCGAGAATAAGTTTACGTTGACGTTTTTTGTAGCCCATCCCCTTGTATCTATAGTCTCTGCTAAAACTTTCAACCGACCCTGTACTTCTTCTTGGGTCAAGCCATTAGTATAGGTGGATTTTACTTTCTTAGGAGAATTTATTGTTACTAGGTTTTTTATGCCGCTTTGACTCCATATTCTAGTGTGAGGATATAAAAGATATTTTATCTTGGCTAAGGCCCAGACTTCTGTTGGTTGATCTCTTCCCCAGGGAATTGCAAAAAAAGCCGAGAATGCTGAGAGAGGCAGAAATACGATCAGAAGAAAAGAAACGTGTTTGCTAAATACAATAAAGCTTAGGTATAGGAATAATGCTGTCACACAGGCGAAGATAAACTGAACAACCGAAAGGGGACCAATTAGTTTATCTTCCGACTCTATATCCTGTATTACTTTATATGTTGCCACAATATACTAACTTTCTTCTTCATGTTTAGGCTCAGCTTCTGCTCTTAGATCTGCTTCAGAGGGAGATATATGAGCCCTTGATTGTTGTGCTGCTATTTCCTGGTTTGTGGCATCCTGATTAATCATCCTATATCCTCTAGTTATATCTTCGCTTGTCCATCCCTTATACCTATATCCTCTAGCTAAGTCTGTTTCAGACCAGCCGCTTGCAGTAGGATTAATTATTGTCCCGCTTGCATTAGCAACAACATCACCACCTTCGCGTCTCACGAGTCTTTCAAAACCAACTTCATCAGGATTGATTATATCGCCTTTTTCATCATATTTAAGATCAACTCTTTTAGTTTGCTTCCCAGCTACTTCGCTTTCCCAGCCCTTAAGCTCTACCATGTCTGGGTCACTCGCAGCACTGCTCGAATCAGAGCTTGAATCAATTGATTCAGTCAAGCTTGTAGCGGTCTTTGCTGTGCTTCCAGTTCCGCTTGTCAAAGTTCTAAGCTCAGTCTTGTACTTAGAGGCTTTAGCATAAAGATCTTTTTTAGTCTTACCGCTTCTTATGTCGTCAATTTGTTTATCTAATGCTTCAATTTTGGTTGTTCTCTCAGGTGTGGCTGGCAATGAGCTTATTGTAGCTCTTTCTGACTCTAGCCTAGCTTGCGTAGCTGGTAGTTCACGTGCTTGCTTCATAGTCTTCTTAATAATACCCCCTATGGCCTCTACGTTCTCTAAGCGACCATGCATTAAAGCGTATAGGTCTGCCGAATCAACACCCTTCTCTGCATCATAACTTGTACCGTTATTGATGCCACCAAGATCAAACCTACCAGCAGACTTCTGATTATACTGTCTACTATTCATAGTTGAGGCGAAAGCTCCAGCCTTGGTTGCGCCTTGTCCTGTTAGTGTTACCTTGCCATCATCATCTATATGCATGTCTTCCTGGCTTATTCCTACATCTCTAGCTGCATCACTAGCAAGAGCCTTATATCCAGCCAAACCGCCATCGTATCCAGTATTTAGTTTTGACCTCATTTCCCTGGCCATTCTAGCAGCGCCAGGAGTTTTGCGGACTAGTGCCGCTGCACCTATTGCATGAGACCAGGCAGCTGCCTCAACAGTATCACCTGAATCAATAGCTGATTGCATATGGGCTTGAGCTTCTTCTGGGTTAGAAACTGCATCTAAGAACTTCTCATTGAACTGTTCTTTAGCCCATACTGGGTTGTCTTTTTCTCGTCTTGCAGTATTGGCATCTTGGTTCAGTCCTCTTCTTATCCCCATCATCGAAGCTCGCTCAGGGTTGCCTCTATTGCGCTGACTCTTATATATTCCACCAAGATCAGCATTGTTCTCTTTTCTGAACCCACGGAAATTTTCTTTGACTTTATTTCGTCTACTGTTTGGATCATTGGCATTTCCACCAATAAATTGGTTGGCGCCCTTCATTGCTTTGCTAGCCATTCCCGATACTTGACCAATTACACCACCAGAAATTTTGAATGAAAAAGGAATAAGGAACAAGGGCGAACAAACGGCGATGATTGCCATAACCTTACCCAGGAATATATCACTAGTTGCATTGCTAAATATTATTGCCATTACTTGAGTAGCTGCAAATATAACCACAATAATTGGGTAGACCATCAGGGTTTTAATCAATAAGTCCCACCATTTTTTAAAGTACTGTTCAGTATTCGGTAAGCAATAGAGAGCAAATGCTACGGGCGATATCATGAGCAGAAGCACTAGAAGTGCTTGTCTGAACATGATAGTAATTAGAACACCAAGTATTGCTAGAACAACCGGTACTACTATGATCAGAAGAATATATCCTGCTGCATCACCAGCGCCTTGAAGCATTGATGATTTTCCAGCGCCAGGTGTTTTGAGGCTTTTCCACATTTCTACCATCCCAAGTCCAGCTATTGCGCCACCGCCAAGTAATCCAAGAAAAATTACATTTGGTGTGGCTGAGCCTAGGTTTAGTTTCCATTGACCAGAAGATTCAAAAGGAGCCTTAACTATATCTAATATGCCACCGCCAATTATATTAGTTAGGTCTTCTAATATAGAGACTATGTAAATCGATAGGTTAATGAGGACAATCGCTACTAGTATCCTAGGAATCATTTTTTTTACAGTGTAGTTGCTAATCAAGCCTCCACCCAAAGCCTCAACTATTACAGCAACAAGCAAGGAAATAATTAGGAAAATATCTCCGTAGATTCTGAAATTTAACCATACTTTATAAATACAACCGTCAGCACTACCGGTTGCACACGATGCTTGATTGAAGGTAAATGGTTTTGTCTGAAGCAGCCCAAAGATAACGTTTTCAAGTCCTGCCTCAGCACCCGTGACTCCATCTATTATCTGACATATAAACCAAGAGCCAGGACCACCTGAAGATTGACATGTTGGGGTATCACTGCCTCCAACACCTGATGAAGAACTGGCTGTTACTGCTGCTGTGGCTGAAGCGTCCCCAAGTTTAATGTCGGAACCGTATGCGTCAGCAAGATTCTTATTGGCTAATTTACCTTGTATCTCACCACAATCAGCCTGGGCACCATGAGCTGAACCTATTCCTAGGCTCATGTTTATTGCTATGTCCCCCTTCCCCTTCGTGGTTGAATGATAGATGCTATCTCTAACATTCCCGGATCCGTCTACGTCGAAAATTCTATAGGTATAATTATCGCTTTGTGCTTGAGCCTGATCATCAGCAGTGGCGGTAGCATAGTCAGACTTGAAGTCTGCCGCACATCCTACCATTCCGTGTAGGCTATCGAACCAAAGCTGATAAAGGACATCATTAGAAGCTAACCCGCCGTTTGACAATCCTTTATTCCCGTCAGGGAATAAGTTGCCAGGTAGAGCATTAATGAATCTTGTGTAATTAAATGTTCCACTATAAGAACCATCGCTATTTTTTGTATAGCCAATTTTTTTAAGGAAGGCGCCAGTATCATTCGCTGGGTCCCAATACTGCAATCCTGTCTTAAGTATAGTATTACAGCCTAATGTGCCAGACACCGGCAAAACTGTATACCCGACTGCCACATCCTGTTCGAAGCCTGCTAGATTTGTCCGGTTGGCGACATTGCTTGCAGAAATATTATCGCCAAAAGCACAATTTTGAGTTATTTGGGCAGGGTTCATGGTTTGTATTAGAGACCAGTTTTTGGCACGGTCAACCACTCCAATATCAGCCGCATTCGCCTTGTCTTTTCCGATTGTTACAAAAACAAACAAAGATATAAACAACATTGCAGTAAATACTTTGCAAAACATAAATATTTTTTTGGTTTTAATTGATTTCATAGACGGTCCATTATTAAGCGACAAAATTCCTTGTTTTATAGAATAACTATATCATAATGCAGTGCTTATAATAATAAGAATAAATGTATTTTTTTATTTATTAAAACTTACATTATCACTAATACATATTGATTTAGAACTATACTATATATATAGTAGCAATTAATGATTATTGCACTAAAATACAAAAAAATACCGAAAAAATCCTTAATAGTTGCACTTTTTTTCCTGATTTTCCTAGTTTTTCCATTTTCAGTTGCTAGTGCAGCTAACACATGCACGCCTGACGCTAACACATACTGCTGTGGTGACTCAGGATCAAATAGCATACAAACTTCCATCGATTTGGGCTGTAAATCCCAGGGCACACCAATTGCTGACTTAAGTTTTGCTATTATTCGATTTTTATCTGCAGGAGTTGGTGTAGTCATTGTTGCTTCTACTGTCTTGGCTGGCATCATGTATACAACATCTAGAGATAATCCTGAATCATCCAAGAAAGCTAAGCAAAGACTGGTTGGTAACGTTATTGCTCTGCTTGTTTTTATTTTTTCATATGCTATATTGAATTTCTTAATACCTGGAGGCTTTTTGCAATAATTATGATGAACTTTATATCTATATTCGCAAGTTCTGGCGATCCTTGTACTTTTGGTGGGACTGCCTTTCTAACACTTCCCTATTGGTACCAGTACCTACAAGGAACTTTAGATGACAATGGAATATGTAGACCAGGCATTCATCATCTATCCGATTTTTGGCTAGTCGTACTTGCTTTGATTGAAATGATGCTACAAGTAGTAGTCATTATAGCAATAGCGATGGTGGTTTATGGCGGCGTTCAATTAATGACAAGCCAAGGGCAACCAGATAAAGTTGGCAAGGCTAGATCGACAATAATAAATGCATTAATTGGTCTTGCTATATCTATTGCTGCAGCATCCTCGGTAGCCTTTATTGCTGGAAGGTTCTCGTGATCAATATAATTCATAATTTAAAACTATTCTCAGCTAATCCACTTTGTGGTACTGGACAATGTGATACAGGTTTGCCTCAAGTTCAGGTCGGAAATAATACCATACAAACCATAACTCAATTAGCTTTTGGGATAATCGGAATTGTTGCAGTTATTTATATTATTATTGCCGGATTGCAGCTTGTCACTTCTGGAGGAAATCCTGAAGCTGCTAAAAAAGCCAGAGAAACAATCATATATGCGGTTATTGGATTAGTTGTTTGTATAAGTGCTGAAGTCATAGTAACGTTCTTTTTAACAAATCTTTAATATGAAGAATATACTTACCTTTTTCACAATAACTACAATAGTTTACTTAAGTTCTTTATTTATAGGATTACCTGCATATGCCAATAGTTCAACAACATTTGGGGTTGATGTTTTGAATCCTGTTTGTAGTAACCTTACTGGTGGAGCCAGTAATTCTCCTGTTTGTAAAGATAATGCACCAAATGGCCAAAATCCTATAACGTCAACAATTGGCAACGTGCTTAAAATAGTATCCTATGCGATTGGATTTATTGCAGTATTGTCTTTGATTGTTGCAGGTCTAAGAATGGTCTTATCTGGTGGAGATCCGGAAACAGTTAAATCGGTTCGTAATACTATACTTTATGCAGTTATTGGAATAGTGATTGCTGCCAGCGCTCAATTGATTGTAGTTTTTGTTCTGGAAAAGCTCTGATATAATATTGAGATATAATATATGAAAAATATTTACAAAAACATAATTAAAAATATTCTGGTCATAGTAGTTGTCCTATTTTCAACAGTATCAATTTCCGTTCCTGCTTATGCACAGCTAACCAATGCTAAAAATTACGCATGTAATGGAGCTGGCCTTGACGCAAATGCATGCACTGGTGGTGGCGGCGGAGGCATTAGTCAGTTATTAACTACTATTTTGAACACCTTATCATGGGTTGTAGGAGTTGTAGCTGTCATAATGATCATCATCGCTGGCTTTAGATACATTGTATCTGGAGGAGATGAAGCAGGCGTAAGGGGTGCTAAAAATGCCATACTCTATGTAGTTGTAGGTATCGTTATCGTTGTTTTAGCGCAAATAATAGTTCAGTTTGTACTGAAGAAATCTACTGGTGTATAGTAAACAATAAGCTATTGTTTAAAATAAGACAGTTGTGATATATAATTAAGACAGTAAATTTAAAAAAATTATCGAAAGGCATTAAAAAATGTTAAAAAAATTAAGAACTAAGGTATTAACTTTATCGGCTGCAATTACACTACTTGTCCCATTCGGCATTAGTGGCATTGCATATGCTCAATATAATGGACAAAATTCAGTTGGTACAAATGGTTGTGCTGGAACTCAAGCTGTTGCTCCTGGAACTACCGCAGACTGTTCTACCGCTGGTAATAGTTTATCAAGTCTTATCACTACGATTCTTAACGTTTTCTCATGGGTTGTAGGAGTTGTAGCTGTCATAATGATCATCATCGCTGGCTTTAGATACATTGTATCTGGAGGAGAAGAAGGTGGTGTCCGAGGAGCGAAAAATGCAATCTTGTTTGCGATAGTAGGTCTCGTGATTGTTGCTATAGCACAAATATTGGTTCAGTTTGTTATTCACAAAACAACAACCGTAACAGGCGGCTAAACTAAAAAAACACTAAACAAAAAAGGCTCTCAGGAAGAGCCTTTTTTAATTGTCTAGTTTTTGTTTTTAAAGAATCTGAATCTTCTTTATTGTATCTTGCTTAACTTTGGCAAAACTAATTGTTAGTACACCATCTTTTAGTTGAGCTTCGATTTCATCTTCCTTGACGGAAACAGGAAGTGCAATGCTTCTTGAGAATTCTCCCCAATAACATTCTTGAACAAAATAGTTTTCTACATCGTCTTCGTTGCCTGCTGACAGTGTTCCTCTAATGCTGAGAGTATTATCTGATATGCTTACATCAAGATCACTTTTATTAACACCGGCTGTTCTAGCCTTAACAACTAATTTTTCTTTAGTCTCATAAACATCTACAGCCAATTGCCCTGGTAGTGCCTCTTCTTCGTCCCATTCTTCGCTGACTGCTTCTGGTGCCCCACTAGGCTGATTATTTGCAGGAGCGTCTTCATCGCCCAAAAATGCTGCAGTTAATTCGTCCTCTTCCATCAAAAGGTCATCGTCTCGATTATTTCGAGCCATATTGTTACCCTCCATTGATTATTTTTTTAGCATAGCTTTTTTGTATTCCCCTTAGTATATCTATAATTAACTAATGAATCAATAAGTTATGCTTAGATTTACAACACTATAATCACAACACTTTTTATAATTTATAATTTTATAGATGTAAAATTGTGAAAAGTTGCTATAATCTAAGATTACTAGGAAGGGTCGCATAGTGGTCGAGTGCACTTGTCTTGAAAACAAGAGTACCGGAAACGGTACCGTGGGTTCGAATCCCACCCCTTCCGCCATTGTGACATCTAAAGTACAATGAAGTAGATACGGAGAGGTACCCAAGTGGCTGAAGGGGACGGTTTGCTAAATCGTTAGGGGGGCGAGAGTTCCCGCGAGGGTTCGAATCCCTCCCTCTCCGCCAAGAATATAGTCATGAAAAAAACCATCACCTAAAGTATTGATAAGGTGATGGTTTTTTGTTTTTAGAGAAAATTGTTACAACAACCCACCTTTCCTTTTAAATGAACTTTGCCCATAAATATTAATCAAGGTAAGATATAAGCATATGAAAGAAAAACATAATAAGATTGCCAGCAAAAAACATGTATATCATAGGACTACAGAGTATTTTGATGATAATGAAGATACTACAAGCTTTTCATGGGTAGCGCCGGAATATGTATATAAACAAAAAAGCTCTAAGTGGTATATCTATCTAGCTTTAATTTCTATTGTTATTTTAATATTTCTATTCTTATTAACAAAAGAGATTGTCACTTCCCTGCTGGTTATTATCCTTGCGTCAATATTTGGATACTATGCGGCTAGAAAACCTAAAGACATAGATTTCTCAATCGACAATAATTCAATCGATATTAATCATAAAAACAATAGTTTCGAATCATTCAAAAGCTACTCATATATAGAAGACGAAGGCATTGTAAGCATATCTTTCATGCCCGTAAGAAGATTCTCCCCAATTCTACCAATTTACGTAAAAGTCAAAGATGCTAAATTAGTTATTGATCTACTCTCGCAAAAATTGCCATATAATAAGCCAAAAGATGACATTATAGATAATTTTTTTCGAAGAATTAATTTTTAATTTATACATAATATCTACTTGTTGGTGATATACTTATGTTTAAATAATAGCTTTGTATAATTATAAAAAACAAATATGGATAAAAACAAAAAAAATGTAGGCGTCTCATCTGACAACAACAATTTAGCTAAAAAGCCAACTCAAGAAAAATCAAAAAATATTATCTTTGATTACAGTAGTCATCATTTCGAAAGTGTAGCAATTGTCCTGATATTATTTACCATCCTCATTTTTGGCCTAATATATTTCTTAGCCTCCCCTTATTTTGTGAAGATTAAAATTGGGCAAAATACAATTAAGGGCAATAAGAGCTATTCCGAATATTCAAACATCTTAAATTCATATCAAACTTCATACAAAATACCAGTTCAATATTCAGGTGGAATCATAAAATATTATTCAATGTCAGATGTAGGCCTGTCGATTGATCAAAAAAAGACTATTGATCAGATTCAAATAAATAGAGATAGTCTTGCTAACAGATTTCAACTCTGGAAGTCTCATAACATCCTATTGTCTACGGCGATAGATACAAAAAAATACCAAACTTTTAGCGATCAAAAGTTAAATCAGGTAATACAGGCTCCCAAAAACGCTAATCTTACTATAGATAAAGGTCAATTAGTTTTAACTGATAGTTCGGTGGGTAAAGAATTTGGAATTAGCAATGGACTTGAACAAATTATTAACAATACAAAAGAACTTAAATCTACCCCTATAGTCCTTAGTATTGTAACGCTCAATCCCCCAATAACAACCCAGCAGCTTGCTTCTCAGGAGCCAAAAATTAATAGCATTCTAGATCAAGACATAAGTCTGAAAGTTGGTGACTCGCAAATAAAAGTTAGTAGAGTCGATATAGCGTCTTGGATGAGTCTTTCGATAGACGGCAAAAATGGAAAAATAACTACGTCAATCAGCAAAGATAATATTTCCGCATACGTCAATCAGTTGGCCAGTAAATATAGTCGTTCGGTGAAGAATCAAATAGTTATTACGAATTCAGATGGCAATACAACCGTAGTTCAGGCGGGTCATGATGGATCATCAGTTACGGGACAAACAGACGCCACTAATACAATCAATAGTTCATTAACTCAGAATAAGCCTGCTAGTGTATCTCTTGGAGTGATAACTAAACCTTTTAGCACGACTACTGCTTTAGATGAAAATAAATGGATTGAAGTAGACTTAACTATTAAAAAAATGTACATTTATCAGAATAATACTCTTATTAAAACTTTTCTGGTCAGCGCTGGTAAACCTTCAACTCCAACACCAGTAGGTACTTTTCATATTTTTTCAAAAGTTCCACTTCAGACAATGTCTGGTGTGGGCTATGTCCAGCCAGACGTGCCTTGGATTAATTATTTTTTAGCAGGCGGATATTCAATACATGGTAATTATTGGCGAGAACCAAGCTGGTTTGGCAATATTAACAGTTCTCATGGTTGTGTTGGGCTACAAGTTTCGGATGCTGAATGGGTATATAATTGGGCACCAATTGGTACGACAATTGTCACACATACATAACGCAAAACAAAGCTTATACTTGTAAAATACTAATAAAACTTGTATAATATGTGTATGGAAAAGCAGAGGAAAATACACCAAATTAGGGTTGGAATATTGAATGATGACTATGTTATTGGCATAGCTCCACCTATTGATAGGAAAATTCAGGCTAACATATCTAAATTAATATTAGATAATTCTTTCGTCGGAGAACAAGACCTAGATGCTGTGACGGTATTTAGCGAACAACAACACAACGAGTGGACTATTAAGGATATAACAGAAGCTCAGGTCAAGCTTATTACTTTTCAGATAAAACAAGAATGCAGTGATGGTGATGTCATATTGAGCAATTTAGATAACAATATATATCCAATCAATAATAAATCTCTTTTCGACGAAGAATAAAATAGCTTATTGTAGTGATGAAGTTAATCTAGCAATGTTGTCTAGGAATATTTTTGACCTAGATCTTTTACGCCAGCTCGCAAGAGTAATTTCTTTTGATAGCTCTAAATATTGTTTCTCTATTTCGATAAATTTCTTAACTACTTCTTTGTCATAACAAATTACTGTCAGCTCTAGATCTAATTCAAAAGATCTAATATCTAAGTTGCTTGATCCAACCGTTGCAAGTTCTCCGTCTATAGTTATGAACTTAGAATGCAGTAATATAGGAGCTTTGTAGCAATAAATCTTAACACCTGCCCTTAATAGCGTTTCATAGAATGACCTTTGAGCATGGGCTACCATCCACTGATCTATTGCTTCAGAGTTTATGAGGATAACATCAACACCCCTTTTAGCTGCACTGGTTATGGCGTTTAATAAGGATATATCAGGCACGAAATATGGATTAACAAGAACGATTTTTTTAGTTGCTGTATATACAAGGCTAGTAAATAATTTTAAGTTGTTCTCATCCTCAAACCCAGGCCCACTAGGTAAAATCTGAATTTTAGATTCACCAAAGGACTTGATCTGAGAATTCATAACCTCTGTTTCGCCATAATCTAGCAGTACTCCGGTTTCAGAAAACCAATCTGTTAAAAATATAGCTCCAAGTTGCAAAACGGCAGGGCCACATATTCTAACGACAAATTCATCGTAATATATATTATCCTTGCGATGATAGTTTCTTTGTACGATGTTCTGAGAGCCACTGTAGCCGATTATTCCATCTATGACGACTAACTTCCTGTGATTCCTAAGATCGGGCCTTACATAGCCTCTACCGGGCAATCTGAGTGGTAAGATTTCCTGCGCAATGACACCGTCAATCTTTAGTCTTTTGATCATTTTTTTGTATGACTTAAATTTCTTCGTCGAAAAGCTATCATAGAGAACTCTAACTATAACTCCCCTGTCGACAGCATTCTTTAGAGCATCGAATATTGGCTCAGTTGACTCATCAAGAACTAATATGAAATATTCTAGATTAATAAAGTTCTTGGCTTTATTTAAATCATCAACAATAGATTCAAAAATTTTATCGTATTCAGATAAAACCTCTACCTTATTACCTTCAAAAACAGGCATACGACTTAGAGACTTTGCTAGCTTAGCAATTTGAGTATATTTCGGACTAACTTCGCTAGACAATAGGTCTTTGTTTTTTTGCTTATTTTTTAAATCATGAATAGTAGCAGAAATAATCTTGTTGAGTGTTTTTTGCATGTTTCTTCTTGCTCGAGGTAGCTTGGGGTTTCCAAGAACAAGGAATACTATTAACCCAAGTTCGGGAAAGAAGAAGATAAGCAAAAGCCAGGCCATCGCAGATGATGGTTTGCGGTTCTTAGGAACAAAATACAGGGCCAAAATACGAATCGCCCATTCACCAAGTAGCCACCAAACACCAACAAAGCCCAAATTACTTAGAGTGAACAAAGTATTCAATTCGATTCACCAGACTTTTTATTATTCATTCAGATGTATTTTATATGAAAAGTCATCAAACTAAAATTATTAACTATTATTTGGTGCACCCGACAGGATTCGAACCTACGACCTTTGGCTCCGCAAGCCAACGCTCTATCCAGCTGAGCTACGGGTGCATTTAAGAGGTAATATTAACATATTTTAAGCTTTCTTTCTAGAGCCACTTGACAAATGCATTCATTAAAGCCTACAATGTAGGCATGAGTAGTGTGCAATATACAATTCGATCAATTCCACCCCAACTCGACAAAAAGCTAAGGCAACAGTCAGAAATAACAGGTAAAAGTCTTAATGAACTGTCTATAGAGTCGATGATGGTTGGTCTAGGAATAGCCAAAGATCAGAAAAAATTTTCTGATCTAGATTGGTTTGTGGGCTCCCTACCCAAGGATAACAAATTTGATGATTCGCTAAAATGGCTCGACTCCCTACCCAAGGATTTATGACATGCAAAACATAGCACTAGACACAAATGCCTACACTGGCCTGGGAAGAGGTAGTTTGGAAATAAAAAATTTACTTACCAATACTCTCAGTATCGGTATTCCCTCTATGGTCATGGGAGAAATATATTTTGGCATCTATAGCGGAAATAATTCACAAAAGAATTCTTTGCTTTTTGAAAAGTTCATGAATAACGATAGGGTTAAGGTTCTGAATGTAAATGAAGCAACTACAAGACTATTTGGGGAGATATCCGCCCAGCTTAGAAGTATTGGAAAACCTATTCAGCAGAACGATATTTGGATAGCTGCACTGTGTAAGCAGTATAACTATTATTTGGTGACAAACGACGCAGGATTCAATAATATTATTGGCTTGAACGTCATTAAATTTAATTAAAAATATATATAAAAATTATTGATACAATATGTTTTATGGAGAGGTGGCCGAGTGGTTGAAGGCGCTGCTCTCGAAAAGCAGTATATCGGAAACGGTATCGAGGGTTCGAATCCCTCTCTCTCCGCCAAAGATGTTCAGTTTCAGAAAAAGGCTAAAGAGCTTGGCGTTCGTCCTGTTCACTTGATTTACGAGCATACAGACACCAACGAATTGATGCTGGCTTGGCCGTTTTTGGTATCTGTTGTAGTACCGATGGTTGCATTACAGTACAAAGGTACCAGTAAAGGGATGGAAGTCCAGGAGAAAACCCCTAAAAGTAGTTCTTTAGGCTGCCAACTGACTGTTCTCGAAATAAGTGCGTAGTGCAGGCTCTAGAGTAACAACATGTGAACCGCCATATACTACAAAAGGATTTTTGCCATCACGATGCGCTTCTAAAATGTGACGGAATATTACCCTATCTCGCATTTCCATACTTAGTTTTGCAACTTCGTTTAATCGAGTTGACCCGTCCCATCCAAGCTTATCCATGCTGATTCTGTAAATGTCATCTACATTAAACTCCGGATTTACTATTATCTTATCTCCTTGAGCAACAAATAGGTCCTCCCCGTCAAGTGCTGGGTGATAAGAACCGTTTAAGGCTGGCAATAGTACTTCAACTTTCTTTGCTAGTTCGGCCTTCACCTCGTCTAGTTTCCCCTCAGCAACTATCGCTTGTTTCTCGGAATCGGAATAATCATCAAACCCCTCAATGCCGAGCGATGCAGCTTGGTGATTAACGTAGCCTGCTATGAAATCAGGATCTTCGCCGGATAAGTGAGCTCCTAGTCCCCTGGCTACATGTAACGCCAGCAATTCCTCTCGTGTTACACCGAGTTGTTCCATGGTGGTAATTACTTCTGCATCAGTTGGCTCAGCCTGGATTGCAGGGACGTTTTCGACTTTAGCCAGGTACTGGACTAAACCGGAGTCTGTAGCCCTACGAATGGCCTCATCACGGTCATCAAATATTCTTTCATCACCCTCGTAAATAATTGCGCGTTTTTCGGGGGGAGTAGCCACCAGATATTCTGCAAATGCTCGCTCTGTATCAACCATACTTTCTGCATCGGGACGGTTCTCATGACCAGATACAGCGATACCCGTCTCTGGGTCAACCTTTATTGATGCAACTAATGTTATTGAGTGATCTGGTTCACCAATCTTAACAACTTTTATTTTGCTATCTTTAATACGTTCTTGGTTAGCTTGCTCATATTCGGTGCTACCGATAGCAGCATAACGTTCCCACGCCGTTTCTTCTTTGTGCGCCTCTTGATGAACTTCAGTAGTCATTGGCTCTATTGTCTCATAAGGAGTCGTGGCATCGGGCTGGAGTCCTTGTTCCTCTACCATTCTATTAGCATAGGCACCGTCAAATCTTTGCAATATTCTCTCTGTACTACCATCATTTCCAACATTTGCGTCCCACCAACGTTTATCTATTTCAACTCCGGTTTGGTTTTGAACGTTTATCACAGCATCATTAATATCGCCCCGAAAAATCTCAGCGCTTTTTGGGATGTCCGCTGGAATTTGTGGCTCGCGTTCCATAAGATGTAATTGCTGTTCTTGGCTCATATCTTTTCTTTATTTTTAATGTTTATTTTTATCTATCAAATTATATGCTAGCATACTATTGCATATAATTCGAGTCTGATGTTATGCATTGTATCGCGTTCTGCGTTATGTATAGTTACAAAAATAAGAAACATGCGAAACAGCAGCAAAAACTGTCTCATTTTACGATGTTAGGCTCTCAAAAATGAGACACAATCCGCTTCCTGTGTCTCATTTTTTCGGATAGACTGTAGTGGGACAGAAAACAGGGTGGAAAGTTCCTGACCCGTCTGTTCCGCCATGAAGCTAAAGACAATATTGAGTATTATTGACAATAGTTTAACTTCAAGTTAAACTTTAACTATGAATACAATATCAGCTAAAGATTTAAGAGATAATCTCGATCAGATTGTTAAGAGAGTTGGACTTGGTGAATCTATAAAAGTTACCTACCGCTCTAAGCCCGCCTTTACTATACAGCCAGATATTCTGGATGAATCTTCGATTCCAGGAAGTAATCAAGCCATGAAAAACTTTTCTAGAGAAGTGCGAAAACTCCGGGAAAGCAAGCAATTTTCAGTTTTTGATTCCAATAAAAGCACCAAGGAGTTATATCATGAGTTGCTTGATGATGATATTAAATTTAAGGCTCCTGTTAAACGATGAGTGTCTTTCTTGACGCAAACGTTTTACTTGAAGTACTACTTCCTGGTCGTCCTAAGACAGAAATCGCCGATACATATGTTCAAAAAGAATCTATAGTTTCTCCACTGAGCGCACATTTGTATACATATTTTGGGACAAAAGAAGGTTACCCTATTAAAGCTCTAACTAGACAATTAGCTCTCCTTAAATACACCGAACTGGGTGTTGGCGAGATAAACTGGGCAATAGCTAATTGTCAGGATAATGATTTTGAAGATGCTTTACAGGTGGCATGTGCTGTACTGAATGGTTCGGAACTCTTTGTTACTCTAGACAAAAACTTAGCCCAGAAATATAAGCAGTTCATTAATATAAAATTACTTTAGAAGCAACATCTCCTTTTATATAAGAAAACACACTATCTTATACTTTATTTTTCATCGATTGACTGGTAATATTAGGCTATGGATGAGAAAGGGTTGGGCAAGCGCCTTCAAAAGGCACGTCAGAGTGCAGGATTAACACAGCAAGAGCTGTGTCATAAGTCTGGCCTCAGTTATTCAACTCTCGCAAAGATCGAAAGAGGAGCTATTAAATCGCCTTCTATTTTTACAATTCAAAAAATAGCCACCACCATAGGCATAGATCTTGACTCTTTAATATCTGGTAATACTAGCCAGATTAGGCAGAAAAAATATTCCAAATCAGGCGTTAGCTTTATTTACTTCGATGTTAATGGTTGTTTGGTTCATTTCTTTAACAGGGCCTTTACAGAGCTTGCTCAAATTAGTGGCAAGCCCTCAGATATTATTGAATCTTTATTTTGGCACTATAATGACCAGATCTGTAGAGGCGAAGTAACTCTTGATGATTTCAATAAGGAACTATCTAAAGCCTTGGGTGTTGATGAAATTGACTGGAAGAACTATTATTTTGATGCAATTGTACCAATACCTGAGAGCTCAGACTTAATTACTTGGGCAAGTCAGCACTACAAAGTCGGTTTATTAACAAACTCTATGCCAGGCTTCTTGGATGAGTTAATAGAAAAAGGAATAGTCCCAAATATTAAATACGATGCAATTATTGATTCTTCAATCATCGGCCATATTAAACCTGAAATTGAAATTTACCAGGCGGCAGAAAAAGCTACTAAGTGTGACCCTAAGGAAATATTACTAATAGATGACTCAAGGACAAATTTGATGGCCGCCGAGAAAATGGGCTGGCATGTATCTTGGTTTGATGATTACAATTCTAAGGAATCTATCGCTAGAATAAGAGAACTCCTCGATATAAACTAATTAATCTTATCCATCTCTTGCTTAAGAATATTTAACTCTTGATCGAGTTTTACAATACTGTCTTTTGTCTCTTGGATAAGCGATTTTGGAGCCTTATCGATGTAGCTTTTGTTACTTAATCTTTGATTTAGGTTTATGAGTAGTAAACTCTTGTCTCGTATCTTTGTTTTTAATTCAGTCCTATACTGAGAAACGATTTCTGCATCAACGACCAACCAAGCATCGCCAGTAAAGCTCGATAATTTTATTCCATTACCCTGTTTGTCTAGATTAATTTCATTTATTCTAGCTAGTTTTTTTAGTAAATCAATGTATTCTTTGTTTCTTGTATTCTCTGCGATGCAAATAGCCCTATTTTTAAGCGACAGTACATTGCTAAGATTTCTAACTTCAACGACTTCCCTCTTTAGCTGATCAAATAACTTTGCTTCTTCTTTGTTTGGTGGAGCTATTTTTCCAATATTACTAGCTGCCAGAATAGGATCCATAATATCTGTTTTTATAGATTGCCAAATAGCCTCTGTTACAAATGGAGCATATGGGTGAAGTAGTTGTAGTGATTTTTTCAGCGTATAACCCAACACTGAGTCGTTTTGCTGGCTTTTAGAGCTTTCAATGTACCAATCAGCGAAATCATCCCAAATGAAGTGGTATAGCCTTTCATATCCTTCGGCGAATTTATAATTCTTCATGTCTTTAGCTAGATCATCTTGCAATATACTTAATTTGCTTAGAATCCAGTGGTCAGCTAGCGATTCGGGGATTGGGGTTAGGTGATTAGGATCAGCTATTTTTTCCTGACAAAACCTGGCTATATTCCAGAGTTTATTACAGAAATTCCTAGCATCTTCCACTTTTCTATGATCATAACCTCTGTTGACTCCTGGCACTCGGCCTGCAATCATACCCATTCT
>CAIYEO010000072.1 GCA_903925195.1 uncultured Candidatus Saccharibacteria bacterium | reverse complement strand
CAAGACTATGATTTCAACTAAATTTATATCATCTGGTCGTCTATATAATGAAGTTCGACAAGAGCTAAGAGCCGCAATGACGCGACCGTGGCGACCGCCTAGAAATTTACTGATTTCTGCAATCGGAACATTTGGCTGGGGATAGGGTCGCGTGATATAACTTTCTCAGATGAGAGTAAGTTAAATTTTGACTTACTAATTAAGTTGTTATCTGAAGTAGATAGCGAGTCTAGTAATGACTAATACTAGACGAAAACATTCTAAGAATCTAGATGGACAAACAGAGTTTATCTTAACAATACTAATAGGTGGTACTATTTGGGCTCACAGAAATCTATTACCTACTATAGAAAATTCTATTGTATGGACTCTAGTAGTAATAGTATTAGTTTCAATAATAATTTTAGTACTTAAGATTAGGCGTAAATATACACATAAGAATAGTAAGAAATATTCCTCTATATCAGCAATAGATAATATGAGCGGACTAGAGTTTGAAAAATATGTAGCCATGCTTTTAGGGGAAATAGGATATACAAGCGTAAGGTTAACCGAGAAATACGATCTAGGTGTAGATATAATTGCCATGAAGGACGGCGTTACTTGGGGCATCCAAGTTAAAAGATACTCTGGTCTAGTTAAGGCTGATGCAGTAAGACAAGTTGTCACAGCGCTAAAATATTACGGCTGCGATAGAGCGATGGTTATTACTAATAGTTATTATAGTAATGTTGCTATAAAGCTCGCCAGAATAAATGGTTGCATTCTAAAAGATCGAACGTATTTTTCAAACTGTTAATAATTCGTGTCATTACTAGAAAGTTATAACGAATTTATAAACCTAAAAGTTCCCACATATTAAGGTATATTTCATCTTTATCCATAAACTGTCTCATGTTTGTATCTTTGTGCTGCTGACCTTTTTTACCAGGTGTCCCGAGCCAGTTTTGATGGGATGATTTTACATAGTGGGCAACCGTTTTGCTAGGTACGATAAAGTACTCTGGAGATTTTAAATTATCGTTTAGATTAACAAAAACGTAAAATAAGTTATCTGCAAAATAGTCTTCAGGTATTTTGCTAACTAGCTTATCTCCCCAGAATTTATATAAATTACTATACGGCTCTTTAGGTAGCTTATAAGCCATTTCTAGTCTATAAGGGCTGATATTATCAAGAGCTTTCAATATTCCGTATAGACCTGAAATTATGTAAAGTCTTTCATTGGCGTATAGTCTATCTTCATTTGAAAAACTATTAGATCTAAGTCCACTATAAATATCTCCAAGAAATGCATCTATTGCGGGTATACTATTCTCTTTCACGTCCCAGCTCTGCCAAGTGTACCAAGTTTTTTTAGCTAGATTCTTAGATAAATGCATACTTGAACCAATTTCATTATCACTCAGACTCTTTATGTAATTAGCTAATTCTTTGGCTTCCTTTATTAAACTAGGCTTTTGATAATCGGATCCTGTTTTAACTCCAGATCTCATAGTCTTAGAAGAATGCAGAAGTATTGTAAACATAAACTTCATTATACCAAAAGGAGACTTTTGATTACTGTGTAATGTATGGTTAACTATACATATTATGTTTATGAGAGACAAGGAGCATACAGTAGTAAATAACGTACGACAAGCTCGTGTTTCATTAAAGATGACTCAAGATGAGCTAGCTGAAAAAATAAATGCAACTAGGCAGACAGTTATAGCTATAGAAAAAGGTAATTATACACCGAGTGTTTTACTTGCACTTAAAATAGCAGATATAATAGGTAAAAAGGTGGAGGAGCTATTTAGTTATGAAAAAATATAAAAAAGTTTTAGATGTAATACTTTTAATTGGACTGGTCGCAATGTCTCTACTTGCAGTAGCTCCTAAAACATTTGTTATGCCGACCAGCTTAGAGATGTTATTACTAGCATTAGTTTTAGGACTATTAGCAGCTTTCTTGGTATTTTTATGGAGAGAGCAACCAGTTGACGAAAGAGAGGCTTTTAATCAAGCTAATGCCAGCCGATACGCCTATATTACAGGTTCCTTGGTACTGATAGTGACTTTGATTATTCAAAGCTTTCAACATCACGTAGATCCAGCTATTCCAATTGCTTTATTGTCTATGATAATCACTAAACTTGTAGTTCAAAGGGTTAAAGATAATTCATAAAATGTAAGGTTGACTTTACATTGTTACTAATTTACACTTGTATTCATCAACATAAAAGGAGGGTATCCTAAAATGAACGCAAAGAGCACGCAACTAATAATAGCTATCGTAGCCGTAGTAGGTTTTTCGGTATTAACTGGATTAATTGTCCATCATAACGATAAACAAAATAACGATCACGCGATGATGATGTCAATGTCTATGCAACAGCAAGAAGTTAAAAAAGCAGCTTCTGATGCAGCCATGAAACAGTCTGAAAAAGATAAGATGGCCGCACATGATGCAATGATGCATAGCGCTACGTCAACAACACAGTAATGTTTTTGCTTATAGGTGCATTCATAGCTGGAGTACTCACGGTCTTAGCACCGTGTGTACTTCCCTTGCTACCCGTAATAATCGGGGGATCCATTTCCGGAAATACTAAAGACAAACGTCGTCCTTTTCTAATAGCTGGTTCGTTAGCTATTTCGCTAATAATATTTACAGTACTACTTAAGGCAACAACCTTGCTTATTCATATTCCACCTGAGTCTATTACATATTTTTCAGGAGCAATTATTATCGCTATTGGGCTAGCTACTTTATTCCCGAGTAGTTATGCACGTCTAATAGCAAAACTAGGTATTGAACATAGGGCTCAAAGACTCCTTGGCAGTGGTACAAGCAACAAAAATGAATGGTTAGGTCCAGTTATTATAGGTGCTGCCCTTGGACCGGTATTTTCTAGTTGTAGTCCTGTATACGGCTATATCCTAGCGACTGTGCTGCCTGCTCATTTTGCCACAGCCCTCGCCTACATTGTTTCATATGTTCTTGGTCTATCTTTAGCCCTACTTGCAATAGGGTACTATGGACAAAAGCTAACTTCTAAGATTAAATTCGCAAGCAATCCTAAGGGTTATTTTCAAAGAGGTCTTGCGATACTCTTTATAGTTGTTGGGATACTTATTATTACAGGAACGGGTACTAAGATCCAGGTCTACGTTGCCAATCATACGCCTTTTAAATTCGATAATATTAGCTCAAAACTAATACCTAAACAAAATGGCCCTAACGTAATTGTTAATAGTAGCCTATACAATGTAAATCCATATAAAGCTCCGGAATTAACAGGTATCCAGGATTGGGTTAACTCTAATCCCCAGACTATAGCGAGTCTTAAAGGAAAAGTTGTCTTAATAGACTTTTGGACATACACATGTATCAACTGCATACGAACATTACCCTATGTTCAGGGTTGGTATAGTCAGTACCAAAAGGATGGCCTAGTCGTAATCGGCGTTGAAGCACCTGAATTTGCTTATGAAAAGATACCCTCTAATGTATCTGCTGCAGTTAAACAAGATGGCATAACCTACCCAATTGCTATTGATGGCAACTTGGCAACTTGGAGTGCATATAATAATCAGTACTGGCCTGCAGAATATCTAATAGACAGGGATGGTAACGTAAGAAGACAACATTTTGGTGAGGGTGAATACGATCAAACCGAACAAGCTATAAGAGGCTTATTGGCGGAAAGTAGTACTACCAAGCTATCTACAAATCTAGTGGCGCCTACCAATGCTCCTATACCAGTAGACCAAAATCAGACTCCTGAAACTTATTTAGGGACAGATAGAGCTCAGGCTTACGAAGGTAGTCCACTACTTGGCAGTAAGCCCACTCAAACCTATAGTTTTGCTGCTAAGTTAGATGCTTCTAGTTGGAGCTTATCTGGTGAATGGAGTGTAAATGGAGGTGGTATAACGGCTGGCAATAACGCTAAGTTAAAGATTAATATTGCTGCTAAAAATGTATATTTAGTTGGTGGCTCACAAAACACCGCATCAATTGGCGTTAAGTATAATAACAAGCCAATAAGTGACGCAGGGTACGGGGGCGATGACGTTAAGGATAGCAATTTAAACATACAGTTATCTAACTTGTACCGTTTAGCTAAGTTTAATAGCTTCTCATCGGGCATAATAGAACTAAGCGTACCTAATGGCGTAACACTTAATACCTTTACATTTGGAAACTAAAAGAAGGGATAAAATGAATATTACAATATACTCAACATCAATATGTGCAAGCTGTAATAGTCTTGGAGATTGGTTGCATAAAAATGGATTCGAGTTTACTAAGAAAATCACCGATACAGATGATGAGGTAATGGCTGAATTTATGTCGATTAATGATGGTATGATTGGAGTACCATTCACTGTAATAACTGATGAAGAAAACAGAGAAATAAAAATTAGCGGATTTGACATAAAAGCTTTCAAAAAAGCACTTAATATTTAGGAACTGACGAAATTCTCTAAAGCAATAGCTCAAAATGTTCAAGAAACTATTAAATTAATGGAGGCATAGTAAATGGGTGATCGAACCGTAATAAATTACCAAAAAAACAGTGGTGGCAAAGAGTTCTATGAGAGGCTTTGGACTATATGGCTGGGGAGATGGTACGATCTTCGAACTTTTGACGAAGATGTAGAATGTGATCCTCGAGAGATAAAAACCTTGTTTGATGATGTGACAATCGAGTCTTCTGATGGTATTGTGTTCCCAGGCCAAGCTTGAAAACGATAACCGTGGCATCAACGTAAAGCGTGGCATCCGTGCCAAGTGCGAGATGGGCTGGCGGCCAGGATCTGCTCCAATCGGCTATATCAATCGCTCATTCAGTGGTGTTAAGGATATCGTGCTGGATACCGACAGGGCGCCGATCATTAAAGAAATGTTTGAGCGTTCAGGATTGCTTCATCAAAGTGGGCGGACCATAAAAGACTGGGTGGATAGCAGCGGTTTTACGACTAAGGCCGAAGCGCAACTATCTCTGAGCCAGATTTATAGGATACTGACCAATCCGTTTTACTACGGCTATTTCGAGTACCCAGTCGGAGGCCCCCTGTACGAAGGTAAGCACCAGCCAATTATTACCAAGGAACTATTCGACAAAGTTAGAGCCAGAATGGATCAACTGGTACCAGAAAAACCAGCTTGGGGGTCAAAGAAGTTTCCTTTTAAACACATCTTCTACTGCGGCAAGTGTGGCTCTAGGTTAACAGCCGAGGAACACTTTAAGCTGCTTAAAGATGGCACCAAAAAACGGCATGTGTATTACCACTGCACTAAATCAACCAAAGACTTTGACTGTCCCGAGAAGTCAATCAAAGCCGAGATTATTATTGACCAAATACTTAGGCTAATAGAAGATGGGCAATTTGACGATATAGAACCCACAGAAAAGCTTTTTAAGCGCATAGAACAGCATAAGCGTATCACTAGTCAGCTCATAAAGGATCACGGTCTAAATTTAACTGAACGCGATCACTTTAGGAATTATGCCAGCTAAGTGCTAAAACAAGGTACTCTGAGCGAACAAGACGATTTTATACGGGGCTTAAACATACCACTTTTTGTTGAAAATAAAAGGATTTTCAGAAGATTTGAATCTTAAACACCCCGTAAACCTACTGGTTATTGCTTATTGCTAACAGGCTATTAATAGCGCTCTGGATAGCCGTATAGTCACTTATCCCAGCACTCGGGATAAGAGCTTGTTGGCCATCACTCGTCAAGTAATCAGACAATAGGTTTTGCCCATTTATATTATTAAGAGTAATTGTTTTGATGTTCGAGCTACTGACTTTCTTGCTATCAGCGTAGAGTGTTTCCATCTCATTAATCTTTAAGTCAGTTTGAACGTTGTTTCCTATAGAATCAGCAAGTTTGCCAATTTTTAGCGGGTTAGCGATAATGTCGGTTGAGCTAGCCTTGTCTTTGAGAGCCAGAAGCATCACTTGCTGATACATTGTTCTATTAAAATCACCTTGCGGGAAACCGTAGCTGCCATAGGCATCACCACGTGCCCGGGCAAGGTCGAGCGCTTGTTGGCCACTGAGATGAAGCAGTCCATTAGTAAGGTTGACTAAGGGTCCGCCTGTCGTATAGTCAATATTCGGGTCGTATATGCCTCTTGAGTCTGGACTTTGGATGTTAACATCAATTCCACCAACGGCGTCAACTGCAGCTTCAAATGCCGTGTAGTCAATAACAGTGTAGTAGTTAAATTGTATGTCAAAATTCTGCTGAATGACTTCTTCTAGTAAGCCCATGCCGCCATTGGGGTAGCCGCTTTGACTAAAGTGCTCGTTTTGGCCATCCTCATAGGCTGCATTGATCTTAGAATAACCAAAGCCAGGAATGTTAACCCATAAGTCACGAGGTATGCTAATTATCGTAGCTGACTTGTCTTTTTGGTCATAACTCAGAACCATTATCGAATCCGTTAATGCCGCACCAGCATGACCGGCATCGTCTACCGAATATCCGGCTAATAATATACTAGTACGGCCATTAGTCTGTTTTAATTGTACGGGTGTGAACACGCTAAGTAGCTGCAGCGGATTACTGTTGCCGGTGACTTTAGCTGTGTCGCGATATAGCTTCCAGCCGACCCAGCTTGCACTCACTATTCCAATTAATAAGACAGCACAAACGACACTCAGAGCTAGTCTTTTTAGACTAGGTCGTCTAAATCGAAGCTGGTGAGATATAAATGATTGCTCTCCATCACCGTAGTCCAGTGGCGGTACAGTCGCTTTACGATTTAAAATGATTCTAGACACTATTCACATCCTTAAACTATTTACTAAAGTCCGCACCAGACAAGCTGCTAGCGAGACTTCCT
>CAIYEO010000071.1 GCA_903925195.1 uncultured Candidatus Saccharibacteria bacterium | reverse complement strand
TTGAAGGACAAAGTAATTAATTTAGAGAACGGCAAAAAAACAACTCTTAAAGGGCCATCACCACATATCATGATAGGAGACATACAAGCCAGAGGCAAAGGAATAGGTCCTAAGGCCAGTGAAGCTGTAATGGATTATTTATTACGAGATGGTGAGTATTCTACGATATATACCAGAGCAAGAATAAATAACCCAAGAATTATTAACATGTTAACAAGTGCAGAATCTAAATACATATTCAAGGAAGATGGCAGCCCATATACTGATGAAGATGGCCTAGAATTCCAAAACTTTAAATATGATGTCGTCAGTGAGTAAATATTACTTATTATAAAAAGACTATAGTTATATTGCATTTATAGCGTTTTGGTTACATAATATAGTTTATTAGGAGTTTACAAATGGATAAAAAAAATTATAACCAAAACCATCCAGACAACGGAATTAGAAATATAACTTTCGATGTTGATAATATTAACTACACACCTGAAATTCAATCCTCAATCGATGTACAATGGACAGCTACAGATTTTACTGAAAAAGTTAAAGGCATACCAAACGAATCGATAAGACAGACATTAATTGAAACTGGTGTCATGTTTATAGGATCGGAACCACCTATTATTGAGGTTAGTAATCGACTTGATTTCGATCTTCAAAGCCTGTCTGCACTTCATGAAGAATTATGTATGAAACAAAAAGTAGCGGAATGTCACAAGGTTGAGGATATAATAATTGAATCTCTAAAAAATGAAGAATTAAAACCAGATTTCATCAAATTGAGAATTCGTATGTTTGAAGCTCTTATCGAACTTAATCCTGATGCAGAATCCTTCAAAGAAACATATGGTTTGCTTTTAACAAAACGAGAAAAATATTGTCCTGAAGATAAATAATATACAAGACAGTAAGGCATATTATTATTGACAATTTGATACTAGAAGGGTATAATAACTCTTATGAAAAATAATATTGATCATATTATAGCTTATGACCAATTCTCCGAATTGTATGGAGAACATGATGCTGCTACTGTTGTTATCGCGACATCTAAAACTAAAGAGGTTGACGAAAGTTGTGAAGCTATATTAAGAAGAGAAAGTGAATTCCCTGATGTTAGATCATTCTTTCAAGATATTGTTGATAATAGTAAAGCATCAGAAGATTCATCTAGCACTTCTGAAGCTGAAATTGATCTTCTTGAAGGCTGGCTACACATTACTTCCCTAGTCAGAGATGCTGGTAAAGCTAAAACAATAATGCTTACTCAAGAATTTCTCGCAGAGAAGTTTGAACGCAAAAGACCAGCAAGAAAATTTATAAACATGTCAGTGGGAGCTTTTGCTGTCTCTAGTTTCTTCAGTGGTAATTTCTTAATTTCACAACATCAACTCCAACCTCATGCCAGTTTATCTGAACTTGCGAGCAATCCGAGTCAATCTATAGTTGGAGTTTTAAGCTTTCTAGGCGGGGCAGCCTTAGGCTTAAATTATAATGCATTATCATATAAATTTTCGGCTAGGAGACAAGCTAAAAGAGAGCTTGCAAATAAAGATATATCTATTTAACACGTCTTCTATTTCAGAAACAACTATATCCTCATAGCTAACAGTATTGACTAGGAACCACCACCCCTGCCATACAATTAAATAAATATTTGCGTATCGTATATTGACTCTAAACGTATCATTGTGATACGATTAGTTATATGAAAGACATAAATTTAATTACATTATTTACAAAAGATTCATCTCTTAGCTCATCTGAAGTCGCCGCCTTATCGGCAAAAAAACAATCCTTAGTTACGGTCAAAAGACAGTTATCTCAACTGAAAAAGGAAGGTTATCTTGTTCAATCAGGTGCCGGTAGGTCGATAAAATATAATCTAAGCAAAAAAGGTATCCTACTTAAACCTTTCAACATAAATGAATATTTAGATTTAAGTCCTGACGAACGCCTACAAAATAATAATTTCCAATTCGACGTGTTAGAACCGCCATTTATATCACTATTCACGGATAGCGAATTAAGTATGCTTGAAAATGCTACTAATCGATATAGATTGAATGCTAAAAATAGCACACAAGAAGTACATAAAAAAGAGCTAATGCGTTTTATTATCGAATTTTCATGGAAGTCATCAAAAATAGAAGGCAATACTTACGATCTTATATCAACTGAAAGATTAATATTATATGGTGAAAAATCTCAAAAAAACACTGAATTCGAGACTCAAATGATATTGAATCAAAAGAATGCCCTTGAATTTATTATAGAAAATATGAAAATATGGACAAACCCAAAAATTAGTTCACTAGAAATGCTACACTCATATGTTGGAGATAAATTAGGTATTGCAAAGAATTTACGGAAAACTCTCGTGGGTATTACGGGGACTAATTATCGCCCCCTTGAATCTGAATTTCAAATTCGAGATGCCTTACAATTACTATTTAAATACATTAGCTCTACAGAGAATATTTATGAAAAAGCTTTACTTTGTGTATTAGGAGTAAGCTATATACAGCCTTTCATTGATGGTAATAAACGAACAAGTAGGCTTCTCAGCAACGCAATCTTACTTTCTGAAAATTATGCACCACTCTCTTATCGTAGTGTTGATGAAAGGGAATATAAGGAAGCATGCTTAGTCTTCTATGAACAAAATAGTCTAGAACCTTTTAAAAAGATATTCATTGATCAATATATTTTTTCAGCAAATAATTATAATATTGCTAATTTGTAGGATACCTGGGCTGCAATTCATATCGCAATTTAAAATATAGCATCATTAATTCATGAGTCTATGTCCTCACTATTTAACACATCTTCTATTTCAGAAACAACAATAACCTCATAGTTAAAAGTTTTGACCAGGAACCATCTCCCCTGCCATAGAATTTATTGTTTTTATTTATACTCTCGATTGAGATGACCTACAAAATTTTCAGTATTTAGGACTTCAATGCTTACATTTGGATAAAGTTCTTGAAAGGTTT
>CAIYEO010000070.1 GCA_903925195.1 uncultured Candidatus Saccharibacteria bacterium | reverse complement strand
CACAATTTCAGCCAGTTTCCGTTAAAAAAATAACCTTACTAAGGATATTTGTATCAAGTTTAATCGGAATTGCATGCGGTACATTAATAGGCTCGATATTTTGGCTACTTAATTTTATTGCGATTGAAAAAACTGGAGATTTGGGTGCTGCATTAGGTTCTTTGGCTACGGCTTTTCTT
Source organism: uncultured Candidatus Saccharibacteria bacterium (assembly GCA_903925195.1). The sequence goes on along the minus strand of CAIYEO010000070.1, from coordinate 5,127 downwards.
ATATCAATTTTGGCTGGGTTTTTAATATTTGTTTTAGTTCTTGTATATTCAATTTTAACAATCAAAAAACCTAGAATAGCTAAAAAATTTCTTATATTATCACTTATCATTGTGGCTCTAGTACTGATATTGCGAGTTCTTGTAATTCAGTCAAATAATCGAATAATTCAGATATATAATAAAAATCAAGCTGCTATAAAAGCTGCTCAGCTAGCGACAATTAGACCAATTTATCAACAAACAGCCAATCAAGATGCTGCAATACTATTTTCGAGTACACCAGGCGCTAGTCAAATATATAAAAGCACTGTAGCTAATACAGGACTGTCTAACAACGAAGTCAATACTATATATTGCTACATTGTCCCAAGTATTAATGCTTCAAGTATCATTTCAGGCTTAATAAGCGGCCTAAACAAAATACCTGTCTATAACGGCCCAATAAAACTCTATCATTCAGCTAATGGTAATGCAGCTTCAGACTCATACTCATCAGACAACTCCTTACTCCAGGATAAGTTTATGAGTACTAATAAAATCGATATGAATTTTACAATATCAGGAAATTCTGACACCACTCACTCTTTAAAAACTTCAAACCCCAATTTTTACCCACAAGCAAATATCAATATAAAAATCAATATGCCTCCGTTGAATATTGATAAGTGCTCTTTACCTGCTTCGACAATCACACAGGGAAGCATGCTTGTGACCGCAGAATTTGATCTTGCAGATAATCCAGCTGAAATTTTAAATTTTTACTAACCTCATTAATGTATTATATACTTGACATTCTTATGCTTATATAGAATATTGAAGGTATATCAAGTAAAGCAAAAAATCATAATCTATATAAAATGCCAGAAAAAAATACACAACAAGAAAATTTAGAAGTTAATAAACAAAATACTACCCAGGAAACTGCAACTCATCAGGCAAGTTTTCAGCCTTCAAAAGAATTTATACAAGAAATGGATAGAGTTAAATCTGCCGAAGTACCCAATCCTTCTAAGAGTGATCAATCGATTCCAGAATCTTCAAACAATAATGTCTATAATGATATCAGTTCATCAAAAGAAGAAATGCATTATGGTGAATCAGCTAGTCAGATGGGCATAAATCAAAACAAGAAGGAATATAATTATAAAGGATTAATCATAAAACTTATAGTAGCTATAGTTATATTAGTTATTATTTATTTTGTCTTAGTATTTACGAATATTATCCCATCAAGTAAATTTAAGTCAATTACCTATACTAATAAAGAAGGTACTAAATATCATTTATTATTTTATTCTAAATACGTAAAACGATTATCAAGCACTGGGAACAATCAACTTGTTTCCAAGGTTTCAGAAGGTGGAAAGTTTCCGCTAGCACTTCTTATATCAAGTGGGCCTTTAAGTAATCTAGATAATAATGGAATTAAGGACTGTAGCGGTTCATTTCCTAGGGCATTTTATGTAAAGAATAATTCTCTTGGGCAAAATTTATCAGTTTGTGCATTTCACGACCCATCAGATCCTAATGACTCAATTTATATTGTTGGTTTTGCTTCAAATAATCAGGCCCATATTATTACTATTAGCCAGGACTATTCAGCTATTAATTTGTCTAGTCAAAGCGGTGCACAAAAATCCTTATCTATGTTTGGTTTGAGTCCATACCGGGATGATATTAGTCAAATTATAGCCTCAATCATAGTTGAATAATCAACACTATTAGCACCATAATAGGTACCTATATACTTTACAAACCTTAGTCTTTTTTGATCCACTCGAATAGAGCTCTTTGCTTATTTTTTTTTGGTTCTTTTGATTAATTCTTTATTGCTAATAGGTTTGGTATTAGCAAGTGTTTCTACTGCTTTCTTAAACTTATCATTTAGCTTTTTGGGCTTAGGTTTGTCGGTCATTTAATACATTATATCCTAAGTACGATTAAAATAATTAAGTAAATACACTAAACACAAATTTATAAAAGGGTATCAAGCTTATAACCCTATCTCTGTACATTTACCAGATATAAAAAACTTAAATTATTTCCTCTTTACTATATATACATATAGGGCTAAAAAATAAACTAAAGATAAGAGGTGCCTAGTAAAAGATTATGCTAAACTACTCACAGAATGGACAATCAAAATAAAAAGATAGAAACACCTTCTGAAACATTACCTATTACTCCACCTATCATCAAAACTCCTGAAACTAATCATAAGAACTCATTCGTTAACAAAATCATAAACTTACTATTATTTATTGCAGCTAATGTAGCTGCTTATTTAACGTTTTGGGTCATTCTAATCATCTGGGGTCTATTTGTAGTCGGGCTTTTTAATAACCCCTCATCTCTAGATGAAGTAATTTTACTAATAGTGTCTGGGTTGAGTTACGGCATAATTATATATGCCACGCTCAGCGGTAGAATCTTAAAGAGATTTAAAGCTCCAAACATTCTACTGATTTCAGTTCTTGGTTTACTTGTTTATATTAGCAATCTATATATAGCACATGTTCAGGGTAGTCGATTAAGCATTTACTTGATTTTATTGAGTACAGTTCTCATAAATACCTTAGTTTTTATTGTCTTAAGTTTTGATTTTAGAAAAAGTTTCAAACTAATAATTGCAGTCGTGCTTTCCATTTTAATTAGTGTTACTGGTATATATATTACTGTTGAGTATGCTAACCATGTCGACAAACTGCTCCGAGCTAAAGCAGTCGCTACGGCCAATGCTCAAGTTGAGGCAAGAACTAAGGCTGTCCAAACACAAAAAGAAACTGAGCTAGCCATGGTAAGATCAAAAGAATCGACAACCTTATCTAGTTATAATTTCTATACTTTGAGTCAGAATATAAATGATATAAAAAGCTTCAGCGCAGGCTACAGTGTTATTAAAACAAGTAGTAGTTCCAACGGAATAGCTGAAGTTGACATATCATATAGCTCAGAAAATGTAGTCCTTAATCAATATGCAAATCAAAATAAGTCAGCTAATCCCAGTAGTTGTAATGATGAATTTGGAAGGCCTAATGAAATAGCCTGTATAAAAACCTCGATGACCTTTATGGGTAACCCCGTATATAAACTTGCTAGTCAGGCTAGTGCTTACGGAATAACGTATTATTCTAGTGACGGTATAACAAGAATTGAATTCTTTGCACCAAATGATACGTCAGCCCAAGGTATTCTGTCCAACTTAACGAAAATTAATAGTAATTTCGCTAAACAGTTGGTCAATCTGCCTTATCAGTCCAGTTTAGGAGTTTATCAGTAACAGTACTAGCCTATTAACTTTTTGTAAGTAAGCCGTTTACCATTTATACAATTAAACCAGTTATTAAATCTTTCATAGTCGTTTAATTGTCTCGTGTTATATCTATATTCAAACTCATTACAATAAAGCTGTAGATGTTTAACGCTAACCCCTAGATAAATTGCTTTTAGCCCCAACTTAAAGTGATTCCAAGCTCCTTCAATGGTGTTGGTATGAACTTCACCTCTACCAAACTCTAATAGTGAGTGGTTAACACTATCATGGATATATCCAAGTCGTTTTAAACTTTTATATGAACCAAGTTGGTCACTATAAATGGTTGTGCCTGATTTAACCGTTTTAGATATTTCAGGTAGCAGAACTCTAGCACCTGAAGATTTAACGTGTTTTAGTCTAGCTCTGCCTTGACGCTCAACAGCCCCAAAGACAACTGCTTTATCTGAAAGGCTACCATTCTTTTGTTTACCACCGATATAGGTTTCATCAATCTCTACTGTATCACCAAGTAGGTCATCTCTGCCTGAGGCCTGTAGACCATATCTGATTCTTTGAAGCATAAACCAAGCTGACTTTTGAGTAATGCCAATGTATTTAGATAACTGAATAGATGAAATACCTTTTTTAAGTGAAGTAGATAGATATATGGCATAGAACCATTTTTGAAGTGGTACATGACTATCACTAAAGATAGTGCCTACTTTAACTGTAAATTGTTTATGACAATCACTACATTTAAATAGCTTACCGTCTTTAAACTTATATGTTTCAAAAGAGCCGCAATGAGGACAATAACGACCGTCAGACCAGCGTTGTTCTTCTAGATATCTTAAGCAAGACTCTTCTGTGGGGAACTCTTTCTGAAAGTCTATTAAATTCATACTACTATTGTATCTAATCTGTTAAGGTGTGTCAAGTATATAAGTACCCCATAATATACTTGACATTCTTATGTTTATCGACTATAGTAGATAAGGTAAATTAAAAAAACAAAAAAAGGTAAAAACAAAATGGAAAAAACAAATTCCAAGAACGGTTTAGCTTTCGAATTAATTGAAGCTCATGACCCAGCAATAAGCGAGATAGATAGAATTCTTTCAAGCTTGTAGTAAGTCAATAAATATTTAAAAAAAGAGCTACGGGCTCTTTTTTTAAATTCAAGATTAATTAACTTATTTCTAGAATGTTTTTAAGGCTCAGTTTAATTTGAATTAGCTTACTGTCATTTATTCTTCCCAGAGTTCGGTTTATTCTTATTCTGTCTAATGTTGCTATCTTATCTGGGCGAACAAAACTATCTAAAGCCAATCCCCCATCCTTAAAATCAGCCTTAAATAATTTTACTGCTGTCTTGCTTCCATATTCTCTACTAGTAATTTGACACAGTAAGACGTCATTAAATTCAGCCAACCCAATAACTAGACACGGTCTAAGTTTTGTCGAGGATAAGTCTGAGAATGGAAAAGCCGCTAGAACTACTTGACCTATTGATAAATTTTCCATGCATTTTCTTCTTCTGGACGCATCCAATCCTTGGTGAATGACTCTTCGGAAGCGCTAGAAAAGCCATTAATATCTTTACTAACTTTTAATGGTACTATTTTTATCTCACCCTTTTTTACCTTAATTTCAACATCTTTGTTTATTCCACTAAGGATAAGTGCATCTTTGGGTATTCTTATGCCTTTAGAGTTTCCTATTTGTATTATCGTCGATTTCATTGTAATTACTATTGTACTTACAATTACTGCTTATGTCAATAGCTATTACTGGTAGCGGCGACAGGAATTGAACCTGTGACCTCGAGCTTATGAGTCTCGCGCTCTAACCATCTGAGCTACGCCGCCATT
>CAIYEO010000069.1 GCA_903925195.1 uncultured Candidatus Saccharibacteria bacterium | reverse complement strand
CTTTGTTGGACACCAGCCAGATTCGTTAGAAATAATATAGTCAGCATACTGATAGTCCGAAGGAGATATACCTGCTAGAGCCATATCACCTTTAATTCCAGAAAGGCTTGTTCCTTGGACTACTATCTGGGTTACTGGTTGCTTAGTAACAATGGTCTGAATAACAGTTCGGCTTACTTCCTGGCCGTTAACAAGATTAATGAGATAGGTTACAGTCTTCAGCCCATCACTTCCTTGCTGTCTCACCGAAGAGGTGCCGTATGCAAGATTATTGTCTTGTGTTGCTTGAACAGCCATTGGAATAGATTCAGTCGAGTTTATAATATTAGTACCCTTATGAATTAGAAAGACTCCAATATTATCAGTAATCGGTGTTGTGCTAATTGGATTAATACTATCCCCTTTGCCGAGTTTTATTTTTTCCTGAGTTACTAATTCGCCAACTGTTTTTGCGTGGGTTCTTATAGTAGTTGGAGTTCCATAAATATTAAGGTTCACAGGAGTTGCCCTATCAACAACTATTCTTTCACCAATTGCAGAATCACTAATAAAATTAGTTGACGGAATGATTGTTAGCTTATCTTCTGGATAAACATTAACCCCAACCTGAGATGCTACGGCCCTAGGAGTAACAGACGCACTATATGAAAATGTTTTATTAGCTCCATCAACAATCTCGACGGGTCTTGCTCTGTAAACGTTAACCCTAAAATCATCCTGATTTATTTTAGTAGTCAAACTAGGTTCAACTATATCACCTGCATTGATATTAATATTTAGACTACTAAGTAAATCAGGGATACTTGTTAGACTGGTTGGAACCGTTACTGTATGTCCATCATGGCTAATAATTACGATTTTTGAATTAACTGGTACTGTAACTTTTTTCGATGAGGAAATCCAAAAAATCAGTGAACCTACTAAGCAAATGACTAATAAAATTATAGGTAGCAAAAAAGGATGGTTTAAAATACCATATTCAATCGACTCTTCCTTTTTTGATTTACTTGATGTATCGTTCATAAATAATTTTCATGTCTTAGATAGATTAGCGACAGATAACTATATATATTTTATCAAATTGCTAATCTGTTAACTAATTTTAAACCCTCGAGTACGTCTATGCCTGAATTGCTTTTATTAAGCTCTATGACCTTGAACCATTGACATCTTCTTATCTCGTGGCCAGCTTTCAAAGTAGTCATATCACAACTACTAACTAAGAAATAATGACATTGATAATTAATACCGTTTTCCCGAATACTAAGGTTGCCAATAGATTTCAATTGTGGAGATTTTATCTTAAGACCAGTTTCCTCTATTAGCTCTCTAGAAGCAGCTTTTTTGAAATCTTCGTTTTTCTTAACACCGCCTCCAGGTAATTGCCAACGTCCATCGTTTAGCCAGCCTTGCACTAATAGGACTTTTTTATCCTGTACGATTAAAACTCTTGTCCTATTACTTCCCCTAACAAGCAAGTAAATGCCTGGCCAAGTTAACCAATAAATTATCTTGCTAATATGGATCGTTAGGAAATTCATTCAATTTTCTTAAGTGGAGCAAATGAGATATTGAGCTTCTTGGAACCTTTGCCATTGAAATAGATGATTGCATTTTCTCCGTCCATCTCCATTATATTTCCTTCGCCAAATAGATTATGACTTACTCTATCGCCAACTTCGAAGTCTGGTACATACCTAGGCTCGTTGTTATTATTAGTGCCAGTGTTGCCGAAGTTTTTTGGCATGTCATCGAAGAATCCGCCTTCAATAGTCGTTTCAGAATCAATTTCACTTAAAAACCTTGATGGTGGATTATGTTGCAATCCGCCGTATAGCAATCTTGAATTAGCAAATATCAAATATAGTTCTTCCCGGGCTCTAGTCATACCAACATAACAAAGCCTTCTTTCCTCTTCCATATCACTTTGATCATATAAAGCACGAGAGTGAGGAAAGATAGTTTCTTCCATGCCTGTCATAAATACAACCGGAAACTCCAGCCCTTTGGCAGCGTGTAGTGTCATAAGAGTAACACTATCATTAGTCATATCGGCCTGATCTAGGTCGCTTATTAAGCTAATCTCTTCTAAGAACCCAGACATTCCAAGTTCAGCGTATTCTTCAGTTACACTCAGAAGCTCTTTAACGTTCTCTTGTCTTGATTCACCCATAAGTGTTTTATCATTTAGATAATCAAGATAATTAATTCTTCTAATTAATGTGTCTAATATTACCGATGGAGTTAGCTCATCAATTCTCCCATGAAGAGTAGCAATAATATCTCCGACTTCATTCAAACTTTTCTTTGCTTTTTCAGTCAGATAGGTACAGTTTTGAATCTGTGCTAGTCCAGATGATAGACTTAATTTCTCCTCGATTAGCCATGTGTTGAAACTCTGTAATGATTTTGCACCTAGGCCTCTTGCTGGCAAGTTAACAATTCTATCAAAACTTATTCTATCCTCTGGTTGATAAATCAATCTAAGATAAGCTATAAGGTCTCTAATTTCTTTACGGTCGTAGAACCTTGTACCGCCAACAATTTTATAAGGTATTCCATAATGAACAAGGGCTTCCTCTATGGATCTAGATTGCGCATTGGTTCTATATAGTACGGAAAAATCCTGATACTTTCTGAGACCTCTGTCGATTGCCATGCGTATGCGCCTAACTATTGCTTCGCCTTCTAATCTCTCACTATTCACCTGGAGGATTTGAACTGGCATCCCTTCAGCTTTATCGGTCCAAAGATTTTTTTCAGATCTTTGCTGGTTTTTAGTAATTACGGCATGTGCTGCATCAAGGATTGCCTTTGAACTTCTGTAGTTCTGTTCTAGTTTGATGATTGCACATTTAGGATAATCTTTTTCGAAGTTCAAGATGTTACGAAAATCGGCACCTCTCCAGCTATAGACACTCTGCCAATCGTCACCTACAACTGCGATATTCTTTGATTCTGATGTTAACAATTTAACTAGTTGGTACTGGGCCTCATTAGTATCCTGATATTCATCGATCATGATATATCTAAATTGGGCCTGCCATTTTTCACGAATCTCTTTCTTTGTCTTGAGTAGCTTAACTGTAGACAATATGAGGTCATCGAAATCTAAAGCATTATTTTCCTTAAGAATCTTCTCATATATCGGATAGACATCAGCTGCTGTTTTTTGGGTTGGCGAGTTAGCGGTTGCAGAATAAGTTGACGGTGTTAACATAACATTCTTGGCAGATCCTATAGCACTCGAAAGCCCACGAGCAGGAAAACTTTTCTCATCAATCATCAGCTGCTTGGATGCTCGCTTAATTGCACTAACTCTGTCGTCTTCGTCAAATATTATAAAGTTATTAGGAACGCCAATATGATCGCCATCTTGTCTTAATAGCTTTACGCAAATTGAGTGGAAAGTTCCCATATAAGGCATGAAGCTTCTATTGTTAGAGTCATCCCCTAGCAGTGTCGCAACTCTTTCTCTCATTTCTTTAGCAGCCTTATTGGTAAAAGTTACAGCCAAGATATTATATGGGGTAGCTTTTAAAGACGCTATTATAAAAGCAATTCTATGAGTTAGGGTTTTTGTTTTACCACTTCCGGCACCTGCTTGAATTAGTAATGGACCTTCGATAGTTTCCACTGCTCTTAGTTGTTCAGGATTTAAACCTTTAAGGATGTCTTCTTTGAGCATTATATTATTGTAGCAAGCTAATAAGAGATTGTTGAACTATTTCTCTGAATTCTTTAATGCAATTTTACTAGCTTTATCTATAATCTCACTGAATTTATAGTAATTTAAGCTAGCTCCACCAACTAAAGCACCGTCACAGCCGTCTATTTCTAGATATGAACTAATCGTCTGATCGTCAACACTACCGCCATAGATAACCCTTACTTTTTTTGCAATCTGAGCGCCATACAGATGCTCCACCTGCTCTCTAATATACTTTATGACATTAGCTATGTCTTTTGGTTTTGCAATCTCTCCATCGAATGTAGATATTGCCCAGACAGGTTCATAGGCAATGATCACGTCTTCTATATCTTCTGAAGTTATATTTGCTAGTGCGCTCGTTAATTGATCGTGAATTACCATATTTGTTTCTTTGGATTGTCTTTCTAACTTGGTTTCACCAATACAAATAATTGGTGAAATCTCATTACGGATAGCGGCCGTTACCTTATCTCTAACAAGTTCATGATTTTCATGAAAATATATGCGTCTCTCGGAATGACCTATGATTACATAATTCACCAAATCCCTAATCATAGTAAAGCTAACCTCACCAGTAAATGCACCATTATCTTTATAGTATGCATCCTGAGCAGCTAACTTAAATTGTCTTCTGTCTATCTCGAGACTAATTGGCTGAAGAGCTAGCATGGAAGGTGCCAATACAACATCTACTCCTCGGTGGACTTTTATCTTTTGATGTAATCGGTGAACTAAAAGACTAGCTTCTGAGACATTAAGATTCATTTTCCAGTTACCGATAATTATTAATTTGTTTTCTTTCATGAGTGATTCTCCTGTTTATTCATTAATGCTTCTACTCCTGGCAATTTTCGTCCCGCCATAAGTTCAAGACTAGCACCACCGCCAGTAGATACATGATCAAACGCATCAATTAATTTTCTTTTTTCTAAATAGCCGACAGTATCACCACCACCAACTAAACTGTAAGGACGATGGCCAAATTCACCAAGAATTGCTTCAATCAATATTTCACTGCCTCTTGCGAATGGTCCGACAGAACTATGCAGGCCTGAGACCTCAGTAACCCCCATTGTGCCGTTCCAAACAACTGTTTTGGATAGTTGCACACTTCCAGCAATAAAAGCAGCTGAGAATGGTCCAATATCTAGTATTTGTTCATCTTCCATAACCTTATGATCAATTTCAGGAGATTGTTTTGGATAGTGAATCGTGTCTGAAACGATGTGAGTTGACCAATCTACAATCCTAGTTTTAGCTAAACTATTCATTTTTTTAGCAACAACTGCATCTTGGGGTAAAAAGAAAGCAAATGATCCCTGTTCAGCCTTTGCTTTAGCCTTGCGGATTATATCTCTAGCTAAGGTCACCTCGCCTTTATCATAGATAGAGTGACCAATATCTATACCTTCCGCTTTCAAAAATGTATTAGCCATAGCTCCGCCAATAGCCACAAAATCTGCTATTTCAATAAACTTATTAATTAAATCTATTTTATCGGCTATCTTTGCTCCACCAATAATTGCACTGAAGGGACGCTCATGCTGATCCATGACGTTCGTTATAGTATCAACTTCTTTTTCTAATAATAATCCGGCAACACTAGGAATATGTTTAGTTATAGCTGATGTGCTGGCATGTGCTCTATGGACTACTCCAAATCCATCCTGTACAAAAACATCAGCCAACTTGGCTAGTGATTCTGCAAAATTATCATCATTAGCTTCTTCTTCTGGGTAAAATCTCAGGTTTTCTAATAATAATATTTGTCCCTCTTGAAGATCATTGACTGCTTTTTGTACATCTAATCCGATACAGTTGCCAATAAAAGAAACTTTACTGGGTCCAATCAATTTACTGAGTCTTGCAGCTACTGGCTTTAAGCTATACTTTTTATCCATAGGACTTTTTGGTCTGCCTAAGTGAGAACAAATAATTAGTTTAGAATGTTTACCTAGAATATATTTAATTGTTGGCAAGGCCTGGATAATCCTATAATCATCAGTTATTTTTCCGGCTGCATTGAGAGGCACATTAAAATCAGCTCTTAATAGAACTGTCTTATGATCAATGTCTATATCTTTCACTGTTTGCTTATTAAAACTCATATTACTCCTGTTATTATCCTATTCAATCATACGAACTTTAATCGTATCGGTAGTACCAACGACTCCTGGATATTTACCAGAAGCTGTGACTATAACATCACCCTTGTCTAGTAGCTTATTACTCTTTAGCCAATCCGTAAGCCTATCAATTGTCATCTGATTAGATGGCCTGACATAGCTTTTTACCGAAAAGACTATAGCCAATTGTTGAGCAGTTCTAGGCTCACTAGTAACAGCAATTAATGGCATGGAGCTTCTCAGTGAAGCTATATTTTTCGCTGTCGCCCCTGATTTTGTTTCTGCCACAATAGCTCTGGCATTGATATTATTAGCAAGACCAGCAATAGCTCTAGATATTGCGTATTGTCTAGTAGCGTTTTTTTCTCCAGAGAATACAGTCGTGAGTGGAGTATTTTTTTCAGTATAAAGAATAATTTTTTTCATAACCTTAACGGCTTGCAACGGATATTCACCACTAGCTGTTTCATCGCTCAGCATAACAGCATCACATCCCACAATTACTGCCGTGGCTATGTCGGAAACTTCAGGTCTAGTAGGTTCGGGTGATTCATTCATACTATGAAGCATCTGAGTAGCAACAATGGTAGGTTTCGCATATTCTAGTCCCATACCAATTATTTTTCTTTGAATTATAGGTACTGATTCAAAAGGAACTTCTATAGCTAAATCGCCTCTTGCAACCATGACGGCATCGCTTGAACTAAATATATCGTCTAAATGATTGATTGAGGCTTTTGTCTCAATCTTTGCAATTATTTTTGCTGGACTGCCAATATTGTGCAGGATCTTTTTTAGCATCTCAACCTCAACCGAAGATTGAACAAAACTTAGAGCTACATAGTCAATGTCCTGAGTTGAACCGAAAACTATATCTCTTTTATCTTTAGCCGTGATTACATCGCCTGCAAAGTCTGTATCGGGAAGATTAATACCTTTACGCCTAATTAATATTCCGTCGTTTTCAGCCTTAGCATAAACTATGCCCTGACTGACTGAGGTGATATATGTAGAGATCTTTCCGTCGGCTAGATATAATCTTTCACCTCTTTTAACTTTTTTGCTTAAATCGATCTGGGTAGGGATATGTCCTGTGCTTTCATAGTTAGAATTTAAGCCGAACATCAGCTCCTGGCCAGTACTAACAGGGATAACCCCCATAAAATCTCCAAGCCTTATTTTTGGGCCTTGTAGATCTTGAATAATTGCGACAGGTTTAGCTAAGACTTGAGAGGCTTGCCTAATCCACTTAATTTGCTGTTTACGCTCATCATAATCACCATGAGAAAAGTTTAGCCTAAGACCATTAGCCCCAGCCTTAATCAGTGCCTCAATTGCTTCATATGAATTAGTTGAAGGTCCAATTGTTGCAATTATTTTAGTATGCTTGAATTCTTCGAGTGGGATAGTTTTAGTAGCAGAAGTTGTCATATTACTTTTAGTTTAAATGCTTATGCATAGATAAGACAAG
>CAIYEO010000068.1 GCA_903925195.1 uncultured Candidatus Saccharibacteria bacterium | reverse complement strand
TTAGCAGATGTTAGAGTTACAACTACCTGTTCGTCAGGCACAAGATCTTCATCGCTCATTTTTCCTAGCTCACCAGGAATTATCTTAGTTCTTCGCTCATCTGAATAAGAATTTCTAACTTCTTGAAATTCATCCTTAATAATCTGTAGTATAAGTTTTTCATCGGCAAGTATTTTTTCTAGTTCAGAAATTATTTTCTTTAGTTCAGAAAGTTCTTCTTCAATTTTCTGTCTTTCAAGACCAGCCAGGGTTCTAAGCTGCATCGCGAGAATTGCTTTAGCCTGTATATCGCTGAGCTTAAATTTCTTTATTAAATTAATTTGTGCCTCATCTGTAGTCTGACTGGATCTAATTGTTGTAATTACCTCATCAATATTATCCAAAGCTATCTTGAGACCTTCAAGAATATGTGCTCTTTCTTGAGCTTTTCTAAGCTCATATTCAGTTCTACGTCTTACGACTACTTGTCGGTGCTTAATATGCTCACTAATAATATCTACAAGTCCAAGAATCTTTGGCTGTATTCCATCTATTAAAGCCAGCATATTATAATGGAACATACTCTGTAGTGGAGTAAGTTTATATAGCTGATTCAATAATTTCTTAGGAAAGGCGTCTTTTTTTAGATCAATTACAATTCTTACCTTACCTCTTGAGCTCTCATCTCTAATATCGGCAATTCCTGTGATTTTTTTATCTTTATAAAGATCAGCAATTTTTTCAATCAACGAAGCTTTATTTAAACCATAAGGAATTTCAGTTATTAGTATTTGAGTTCTTGCTTTTAGATTCTCAACAATCTCGGCAACACCTCTAACTACAATACCCCCTCTACCTGTTGCGTACGCAGTTCTTAAGGATTCTTTGCCGTAGACAGTTGCTCCTGTAGGAAAATCAGGACCTTTTACAAATTCTAGTAAATCATCTACGGTTGAATCGGGATTATCTATCATGTGTATAGTTGCGTCTATTAATTCTCCAAGATTATGTGGAGGAATATTTGTAGCCATCCCTACTGCTATTCCAAGTTGGCCGTTCAAGAGCAAATTCGGAAGTTTAGCTGGTAGTACGGATGGCTCACTCAATCTACCATCATAATTCTCTCTAAAATCAACAGTTTCCTTATCTATATCAATTAATAGCTCTTCGGCTAACTTAGCCATTTTAGCTTCTGTATAACGCATAGCAGCTGGTGGATCTCCATCCATAGATCCGAAGTTACCTTGGCCATTAACAAGCATATATCTCATTGACCAGGGTTGTGCCATTCTAACCATAGCGTCGTAAATTGAAGCATCTCCATGAGGGTGATAGTCACCCATAACAGCTCCAACAACGTTTGCACTTTTACGATGCTTTGCAGACGATCTAAGCCCGTCCCTATTCATTGTATACAAAATCCTACGATGGACTGGTTTCAGTCCATCACGGACATCAGGGAGCGCTCTGGAGACTATTACGCTCATAGAATAAGTAAGGTAACTCGTTTCCATGACATCTTCAATCGATCTAGGTTCTAAATTATTGTGAGGTTTAATGATTTGCTTATCTTCCATATAAATTCCTTAAATATCCAAGTCCTTAACAAATTTAGCGTGAGTTTGAATGAAATTCTTACGAAGCTCTACTTCCGTTCCCATAAGTTTATTAAAAATTGCATCTGCCTTTTCCGCATCATCTACTTTAACTTGAATTAATACTCTTTTCTCAGGGTTCATTGTTGTTTCAAAAAGTTGTTCAGCATCCATCTCACCCAAACCTTTATATCTTTTTTGTTCAACAAATCCAGCCTGTTTGTATTTCTCATCTTTAGGATCAACTTTTAAGCCTTCCTTTTTTCTTTTCTCAATTGTAGTAGTTAATATTTCAGCCAGGTTAATCTCATCATAAACAAATGTTGAAGATTTTCTGCCAGGTTTAACTAGCTCAAACAATGGTGGCTTTGCAAGATAAAGATGTCCCCCGTCAATAACTGGTCCCATAAATCTAAAGAAGAAGGTTAAAAGCAGAGTACTAATATGTGCGCCGTCAATGTCGGCATCTGTCATGATAATAATTTTGTCATAGCGTAGTCCTCTTACATCAAATGATTCCTCAATCCCAACACCCATAGCTTTGATAAGATTAAGAATTTCATTATTGGCTAGCATTTTATCTAATCGAGCTCTTTCTACGTTTAAGACCTTACCTCTTAAAGGTAGAATTGCCTGAGTTTTGCTGTCTCTACCACTCTTAGCAGATCCACCAGCTGAATCTCCCTCAACAAGGTAAAGTTCTGAATCCTTAGGGTCTTTAGAAGAACAGTCAGCCAATTTTCCAGGCATACTAGCTCCTTCAAGAATACCCTTCCTGATAATATTTTCTCTTGCAGCTCTGGCAGCTTTTCTAGCTCTAGCAGACAATAATGCTTTATCTATAATCTTTTTAGCAATCGCAGGATGTTCTTCAAGATAGTAATTAAGATATTCAGACATAACCTGTTCGACATAGCCTCTTGTCTCAGGATTACCTAATTTGTTTTTTGTTTGACCTTCAAACTGAGGAT
>CAIYEO010000067.1 GCA_903925195.1 uncultured Candidatus Saccharibacteria bacterium | reverse complement strand
TAGCCGTCGTAGTGCCTTAGCAGAAATGTCAGGCTCTGGTGTATTAGAAAATCCCGCAATGCCTGCAGTTGAAGCAGGTCATCAAGAACAACTGAAAATGTCGCACGTTAAAATTGATGACAATCTGTTTGGTGTAGATGCGAATTGCGATTTTGATTCAAGCAAAATTAACGTTGAAGACCGTGTATATATCTGTGATACTACGCCAAATGCCCTTCAACCAATTAGCTGGACAATACAACCACAATTTAACGTGATGCGAAGCTTAAGCGAATCTCGTTTCGTATTTCAAGTATCACTTTCTGGGACTACTAAAACTAATGGTGCCCCATATACTACTGGTTCTTTCTGGACTTATTTCCCTAAAGCATATTTCAGTGCTCTGTTCGTGCAAGATATTACTCTAAATATCAATAACGTTAATTGTAGCGACCAGCACAGTTCTACAGCACAATATGCTCATTTTATTAAAACAATTTTATGTGATGCTAATATTAAGGCTTGTACTGCTGGTGCCGTTAATGCTACACTATATAATCAAAGTAATATTCAAGTTGAAACTGCTTGGCTTACCCCTGCTATTGGTGGAGATGATGCCCGAACTCTAACCGAAGGTATTATTTCAACTGATTGGATTAATGGACTTACTGCTTCTCAGTCTTCACACGGTCAAATCTTAGAATGTATTGATGGTGGATATTTGAATCAAAATTTTACAAATAATGGTTCAGCTATTGAAATCACCTATCGCCCTCGTGATGGTATCTGGCTCTCGCCTAAATACCTACCTCCTGGCGTAGTTGAGAACTTCATCCTACGTTTAAATGGTGTTAAGAACATTTTTGAATGCTCTAATTCTGAAGTTCAAGCTTCTGCTACTGGTGCCGCACATGTTGGTATCGGTAATTATCTTTGGTATGATAACGATGTTTCAACTGATGTATCTATGAATATTCTAAGTGCTAAATATTATGAACGCCAGATTACGCCTACACAGTCCGCTCTTCGTAGTTATCAGTCTTTGATTAGTATGCAACCCGTATATATCCCAGTAGTTAGTGCTAATACTTTCTTAATCCCTGTTCCTGCAAATCAGTCTTCAGTGCAATTAACCAACGTTTTGGCAGGCAGAATTCCCGCGGTTGTTGTTGTTGGGCTATTGAACCAAAATCCTTGTTCTGGGATAAATCTAAGCGGAACAGGTTCTGGTGCTACTCATCAATTTAAAACATATTCTCCAATGTTAGCTACTGATACACCTAATATTTATGCTACTTGTCTATCTACTGTTCGTCTTACAGTAAATGGCAGATTATACCCGCATCTTTATTCTCTAAATTGCACTACTGCATTGGCTAACAATACTCAAGATCTTTCTCAACTTTATGAAATGTATAAACAAGGTTGTCTAATTAAAGACCTAAATAATCGCGGTGATGAAGCCACTAATAAGAATATGAATCTAAATTACAAGATGGATAATCCTATTTTGTCTTTTGGTGAATTCCGTGCTAACTTTACTTATTTCGTATATGTGATTAGACGAAACGGGACTCTAGTAGATAAATCAGGCGATAAAGAGGTCGGCTCCATTGATATCTTAGCTTCTATCGATACTGGACGATATGCACCTTCTGGTCTTTCTCAACTACTGGTCTGCGGTGTAAACAGCGATTCACTAATGAGCATAACTGATGGCGGCTCCACTGCTAGCTTCGTCTATTAATTGTTTATTATTATATACTTTTTTCAATAAAAAATTAATAATTTTTTTTAGTTTTTTATATATCATTTAATAATAACTATTAATATGTGTTTGCCACCTAAAGCCAATATCGAATGTAAATTAACAAGTGATTTATTTATAGTTCATGAAC
>CAIYEO010000066.1 GCA_903925195.1 uncultured Candidatus Saccharibacteria bacterium | reverse complement strand
CTGTCACTCATTGAATTAGTATCTTGGGTCTATGACCTGTTTAATGACTCTTCTATTGTGATCCTTCATATGAGCTGCGGCATTAGCATTTTGTTGAGCTATGGTTGGACGCCTATTTTTTCGAACTTTAGGCTTCGTATTTAGTTTATCTGAACCTTTTTTAGATTCTAAATATTCCTTAATAGCCTTGGTTGTTTTTGGGTTGTTCTCTCTTGTGCCTGTTTCGGCAAATACATCATTTTTTTTATCGTCTATTACTGGTTCGGTGTTTGGTTCAAGCGCTATAAAGATTGATCCATCTTCACTAACAATTGCTTGTTGAGCTAATATTTCTCTAATTTTATTAGCTGTTGCTGGATTGTATTCTGCCTGATGGCCAGTATCATGACTGGCATCCATAGAAACACCTCTTTCGAGATCATCATTTAGGTTAGAATTATTGTCGATCTTATTTTTTTCTTTCATGGTCATATTATATCACGTTAGCGCTTAAATGTCTACTCCCAACGAAAGACTCTAAAGGCTATAAAGTAGATGACTATCATCCATAATCCAATAATTAATAATTGTGGCCCTAAGTCAATTAAATGCTTACCTTCTGTTGTTAAAAGTCTAATTCCATCTATGACTGGTGTTAGTGGAAGATAATCAGAGACTTTCTGCAACCAAAGAGGCATTAGAAACCTGGGGAAAAAAGTTCCAGATAAGAATATCATCGGAAAGACAATTATATTAGATAATGGTGCAGCTTGTCTTTCATTCTTAGCCCATCCTCCAAGTGCTAAACCTATTCCCAAAATCATCATAATACTAATAACAATAAAAATCGCTATCTCAATATAGTTACCTGTGACTTTAAGATGAAAAATAGTAATTGCAGCTACGAATAATACTGCTATAGCAACTAGTCCGACTATCGCCTGGGAAATCATAGTAGATACAAAATACTGCCAAACTCTAAGTGGAGTAGTATGAAACCGTCTTAGTATTCCCTGTTTCTTAAGCTCAGGAAAAACATTAATAGGTCCGAAGATGCCCAGTCCAATAATCGAGAATCCAAGCAAACCGGAAAAAGTATAGTCAAACGGTGACAGTGCCTTATTTGTAGATTGGGTTCCAGTGACCGTAAAAGGTGTTGGCTCACTTACATATTTAGAGTTTAGTACCTTGATCTGATAGTTAAGAACTGAAACTATAGCTGAACCAGCTTGTTCTGAATTGGTAGTATAGATAACTTCAATGTTGCCTTTTGGTATGTTACCGATTAAGTTACCGAAGCTACTTGGAATAATTATTGTTGCGTCTAGTTGGTTCTTGCTCATTTTTTCATTAGCTTGTTGTTGTGTGCTAATCTGCGAGTCAACCTTAAATAATTTTGATGAGCCAATCTCAGAGCTAACAGTGCTTCCTAGATTCGA
Organism: uncultured Candidatus Saccharibacteria bacterium; assembly: GCA_903925195.1. The sequence goes on along the minus strand of CAIYEO010000066.1, from coordinate 1,603 downwards.
ACTTGATTGGTTAATAACAGCTACTTTGAATGAGGTAGAATTAGTTTTTGAAAATAGTCCACCAAAAACAAACAAAAAGATAAGCGGGAAGACAATAGCGAAGAATATAGCTAACTTATCTCTGAAAAATCTTTTAGTATTTAATCTTGCAAAGGCATACACAGTATAGAGTTGTCTTTTCATAAGTTAATCCCTGAGTGCCTTTCCTGTAAGATCGATAAATACATCTTCTAAAGTGGCTTGTTCTACGATGTGCTTCTTCTTAAAACCTCGAGCTAAAAGCTGCTTTACAAGATTTTTTGGTGTATCTATGGCGATAATCTTACCTTTATCCATGATTGCCACTCGATCACAAAGGACTTCAGCTTCTTCCATATAATGAGTGGTCATAATGACTGTTACGCCACTATCTCTAACTTTTTTAACTAAGTCCCATAAATTTATTCGAGCTTGAGGATCTAATCCAGTAGTTGGTTCATCTAAGAAAAATACTTTTGGCTTATGAACCAAAGCTGCAGCGATTGAAAGTCTCTGTTTTTGACCACCAGAAAGGTTTTCTACATAGCTATTTGCTTTATCTCCCAAATTGACATCATTCAAAAACTCCATAGGCCTAACTTTTTGGCCATAAGCTGCTGAAAATAGTTCAATAATCTCTGATGCCTTAGTTTTATCCTGAAATGCTGGAGACTGAGGCTGTACCCCAATAATATATTTCACCTTCTGAGGGCTTTTCGAGACGTCTAAGCCATTAATGATTGCAAAACCATCATCTATTGGTCTTAATGTTTCCATCATCTCCAGGGTGGTTGTCTTGCCGGCACCATTAGGGCCTAGTATTCCAAAAATTTCACCCTTCTCAACATCAAAGCTAATATGATCAACAACTGTCTTGTCTTCATAAACCTTAGTTAAATTATTTACCTCTATAATTTTAGACATATATTTATCTTATTATAGCAAAAAAATAGTGTCCTAGTATAAAACTAGAACACTAAATCTTGCGTTAAGTACTTTAAGCGCGCTTAACAGTCAAAAATCCGTTTCTTGGATTTTCGTTTACAATGAATCCTTCTGGAAGATCAGAAGCTTCAGGTCGTTCATCTTTTGAGAAATAATAGATTCTCTGTTCTTTTCCACCACGAAGTATTACATTTTTTGAATTAAGGTAGTATGTTACACCTTTAGAGTTTGTGTGCTTATAAGCCATTGTACAAAATCTCCCTCTCTTATGATTATTGTTGGTACTCTTAACATACTCTGTTAGCTTTGAATTTGTCAATACTTTTTCTATCTCTATAAATTGCAAATTTTTAAGCTTATGTATTAAACTAGTTACAGGACTGGGATAATATAAATTAAGAGGAGTTTTATGGATATTAAGGTGACTAATAGAAACAGTAGAAAACAAATTGATGGCATAAAACCAATCGCTCCATTAGTCAATAAAAAGACTGCTCGCATAGATAGTCTCAGATCATTAAAGTTTTTCGAAATTGTTTTACTTTATTCCTCATTAATTGTAATTATTTCATTGCTGCTGCTCATATATAAGGGTGGAAACAAGCAATCTGACTATGTAAAAACTAAGAATTTTCAGGCT
>CAIYEO010000065.1 GCA_903925195.1 uncultured Candidatus Saccharibacteria bacterium | reverse complement strand
GCTTCACTGCCACCAGCTGTAAAAATTATTTCTTCGGGTTTTGCACCTAAGTGGAAACTAATTTTTTTACGAGCTTCGGTTAATGCTCGCTTTACTTCTAAGGCTGGAGAATATGTTGCAGATGGATTAAAAAAAAGATTATTAAAGAATGGAATCATTGCCTTCACAACAGCTTCATCGGTTGGAGTTGCTGCAGCATAATCTAAATAAATAGTTTTTTTCATAATTTAGGCTTAAATTTATATTAACAAAAGTTTAGATAATACTAATAAACTTCTGATTGTATACGTTTAAGGTAGGCGCTGGCAGCTTTGATTAAATTAGTGGCTTCTGCCTGTTCTACTTTTTGATAATGCTGATCATTGTGAGCTTTTATGATGCCATCTGGTCTGACACTATACCGAGTAGTGACTATCTGTCTCTTGCCGTTATTATCTGTCCATTCTTCATGCCATACCCAAGTATGCTTATCCAGGCAAAAAAATTCCCTTCTAGCATTTGGCTTGATATTACCAAATATCTGGCCACCTATTTTTGCTTCCTTATTAATAAACTGTCTCCTGATTTTAGAGCAATATTCGCTTCGTCTTTGTTTGGCTAAATCTTGGAATATATTTAACATAATATTAATTTCCGATACTTAAGCGGCTTCATCACCGTCAAATAGAAAGTTTTCATTGCTTGAAAGATCTAGATCAACACCCATTCTCTCGGCATGATACATAATAACTATAGAGGCTTCTTGAAGCTCACTAAGTCTATCCTGTTTTACAGACTCTAATGGGGATAATATTTTATGCTGTTCTGGATTATTCATAAATTCCTAGTAATAGATTATTGTAAGTTAAAAAGTGATTTAGCATTATTCGTAGTTTGCTCAGAAACGCTTTCAATTGATTCGTTTCTTAGTTTAGCTAAAAATACTGCGATATTTGTCACATGTTTTAACTGAGCAATTGTACCTCTATAAGGCACCGGTGTCAAGAAGGGAGAGTCGGTTTCTAATATCATTTTATTTAAAGGAACTGCTTTGGCGGCTTCAATTTGGTAATCATTCTTAGTAAATGTCATAATTCCGTTCAATCCAACGTAAAGCCCTCTAGACAAAATTTGCTCTAAATCCTCACTCCTGGCTGAAAAACTATGAATAACCCCTCTAATACCATTAAATTCATCAAATATTGGCCAAAAATCCTCAAAGGCATCTCTTACATGAAATATTAATGGCAAATTATGTTTTTCAGCAAGATTAATCTGAAATCTAAGAATTTCTTTTTGATCGTCTTTATTTGAATGATTATAGTAATAATCCAAACCACATTCACCAATAGCTACAACTTTGCCTTCGGGCAGACTAGCAAATTCGTTCAGCTTATCGGGGGAATTTACATAATCCTTCGCCTCATGAGGGTGAATCCCGATTGAAGCGTAGACATTACTGTGAGACTTAGCGAACTCAATAGCTAGTTTACTATCGGCTAAATCTGTTCCAACACAAATACAGCTATTGACTCCGTATTTACGAGCTTCAATTAAAACTTCTTCGGGATCTAAGCCATAGTTACTAGAATGAATATGGCAATGAGTGTCTACAAATTCCATCACCAATTACTTGGCTTTAGCTTGGCTAGGTAGTTCTTTACGAGGAAAAAGCATTTCTTTGAGTGGTCTGATTACTCCGTCATTGAATACATATCTAATTTTAACTGCAGTTTCAGGTAGGAAAGGTTCTAATAAGTCTGCAATTTGTACAAGACTACTTGCCATGTAAGCAAGGACTTCTCTCAGGTGGTCAGCATCATTATCTTTTGCAAGCTGCCAAGGCTTCTCCTCGTCTATGTATTGATTCAATCCTTTTATGTGTTGGAAGATATCATCCAAGGCACGATCAAACTGGAAATTATTAAGAGCTTCTTGGTATGGTCCAGTATCATGGTTGGCTTTTGGCATTTCACCGATTAAACCTTTCTGATACTTCATAACCATAGCAGCAGTTCTTTGGACGGCATTACCAAGCTGATTAGCTAGCTCATTATTGTAAGCTGCATTCATTAGATCCCAAGAAAAATCACCATCATTATAGCTTGGAATATGTCTTAGGAAAAAATACCTGAAACCATCTACGCCATAATGATCAACAATTTCTTTAGGATGTATACCATTACCTAAAGTCTTGCTCATTATTTGTCCATTCACATAAACAAAACTATGTACATACAACCTTTTAGTTATAGGTAACTCCAAGCTCATTAGCATTGCTGGCCAAATTGCAGCATGGAACCTAGCAATATCTTTCCCGACGACCTGAACGTCTGCTGGCCAAAAATTTTTAAAATCTTCATTCTCTGGATAACCAAGAACTGTCAGATAATTCATGAGGGCCTCAAACCAAACATACATTACCTGCGTAGGATCACCGGGAACTTCAATACCCCAGTCTAATTTATTTTTAGGCCTAGAAATACTAATATCTTGCAATCCATCCCTCAGTAATGATGTGACTTCATTTTTTTTAGCTTCAGGAATAATTTCAAAAGTTCCATTTTCAATTGCTTCTAATATTGGAGCAGTGTATTTGGATAGTTTGAAGAAATAGTTGTTCTCTTCTAATTTTTTGTAAGCCTGAGGATGAGATGGATCAGTTCTTGCTTTATCTAGTTGTCCTTCTGGAACAAATTCTTCTTGCTTAACATCATACCAGCCAGAATATTTACCTTTGTATATATCATGAGATAATTTTTGCCAGATTATAGCGGCTCTTTGAATATGGCCTTTATCTGTAGTCTTAATAAACCTATCATTGCTAATATTTAAGATTTTCTGAAGATCTTTAAATTCGTCAGATATCTTAGAAGTAAACTGTTCAGGTGTGAGTTTCAAAGAAGCAGCTTTTATAGCTATCTTCTCGCCGTGCTCATCCGTTCCAGTACTAAAGATTACTTTCTTGCCGGCTTGTCTCGCAGATCTAGCGATAACGTCAGTCATAACGAATTCTAACGCATGACCAAGATGAGGGTCACCATTAGCATATGGTATAGAAGTAGTTACATAAAAATTATTTTGTTCTTCTGGCATGAGAATCAATACACCTTATCGATTAAGTTTTTTTGAAACAAATTATGTTCTTTGATAGATTATAGCCGATGTTCGACAATCTATAAACTATTAGTGAATTAGGAGTTAGTCTTGATGTCCCTATAGCTGAATCCTATCAGTCCAACAACCAAGCAAACAACGCCAAACGATATAAGCACTATTAGATTCCTAAGATCAAAAGTAGATGCATTGGTATAGTAATGAAACAGTGAAAACTTATCGACAATCCTAAGACTAGATACTGAATCAACCATAGATGATACTAGATAGCTAGAAAAAGCGTACAGTGACGCTACCGCAACTGCCAATCCATTACTTCCGAACAAACATCCAAACAATAAAGAAACAAGTCCCAAGTCCAAACAAAGAATGAGACAGTTAACAGTTAAAATTAAAATTTTAACTGCAGAGTAATTGGAATGGACTAAGAGCAGTCCAGCTAAAATTCCCAATAAAGTTCCAGCTAGAGCAATTGAAACAATTAACGTTCCTGCTAAAAATTTATTGATTAAAATCCAGGTTCTACCATTACTTAAGCTGAGTTGAGTCTCAGTGAGGCCTTTTTTCTCATCACCAGTAATTAGGGCTGTAAATATGAATATAGACAATACTGATATCAGTAGTGGTGCTCTTAGTGCAAAAATCTGCTCAGTTATATATCCCGATATAGTTGACCATGAACCCTGGTCTCCAATTAGTTTCTGAACAGATGACGGCAAAGAGGATAATGAAGCCGCCATATTACTATTCTTAAAAAATGGAAAAAAGTACATCATAATGATAGATAGTGCGATCATTCCAATAAACCACCACATTATCAAAGCTCTTTTTTGGAATAATATTTTAGTTAGTAAAAATCTCATATAATTTCCTTATTTGTTTCTTTAGCCTTATAGATATCCAGAAATACTTCTTCAAGTGCAGGTTCTGTAATCTTTATGTCTTTAATTTTAATCTTAGACAAATAATCTAAAAGCTTATTAACATCACCCGAAAAACCCATTTCAATAGATTCCTGTTCCTCGCTTATAAAATTAAGGCCCGGTAAAGCTTTATGCTGATATTTTATTTTTTCTATGTCTTTACTATCAGCTTTAATGGTAATTTTTTTTCTAGAAGAAGAAGTTATTTCTTTAACTGATTTAATGCCAATAATATTTCCGTCTTTTATGAAACAAACACGGTCACAAAGATCCTGAACTTCTTCTAGAATATGTGAGGACATGAAGACTGTTCCACCTTTGTTCCTGAATTGATGGATTAGTTTTTTGAATACTTGCTGGATTAAAGGATCAAAACCTTGTGATGGTTCATCTAGTATTAGTAGCTTAGGGTTATGCATAAGCGCGGATATTAAACCAATTTTTTGTTTATTACCAGTAGATAATTTACCAATTTTTGTAGCAAGGTTTACTTTTAATATATCCGATAAGACTATTGCGTTTGCCATAGATTTATGACGATACCGAGAATTAACAAATTTAAGATATTGTTTACCAGTTAAATCTTTGTCCATGACCATATCGCCAGACAAATAACCAATTTGGGAATGAGTTTTTCTAATTTTTTGATTAGATTCACCAAAGAATTCTACATAGCCTTTATCGGCTCTAATTATATCCAGTAAAACTCTGATTGTTGTTGTTTTACCAGCTCCATTAGGGCCCAAAAAACCGTATATTTCACCCTTATTGACTTCAAGGCTGATACCTTTTAAAACATTGTTCTTTTTGAAGGACTTATATACATCCACCAATTTTATAGCGTAAGAGTTGTCTTCCATATAAATAGACTAGCACAAAAATGTACTAGCCTATAAATATTAGATATCTAATTAAAAATTAGTATCTTCGGTCACGGCCACCGCCGCCACCGCCGCCACCTGAGTAACCGCCGCCACCGCCGCCGTTACCGCCACGGAAAGAATCTCTTGGTCGTTCTTCACGAGGTCGAGCTTCACTAACGTTGATAGCTCTTCCTGAAAGATCTTTACCATTTAATTCTTTTACAGCCTTTTCAGCTTCTGCATCTGTAGACATTTCTACGAATCCGAAACCTTTAGACTGGCCGCTTGCACGGTCCATTATGACGTTTGCTGAAGCTACAGTTCCTGCAGCTTCGAAGAATTCTTTCAATTCATCGTCAGTTACTGAATAAGCTAAAGAGCCTATAAAGAGTTTATTTGCCATTTTCTATTCTCCTTCTTACAGCGCGAGAGGGAAACTGGCAATCAGTTAGCTGCTCCTCGAAACACTTATACTTTATTATTCTAGAACCTAACCTATTAACGTTTAAGCAGCTTTATCTAGTTTCTAGACTATAACATAATAAGCTTGAAAATAGAAATCGCTTTTATGGAAAGTATCAAATCAACCTAGTAATAATAAAAATAAACACAGCG
>CAIYEO010000064.1 GCA_903925195.1 uncultured Candidatus Saccharibacteria bacterium | reverse complement strand
GTTGCGGCCTTAGCTATGGAGTTTGGTATGTCTAGTAGTGAAATTGTATCGGCAATCGCTGAGACTAGGCCATATGAGCATAGGATGCAACCATATAAGCTTCACAATGCTTGGGTTATCGACGATACGTATAATGGCAATATAGAAGGCATGAGAGTCGGAACAGAACTATTGGCTCATCTAAAAGCCAAACGTAAAATATACGTTACGCCTGGTCTCGTTGATCAGGGCGAAGAAAATAAAAATGTTCACGAAAAACTAGGTGAATTAATAGCCAGGGCTAATCCTGATATGGTGGTGCTTATGAAAAACTCAGTTACTGAACATATAAAAACTGGACTTCATAAGGGTCAATATAAGAAAAAGTTAATAATAGAAGATAATCCACTTAGATTTTATAAGAACTTAGATCAGTTTGTTGCTGAGGGAGATTTAGTTATGATGCAAAATGATTGGCCTGATCAGTATAAATAATCTTCTGATATACTATTAAGATAATGAATAAATTAAACATAGCAGTTGTCTTTGGATCTCGTTCTGCAGAGCATGATGTTTCTATTGTGACTGCAATTGTAAGTATTATAAAACCTCTTGAACTTACTGGAGACTATAACGTTATCCCAGTATATATTTCTAAGGACGGGAATTGGTATTCAGATAATAAGCTAAAAGATATTAATGCATACTCTGGAGATAAACTAACTAGTTTATTATCCCATTTAAAACCTATATCTCTCGGGTTTAGTAATGGTTTGCAGATAATCCAATCCGGCTTTTCAAAAAAATCTATTAATATTGATTTAGTTTTTCCGGCAACTCATGGAACTCATGGCGAAGATGGTGAACTCATGGCGATTTGTGAAATGGCAAACGTAGCATATGTTGGTTGTGATGTTAGATCAAGTTCGGTTGCAATGGATAAAGTTTTAGCTAAACAGGTAATTCAGTCATCGGGTATTGATATCACGAAGTACGTTGCTTTTTCGAAGCATGATTTTCTTAAAGACACTACTACATCATTACGCACAATAAACAGCGAACTTACATATCCTGTTTTTGTAAAACCGGCTCACCTTGGTTCATCAATAGGAATAACTAGAGTCAAAGAATCAAAAGACTTAGAAAATGCTATTGAAGTAGCTCTTCATTATGACGATAAAGTATTAGTCGAGGAAGAAGTATCGAATTTAGTCGAAGTTACACTACCTATACTTGGCAATCAGGAATTAACTCCTGCCTTATTAGAGCAACCTATGCTTCATGCTGAAGATTTCTTTGACTTCGATACTAAGTATTTAAGAGGCGGTAAAAAGGGCGGTAAGGGTAAGAGCAGTAGCGGTAGCCAGGGTTATTCAATCATACCTGCCAAGCTTCCTAAGGATTTGTATGATAAAGCCGAAGCAACCGGTCTAAGAGTATATAAGGCACTTGGGTGTAGCGGTATAGCGAGAGTAGATATGCTTATAGATACAAAAACCAATAAAGTATATTTTAATGAAGCTAATCCACTGCCTGGCGGACTTTACGCTCATAACTGGAACAAGGCTGGAATGACTAATATTGATTTGGTTTCAAGACTAGTAGAGCTAGCAATTGAGCGAAAAGCTGAAAGAGATTCAGTAGAGACAGTTTTTAAGACAAGTTACTTATCTCAGTTTAAATAGTCATTATCCTTGAGATAATAATTATGCTTGACTATATTAGCTAAGTTAGCTAATATATTGACATGAAAACAATATCAATTCATGATGCAAAAACAAACCTAAGTAAATATATAGTTGCTGCAAAAAAAGGTCAAAAGGTATATATTGGAGGCTTCGGAAAAGCTGAAGTAGTACTTACACGTATTCCAAATCAGGGTAATGGTCCCGGCGCTAAACGTAACTTTACTATCGCAAAGGGTAAAATTACAGAAAAGCCAGACTCATTTTCCGAAAAAACTGAACACTTTGTCTCTAACCTCATGTATGAAAACTAGGCTTCTGTGAAATTGCTAATAGATACCCAGGTTTTCATATGGCTCCTCAATAATGATGATCGACTAGGGAGTAAGACTAGAGAAGTTCTACTAAATAAATCTAATGAACTCTATCTTAGTTATTTCTCTGTTTATGAAATGATTATAAAAGCATCAATCGGTAAATTAAATTATGATCCAAGCGTATTAGATGATCTGCAAAGCATGGGTATAGAACTTTTAGTGCCCGATAAAACAACTCTTCAAAACTACACATTATTCAATCCTAACAATAAAGACCCTTTTGATAATGCCATCATCACAATGGCAATTCATGAAAATTGTCTATTAGTAACAAGTGATTCTAGGATCTTGCAACTATCTATTCATAATTTAAATCTATTGAACGCAAAAACATAATTTCTACAACATCTTATTATGCAATAGAAATCACTAGTCTTGGATGTAATAATTCTAAGTAAGATAATTCTTATAATTTAAGATTTAAATCTGTAATCTGGCAGATATCCAGTTAATACCATATAATGTCTCTATTATGCAAAGATATAACCCTAAAGAAATTGAACCCAAATGGCAGAAGCAACCGGTCTCAGAGTATATAAGGCACTTGGGTGTAGCGGTATAGCGAGAGTAGATATGCTTATAGATACAAAAACTAATAAAGTATATTTTAATGAAGCTAATCCACTGCCTGGCGGACTTTAC
>CAIYEO010000063.1 GCA_903925195.1 uncultured Candidatus Saccharibacteria bacterium | reverse complement strand
AGCAGCTCTTTTTACTTCGCTAGCTTCAGCACTACGATCTACTAGAGATTTAAGCACTTCATCAATATCCTTTGTTGTTACTGATATTTTTTTCTTTGGTAGAGACATTTTTTTATAATCAACGAGTTCAATCTTGCCTATTACTTCGACTTCAAATTCAGCTTCAAGCACAGAAAAAGGAACAAACTTTTTGATTGAAACAGTTGGCTGTCCAATTGGTCGTAATTTCTCTTGAGAAACAGCTTGTCTATAAATTTCGCCGACGGCTCTATCTAGAAAACTAGTCTGTAATCTACTTTGATCGATGTTTTTGCTGATAATATTAAGTGGTGCTTTTCCTTCTCTAAAACCAGGTAATTTAGTAGTTTTTTGAAATTCTTTTAAGATGACGTCATGAATCGGTTGTAAATCTTCTGGAGCAGTAATAATAGATAAGACTGCGTTAGTATCGTTTTTGAATGATGTTTTTACTTGCATAAACAACAACTATAACAGGTTACTTTTAATTTATCCATAGAAAAAGACTAGTTATTTTTAAATATCTTAATGCCTGTAATAGCCTGGTTAATTGTCAACGTAGACTCTTCACCATTCAAGATATTTTTTAGAACTATCTTATTCTTTGTGATTTCTTCCTCGCCTATAAACATAACAAACGGAATCTTCTTTTTATCTGCTGTTTTGATTCTAGCTGCTATTTTTCTCTCAGTCAGGTCAACTGCAACGTTTATACCGTTCTTTCTTAGTTCATCGATAAATTTATCTGCTTTTACATAGTGATTTCCGATAACAATTGCATAGACATCAGTCTCAGGCTTAACAATCGGTAATAACTTATGGACTTCTAGAAAATCAAATAGCGTTACATCACCAAAACCAAATCCGGCAGTAGCAACTGGCTCTACTCCGAACAATCCGACTAGTCCATTGTATCTACCTCCACCCAACATGGCCCTATTATTGATAGTACTTGTATCGAATACTTCAAAAACTACATCAGTATAATAATCAAAGCCTCTCATTAAAGTAATATCGAAAACGTAATTCTCTATTCCTAACTTTTTTAGGTCATTCATAAGTTCATACAAGCTAATTAATGATTCATGAGATTTTAAAGGTAGTGGTAAGTATTCTATATTTTTAATTTTAAGTAGACTTATGATTTCATCGACAACCGGAGCTGGAGATTTAGCTTCAGCTATAATCTCTCTGAGGCTTTCTTCGAATTTCACGGGTTCTAGTTTATGCATTCGATCAACTAGCTTAATTACCTTTTTTGATGCAAGGCCATTTAATCCAAAGAAATCATTGAATATATAATCAATGAACTTTCTTGAATTCAATTTAATTAGATAAGAGTCAGATTTTGCTCCAAAAGATTTTAGTATTTTGTCAGATAATTGAATGAGTTCAAGTTCTGCATTGATGTTATCAACTCCAAAAATGTCTACATTTAGCTGCCAATGTTCTCTTAGCCTTCCTCTTTGTGGTCTCTCATAGCGCCATAGATTAGGAATACTGTACCAACGGAGTGGATATGCTAGTTCTTGTCTTTTTGCTGCCACCATGCGGCTCACAGAAGGCGTCATCTCAGGACGTAGTGTTAATTTTCTGCCTGATCTATCTTCAAAGCTATAGGTCTGTTCATTAACTATCTCTTCTCCGGATTTGGCTTTGAATAAATCTATGGATTCAACAATAGGTGCATCGTACTCCTCGTACCCATAGCTCTGAACAACACTACGAATCTGATTAAAGATAAGTTTTTGTAGTCTTTTGTCTTCTGGATAAAAATCCCGAGTACCCTTATAAGGTTTAATTGAAAGCATATCTTTTATTGTACATTATAAGTGACTATAGGATATGAAAATTATGATGGGCAAACTTTTAATCGATTTAGACTAAAGCTAGGATATCCGGTTACAGTTCGATTTATGAAAGCAGTAGTGGAAGCTCCAAGATACGGATCAGTTGCACTTGGTCCAATTTTAACCGTTACATTATCGCCATCAGCAGCTGATAAATTTAGATAATATAGCGCTGTTGTTCCGGCATAATACTTATTACTTTCTTGTAATGTGATGGGATTAGTATTGGTAGGATTAGTACTGTATACCTGATAGGCATAATAATAAGCTGGGGTTGCACTCTTCTTAGTGAAAAATAATTCAGTTTTATAGATTCCATTGCTGTATGTTTTGCAAGCGGAAGCTGTAATTCCATGTCCGTTAGCTGCATTTATTATTTTAGTGTAGCCCACGAGGGTATTAGCAGCAGCTGTTGTATTTTTGCTGGCATCAGATTTTTTATTTATAAAAACCGAATAGCCAATAGCTCCAATTATAAAAATTACTAAAATTACTAAAATTACTTCTAAATGACCAAAACCATTTTGCTTATCTAATATTTTACTCATTGATTTTCCTTTTTTATTTATTCAAACCATAACCATTGTAATATATATTTAAATTTTTATCAACATAACAATGGCTACAAACTAGTATGGTATAAGATATCTAAACTTAATGATGAAATATCATCGCTGTGGATGCAGGCATTATTAAATTTGCACTACCATGCTCAACAATTATGGTTTTATTGATATCTACTTTCGATTCTTTTATATACTGCTTATCAGTCGAGCAAAAAGCTAATTTCCATTCTCCATCACTGGGAAAATTAAGGCTATAGTTATCAAAGCTTTTATTGCTGAAATTTATAATAATTACAGTATCGTCATTTGCTCCTCCATTTTCCCAACGCCTATAAGCAAGTACTTTATTGGAATCATCAAAATTTAGAATGCTAAAATTCTGTCCAGTTAATCCTTTAGATACATTAAGACTGTTTTTGCGTAATTTAATTAATTGCTTATAGGCTTCGACTACGGAACTATTTTTTTCTGCTAGCTTCCAATTAATACCCTGCCAATCATTAAAAGATCCACCCTCTAGTATCTCCTGGCCTTGAAATATCATAGGAATTCCAGGGATTGTCATAATTATTGTAGCTGCAATTAATGCCTGTTTTCTAGCGAATAATGAATTGTTTATCTTAGGAGATATAGTTTCGATGAATCTTGACGAACCATTAGCTGCGCTATCATGTGAGTCAATAAAGATTACCCTTTGAAATCCATCATCATTTATCTTTCTGCCCAATTCGAAGTCTAATCCTGAGAAATTAATCTTATCTGTTTGATCAGTAGATAATAAATTCTTCAGAAGAGATGAAAATTCTAAGTCCCACTGAGTTGAAAAACCAGCCCCTCCATCATCCTGAGTTTTAGTTATATAATCATTCCTCCCATTATCCTCAGCAATTGTAATGGCATTTGGATTTATTGCCTTGGATACTTTATTAATTTTTTGCAATAATTCCCAACCTTCTGCTAGATCATTAGAGGGATCGCCATCATGCCCCGCTACATTACGGATATACAAGGTTGAATCGACTCTTAATCCATCAAGCCTAAAATCATGTATTAAATATCTAACATTATCTATGAAATATTGATGAATTTCTGGACGACCATAGTCTGGCCTAGTATTTCCCCATGGTGTTTCAGCTCTCCAATCATTATAAAAATATATGCCTCCGTAATTATTCTCATTCCAGCCATCAAATTGCCATAAATCTAGACTAGTATCGGGACCGAGGTGGTTGTATACAACATCTAGTACGACCCCCATGTTTCTTCTGTGTGCTTCCTTGATAAATTTTTTAAAACCATAATGTCCACCGTATAAACTCTCTACAGAATATATATAATCAATTCCATAGCCCCAACCACGGTCCATGGCCATTGTACTTATTGGCATTAATTCTATAGTTGTAACGCCTAATTCCTGTAGATAATCTAACTTTTTAATTGCACTTTCAAAATCACCATTAATCGATAGGTCTTCACGGTTAAAGGTTCCAATATGTAGTTCATAGATAATCTGCTCATTAGCATTTGGATTGATATATTTATCATCTCCCCAGTCAAAGTTGCGATTCGTGATAACAGAAGCGCCTGAGGCAGTTGTGCAATAAAACGATCTTGGGTCATTGTGCGTGATAACCTTATCGCCATTTTCGATAATATACTTATATTCTTGACCAATTTGAGCATTCTTTATAAATAGATGCCAGTATCCGTCCATCTCGTTCTTCATTAACTGTTTTTGCCAATCATTAAAAGTTCCAATTAAATATACTTGGTCGGCATTGGGCGCCCAGACTCTAAAGGAAACACCTGACTTTAAACTGACAACACCCACATTTTTTTTATTAGAAGTTTTCATAAGTTAACTTAACCATATTATGAATAGACTAGTGAATATAATCAAGTAATAAAAAAGACCACAGATTCTTCTGTGGTCAAATCGATATTCTTGGTGGGGATGAAAGGACTTGAACCTTCACGAGTTGCCTCACTAGCTCCTAAGGCTAGCGTGTCTACCAATTCCACCACATCCCCGGATCCAATCTATATTTTACTAGATTAACCTATAGAAAATCAATTGCGCATCTCCATAATCTTTTCTATCTAATAATTTTAAGTTATTAATTCTTATCTGATTGTCCTTAGTTGGCCATGAAAGGATAAGCAGTCCGTGATCATTTAACAGAGTGTAGAGTCTTTCTACGAGATCATACTGAAGCTTATCATAAGGTGGATCGGCGATAACTATATCAAACTTCTCATTAGGGTTTTTATTCATCCAAGATGAAGCATTTGCCGATATTAATGTGATATTGTCCTCAAGTCCAAACCTAGCGATGTTATGTTGGATGGTTCTTTGAGCGATTCTATCGTTCTCTACAATAGTTATTTTGCTAGCCCCACGACTTGCTGCTTCTAAGCTAATTCCACCGGAACCTCCAAAAATATCCAAGATGCTAAGTCCTTCAATATCTCCTAGTATATTGAAAAGAGCTCCTCTTATTTTTTCGCTCATTGGGTGAGTTTTATGACCATTTGGAGTATCAAAAGTTTGACCTTTGAATTTACCGGAAATTATTCTCATTTTTTAATTGTCTTTGGAAGCTCAACAAGTCCTGCATCAACTAGAGCAGAGTACCAAGCAAGAGTAACTGTATTAATAATTGTTGGCATTAGTTTATTGCGTATTTCGACCATTAATTTCAAAGTCCAGCCCTTCTTGTAGAAAATAGTATAAAGATCTTTTACAGCAATCTCTCTAGCTCTATTCCTAAAGAAAAGTTTTATGCCAATTTTATGAGCTTCTATCATTTCCGCTTTTGTAGGCTTAGCATTATTGAATGATAAGGGTTTAGATAGACTAGCGACACCAAGCTCAAATAGACCATGAGTCGAAATAAGTCCTTTAGGTCCCCACATCTGCCAATTGTTCTTAACGGTCTCTCTCTTAGTATCACCTGAGACCATAAGTTTCTCTTTCACAGAATCACGACTTTCCATATCTTCGCCCCGAATTTCGGATAATTTTTGCTCATATGGATAGTGGTGGGCTGGCGTTAGACCGTCAACAATAGCATGAGCAAGCCAAGCTGCTTCGAAAGCAGTACGTTCCTGATTACCTTCTTTTAAAACTTTAACCAGTTCATTGTAGTGTTCCTGTATGGTATTAACTATATCGAAATCACTGTCATCAAAAGGTGAGAAGAAATGCCAAGGCTCATCAACGGAAGGACTTTTTCTTTTTATGGCATCTGGGCCCTTGTATCCTTCGAAATGTAATATATGTTTAGTTGATGGAAATACTTTATTATCTTCAATCATTTCCGATAGTAAACGTCTAGAGACTCTATCGATCTTCTGATGTGCTCCTAGTATTCTTCCTGATATTGGTGTGAGTGTTGTTCCTGAATACATAATATTTAGTTTAAATTAGTTATAATCCTTAAATTATTTACTTTAGTTTCTAACTCTTTATACTGACTTAATTCGTGTTTTTTATCAATAAATTTCAAAGCATAATTACGTGCAGATTTTATTAGGTCAAGATTGTCTAACTTAGCTACTCTAAAATCTATCTCACCATGTTGCATAGTTCCATAAATTGCACCTGGGCCTCTTAAGCGTAGATCTAGCTCAGCTAATTTAAAACCATCATTTGAACTTACTAAGGCTCTTAGCCTAGGACTAGGTGAAGAACTATCACTTAACATAAGATAGCAATAGCCTTGGTCCTTACCGCGTCCGACTCGACCACGCAGCTGGTGAAGTTGAGCTAGTCCAAACCGATCTGCTGCCTCAATAAGCATAACAGATGCATTAGGAACATCAACCCCAACTTCAATGACGGTAGTTGATACCAATATATCTATTTTATGATCAAGGAAATCTTGCATGATGGCATTTTTATCAGAACCCTTCATTTTTCCATGTAACATTCCAATTTTTCGAGTTTTAAAATCTACCGTAGACATTTGCTGATATATCTTTTCAACTGAATTAACATCTAAGACTTCGGAGTCAGTTATTAGTGGGCAGATAACAAACATTTGCCTACCCTCATCAAGTTCCTTATTAATCTCTTGATAAAGCTGTTTTCTAGAATTTGGCGATATTATCTTTGTCTTTATTGGTAATCTAGATTTTGGCTTTTCGTCTATGAGCGATACGTCTAGTTCACCGAAGATGGTTAGAGCCAGTGTTCTAGGTATTGGAGTTGCTGTTAGGCTTAAAAAATGTGGCATTTTTTTTGCCTTAGCCATTAGTTTTTTCCTTTGTTCTACTCCAAATCTTTGTTGCTCATCAACAATTACTAGCCCAAGTTTATTCATAACTACGTTCTCTTCTATTAAGGCATGAGTACCAACGATAAACTTAATCTTCTCAGATGCTAGTAAATCCTTAACTTCTTTTTTGTCCTTATTGCTCATTGACCCAACCAATAAGCCTAAACTATCTCCAAAGCCCATAGGTTCAAGTAGCTGTCTGATAGTATCTGCATGCTGACGGGCTAGAATCTCAGTTGGTGCCATAAAAGTAACCTGAAAGCCCTCTGCTATCGCCATTAGTGAGGCCATGGTTGCAACTACTGTTTTACCCGAACCAACATCACCCTCAACCATACGGTTCATAGGCTTAGCTTGATTCAAATCTTGATAAATCTGCCAGACGACTTTCCTTTGTGCGTCAGTAAGCTTGAAAGGTAAATTTCCCACAAACTTTAAAGCTAGATCTTTGTCGAAATTAATCTTAAATGAATTAAGAGATTCTATTTCTTGTTTATTTAAAAGGCTTGCTAAGCTAAGCTCAAAAACTTCTTCAAAACCTAATCTTCTCTCAGCAAATGAGATATCTGTTGTTTTTGGTGGAAAATGAATTATTTCCATGGCCTGACTACGACTTAGTAACTTTTCATCTTCTATAATCCAATTAGGTAGCGTTTCAGGTAATTCTCGGATCTGAGGAATAACTGATTTCATAATTTTTCTAATTTGGTTTGAAGTAATCCCTTTGGTTAGCTTATATACAGGTAAAATACGAGCAGTATTGGCTGGAAAATCACTGACAAGCTCAACGCTTGGATTCATAATTGAGAAGCGACTATTGGAGAGCTCATAATTACCTGAAATATAGTAGTCCTGGCCTGGCTTTAGAGCATTCGCCCGATAAGGCTGATTGAACCAGACTATTCGTACGCTACCCGATGAATCACTAGCTACGGCTTCAGTAATATGCAGACCGCGTCGAACGTATCGCCCTGTAGCCTGATTGATTTTGCCTTTTACAGTTATTACTCCAGGCATTAGACTGTTGATGATAGAAAGATTCGAATAATCTTCATATCTCTTTGGGAAATAGTTAATAAGATTCTGGATGTTATATACACCGAGAGTATTTAATTTTTTTTCAATCTCATCACCCACACCTTTGATGCTAGAAATTGAGTCAGTTAACATAATTAAGATTAAGTATAGGCTAGATTAGCTAGCTTTAGAAACCAAAAAGAAAATACTTGGGCCAAAGAAAGTCTTAGAAAGGGTTGGTTGTAATATACCTTCAATGGCTAGCATGGCATTCATAGGCATTGTTTTTTTCAACTTAGCACTTCTAAGATTAGAAACTGATAATATTCTATCGACTTTTAGACCTGCATGAGCTAATTGTCTAGAAACAGTTTTTGGATTATGATTTACAAAAGCTATTTCTTCTTCATTCTTGTATTTTTCAGATCTGATATCGACAGGCTCAATAGGCATTTTCTTGCCAGCAACTAAATGTTTAACACGATTTAAAAAATGCATATAATTTGCTACTTCTATAATAGCTACACCTTCATCAGATAGTACTCGTGAAATTTCATTAAATTCAGCCGATGGATCGGGTAAATGATGCATGACTCGAATCATAGTAACTAGATCAATAGTCTTTGGTTTGTATTGAATATCATCAGCTTGCATAAGTTTCTTTTCAATGGCTGGATGATCTTCTAAAAATGAATCAGCTATATCTAGCTGTTGCTGTGAAGGTTCAGCGAGAGTTACTTTATCGGCATATTTTTCAAGTTCTACGCTAAGTCTTCCGTAACCTCCACCAATATCTAGTGCATGTTTGAAGTGTTTACCATCGAGTAATTTATCTATAGCTAATACTTCAGCTTGATGCTCGTAGTCTCGTCCAAGCCAATATTTCTGGTAATTGTGGCTTGGGTCATTATATTGATCGGCTTTTTTATGTTTTGTCATATTACTAGTATCCTATATTATCATTTATTTATTTTTTAACAACTACGGAAAATAAGTTCTTACCTCTTTGTAGTAAGTTAACGCTGTTCTTTATGGCAAAAGAAGCATCTGTTATCTTCTCGCCATTAAGTCTTATTGCGCCATCTATAACAAAGGTCATAGCTTCTGTTTTAGACTTAGCAAGCCCAGAATTAACTATGGTATCAACTAAATTATCCTGCACTTCATAATTAGGAAGTATATTTTTTATTTGAGCTACTTCATCATCACTTAGAGTATCAAAGTCTTTCTTGCCGAATAATATTTCATTCGCAGCAATAATAGCATTGGCAATTTTTTCACCATGAACAATCTTCGTAACTTCATAAGCTAATGTTTTTTGAGCAATTCTAGACCCACGATCATTATTAAACTTAGTAATTAGTTCGTCGTATTCGTTTTTTTCGATTAATGTATACAATTTTAGGTAGTCCAGAACCGAATCGTCATCAGAGTTAAACCAAAACTGATAAAAATTATATGGACTAGTTTGTTTTTCATCTAACCAAATTGCGCCTTCTTCAGTTTTACCGAATTTTATTCCAGTGGATTTATTTATAACTAGTGGTGCAGACCATATATGTGCCTCCCCACCATTAATCCTTCTTACTAGATCAACCCCAGCGATACAATTTCCCCACTGATCAGCACCACAAACCTGAAGAGTAACTCCAAGTTCTTCGTATAGGTGCAGAAAATCGTAGCCTTGTATAAGTGAATAGCTGAATTCAGCGTAACTTATACCCGCTCCATTTTCACCGAGACGGCTTTGAACAAATTCACGGCCAAGCATTTGTCTCATTGGTACATGCTTACCAACTTTTCGTAGAAAATCTAAATAACCGAAATTCTTAAACCAATCGTAGTTATTAACAACAGTGATTTTTTCACTATTGAATAATCTTTCATATTGAGATGTTATGGACTTAACATTATGGTTTATTTCTTCCGGTGTCTTTAAATCTCTTTCTTGAGTTTTGCCATCAGGGTCGCCGATTAGCCCAGTTGCACCACCAACTAATAATACTGGTTTATGGCCAGCTTTTATGAATAAACGAATCATCATTATTAGTGACAATTGACCAACTGTCATAGATGATGCACTTGGATCAACGCCCCAGTAAAAAGTTAATTTATTATCGTCTAGATATGCGATATCTTTTAGCGTAGTTTGATTAATATACCCGCGCCATTTTAGTTCTTCACTTAATTTCATAAAATTATTATATCTTAATTTATAATTTTAAGTTAAGTGGTTATATAAAAATCTCATTAAATTCAGCTATTTATCATTAAAAGTTTGATATAATGTATATTAATTATGATAAAGATAATGAGAGAGGCTTAGTAGTGGGAAATAACAAAAAATTGGGTAGTCGATCTCGTCCTAAAAAAAATGTCTATGTTACAAAAAGTGGCCGATCAATAAAGGTCAATCAAGGCATGGGTAATAAATGGAATGCCAGAAAAGATTCCAAAGCCAGGAGTAAGGCCATATATATGAGCGGCCTACCAACTGGTAAATTAAAGAAAATACTATTCCACCTACAGCCAAAAAGAGTATTTCATTACTGGTTCAGTAAGCGTGGCCTTATTATGGGACTTAAATTATTCGGCATTGCTATAGTAGTTGGCTTTATTATAGCTATCGGTATGTTCGCTTACTTTAGAAAAGACCTGCCTAATTTGAAAGATATATCTGGATCTAATCTCGGAGGAAGTATTAGCTATTACGATAGAACTGGAAAAACTCTTCTGTTCCAAGACTACGACGCACTAAAGCGAATACCCGTTAAAGGTGATCAGATCAATCCTTTCATGAAACAAGCAACTGTTGCAATTGAAGATAAGAATTTTTATCACGAAGGCGCTTTTGATGTCAGAGGTATAATAAGAGCCGGTGTTAATGACGTAACTAATAGGTCAGGTGGACTTCAAGGTGGTTCGACTATAACCCAGCAACTTGTTAAGCTAAATCAAAACTGGACAGATAATAGAACTATAACTAGAAAAGTTAAGGAAATCATATTAGCTGTAGATCTTGAAAGAGAATATTCAAAAGACGATATACTAACGGGCTACTTAAATATCGCACCTTATGGTGGAATTGAATATGGTGCTCAGGCAGCAGCTCAGGATTATTTCCATGTTAGTGCACTTAACTTAACATTAGCTCAAGCAACTATGCTAGCTGCCATACCAAAGTCTCCTGATGTATATTCTCCATATAGCCCAGATTTCGATAAAAATGCCCTTAAAGCAAGACGTTACTATATCCTAGATCAAATGGTTACGCAGAAATATATTACAAAGCAGCAAGCTGATGCTGCTAAAAAAGTAGATGTAGTAGCTCAGGTTCAGCCTATAACATCTAAATATAACGGTATAATTGCTCCTTATTTCGTATTAGGCGCAAAACATGAACTTCAACAGAAGTTTGGTTCTGCAACTGTAAACAGGGGCGGCTGGAAAGTTATAACTACCTTAAATCTAGACCTACAAAAAATTGCCGATAATTTAATTCAGAAGAACATCCCTACTATTAATAAAGCTGGTGCAGATGAAGAAGCCTTAGTATCTGAAGATGTAAAGACTGGTCAAATGTTAGCAGTTGTTGGTGGAACAGATTTCTATAACGTAGATCATGGTCAAATTAATTATGCTGAACAGCCAATACCACCTGGATCAAGCTTCAAACCCTACGATTACGCTTCGCTTATTAATTTCACCAATAATTCAGGCGCTGGATCAGTTCTATACGATGTACAGCAACCTCTTCCTGGTTATCCATGTACAAACAAAAATAATCCAAAAACAGATACAAAAGCAAACTGTCTTTGGGATTACGATTTAAAATATCCTGGAGCATTAACTCTACGCTATGCGCTTGCGGGATCAAGGAATGTCCCTGCCGTAAAAGCCATGCTTACAGTAGGAACTAATAAGGTTATATCGACTGCTAACGCCATGATGTCAGCTCCAAATGCCTACAACTGTTATTCAGACGTTGCATTATCTCAAACAACTCAATGCTATGGAGCCTCAGCAATTGGTGATGGTGCATATCTTCATCTAGACCAACACGTTAATGGACTAGCGACTCTAGGTAGATTAGGACAAGCGATTCCTAACACCTACATATTAAAGATTACCGATTCAGGTAATAAAACAGTTAGTCAGTGGACTCAGCCTACTCCAAAACAAGTCATAAAAGCAGAATCAGCCTATATTATTGATAATATGCTGAGTGATCCAAATGCTACATATCTACCTGGAAGCTTTAAGTTCCAACACTATAAAGGCTGGGATTTAGCGGTTAAGACCGGAACAACTAACAATGGTTTTGATGGACTAATGACAAGCTGGTCAACTCAACTAGCTACAGTAAGCTGGGTAGGCTATCACACAAGAGACAGAGCGCTCCATTCTGCAGGCATGGAGTACTTAACCACACCACTTACCAAAAATTTCATGGAGCAAGCTACAGACTACCTAAATATGAAACCCGTAAACTGGACTGCACCAGCAGGTATCAAAACATTACCCGCCTATGTTATTAGAAATCACGTAGGTATTGGATCAGTTGAACCAAGTCCATCGACTGATATATTCCCTTCTTGGTACACCCCAAATACTAAAAACGCTAACGCAAATCAGACAACCGATAAAGTATCCGGCGCAGTAGCTACAACTTGTACGCCTAGCCTTGCCAAGCAGGACTCAGCTAATGCCAACGATAATGCATTTTCATCTGACATATTCTGGCCAATAGGAAAATCTGCTGCTACCAGCGGAACCAATGGTAACTCTACGGCCGTAGATACTCTGCACAATTGTGGTGACACAAAACCAAGCGCTACAGCATCAGCAACTGCCTGTGACACGACATCAGGCTGTCCAATCAGCGTAACTGTTGCTCAGGGTACACATCTCTTAAATGATCCACAATACGCTCAATATCCAGGAACTATTAATCTACTAGTCAATGGTGCAGTAGTTAGTACTTACCAAATTAACTCAGCAACTGATTGTAATAATGGACCGAGCTGTAACCTAACCCTTAGCTGGACACCTCCTGCTAGCGATATAGGCCAAGCCATCAATATCAGTGTCCAAGTCATTGATAGCGTGCTGTATGACTCTACATCACTACCTATTACCGTAGATGTTACAGGTCCATCAGCTCAACAAGGTAATAGCAATCAAAGTCCAGGTAACGGTGGCAATAATAACTCAAATAATGGGGGCGGAAACGGTCATTAATCAAAAGACTGTTAGCTGATTTTTTTGCCAAATACCATTTTACCCGCAACGGTTTGATGCATTCTATCGACTTTTACTTCAACCTTCTTGCCTATATATTTAATAGCTCCATCGACAACAATCATAGTTCCATCATCTAGATACCCAACACCTTGGCCGGGGCTACTACCTTTTTGTATTATTTTTACAGAAATGCTCTCACCAGGTAATGTTATTGGTCGAAGTTTATGAGAAAGCTCATTAACGTTCATAGTTAATACTCCCTCAACAAGAGCAACTTTAGATAGATTAAAATCAGTCGTGTAAATTACACCTTTTATCTGTTTAGCTAGAGCAATTAATTTGTCATCTGTGGCCCTAACTGAATCAAAAGTATGTCTATCTATAAAGACTTTTACTCGACTGTTTTTTTGAAGCTCACTTATGACATCAAGACCAAATCGAGCACGTTCTCTTTTATGAGAGTCATTGCCATCAGCGAGCAATTGTAGTTCGCTCAAAATAAATTGAGGGACATTAATTGTTGACGAAATAAAACCAGAGTTTGCAAGCTCTAATATTCGTCCGTCAATAAGGCCACTACTATCCATAATTAACTGACCTGTCTGATTATTTTCAAGTGTGGTTTGTTTTTTAGCGTCGCTTGGCTTTAATAATATGTATGCAATTACTATTAGTATGAATGTATTTAATATTTCTATATATGTCATGTTATGTTTTTAAGAACTGGTTTAATGCGTCTTTAAGACTAGCTACTGACTCAATCATACCATTTTTCAAAGCATTAGTTGGAGAGCAAATAACCGAATCAAAGCCTAGCTTGCTTGCCTCAGCTATTCTCTTTTCGATATAAGGCACTGATCTTATCTCACCACTTAAACCAACCTCACCGAAAACAACAGAATTTGTTTTTAGCTTCAAACCTTTAGCAGCAGATCCTATAGCCATACAAATTGCTAAATCTGCAGCTGGTTCAGATATTTTAAGTCCTCCGACTATATTTATGTATATATCTTGATCTGCAAGTTTTAATTTAGTCCTTTTTTCTAAGACTGCAACAAGTAGGTTGAGTCTATTAAGATCAAACCCACTGGTTGCTCTTTTAGGATAGCCATAGCTCGTTTTATTGACTAAAGCCTGTATTTCTACGAGTATTGGCCTATTGCCCTCTAAAGCTGCAAAAACTATCGAACCATCGGAATTCTTTCGTTCAGCCAGTAAAGCTGCTGAAGGATTCATGACCGGAACTAATCCTTGTTCTTTCATTTCAAAAATACCGATTTCACTCGTCGAGCCAAATCTATTCTTAGTAGTTCTTAGAATCTTAAAGCTACCATATCTCTCACCCTCAAGCTGCATCACAACATCTACTAAATGCTCTAATACTTTTGGACCAGCTATATTGCCTTCCTTGGTGACATGTCCAACTATAATAAGCGCTGTTGATGTTTTTTTGGCTGCCGAAGTTAGTAGTTGAGTACATCCAGTAATCTGAGATACGCTACCGCCACCCGATGAGAGAACATCTGTAGTGATAGTCTGAATTGAATCAACTATGACAATATCAAAATCCGATTCAACGATGGTTGCTGCTATATCATCTGCTGAATTTGATGTCGCTAGTCTAAGTTTAGTCTGATTAACACCTAATCTTTTAGCTCTAATACCAATCTGATGTGATGATTCTTCGCCACTGACATATAAAACTTTATTATGCTCAGACAGTGAATAGGCATATTGCAATAGGAGCGTACTCTTACCAACGCCTGGCTGACCAGCAATCAGGTTAACACTTCCATTGACTAACCCACCACCCAGAACATCATCTATTTCTTTAATGTCACATTGTAATCTTTTATCGTCATGAGTTATTAAGTTATCGACAACATCTGAGTTTAATTTCTTGCCAGTTGATCCTGTGCCTTTTAAGCTCTCCAGAGGCATAACTTCTTCGAGGGTATTCCATTCTCCACATTGAACACATTTACCGCTCCAAGAAGCTGAAACAGCACCACAATGCCTACAAACGTATTTAGTTAGTTGTTTTTTGGCCATACCTTAATATATCACTGTGTCTTTAATGTTGTCAGATTACTATTCAGTTCATTACTCAAATTATCAAAACCAGTAGCTACGTCATTGCGAACTTTGATAAGTGAATTATACTGACTAATCATATCCTGTGTCGAAGAGACTAGACTATTATATTGATCAACTTGAGCATTAAACCTAGGCACCATAGAATTATATTGAGATACCTGATTAGAGTTCATTAGATTATTCAGCGATGATCTTTGTTCGGCAATCGTAGCTTGCTGAGTTTTTATATCTGCTAGATTATAATCTATCTGACTTTTTAAGGATTTCAATTGATTATCTTGAGTTGTTATCTGATCCTTATAATTAATAAAAACTTGCTGATAACTATCCGATAAACCAACTATTTTTTGCCTGTCAGTAAAATATTGAGAATAATATGTCTCTAAGGAGCTTGGTAGTTTTCCAATTTCGGTTCCGAAGACCGAGTGCATTTCATTAACTAGGGCATTAGGTTCTGTTTTTTTATATATAGAAATTTGGTCTTTAATGGTTTGATTGTCCAAATGGTTATTATAGTAATCCAGTAATTGAGCTCCAATCTCGGCTTTTTTGGATTCAGATAAACGATCCCATGCTCCATGTAGCATTTCATGAGCAGCTGTTACCTGTTCAACTCCATTTAACGTCGGATCGCTAACTTGAAATATATATATTCCTCTTTGGATAGACAGATAGCATCCCAAAATTGTTGAAGTCTCACCTCCATTATTTGGGCACTTTTGACCAAATGTAGATCTATCTAATATTTCTGGATGATTGATATAGAATAGTTTGGTAGCGTATCCAGTCATAGTATCCTGCGAAGCTATATTGCTAATCTCTGACGGAGCACTATATCCCCGAAGCTTATACCAATCTGTAATATTTTGTAGTTGCCAAAAAAATACAGCTACAATTATTAGAAATATAACTAGCGATATGCCAACTCTTTTAAAAGATCTCATGACTAAATTATAGCACTAAGCATAAGGCAATGATTAGTTTGTAATCTTAGAAGTTTCATTCATGATTTTGTATGACAACTTCTTATTTTTAACGCTAATCTCAAGAACATCACCCTTATTAATCTCATTGGCTAATATTAAATCTGAAATTTTATCTTCGATAGTATCTTGAATTAATCGCCTTAAGGGTCTCACGCCGTTAAGTGCATCATAGCCTTTGTCTAATAGATAGTTTTTAGCTTTTAGATTCAAGTTAATACCAATGACTTTTTTTGATAGTCTTGAAGCTAGCTCATCTATTTGAAGATCAATAATCCTAAATATATCTTTTTTAGTTAAGGCTCTGAAAACAATTGTCTTATCGATTCTATTAATAAGTTCTGGTCTTAGCAATTTCTTAAGATCCTGCCTGACTCTGGCACTATTATCTTCATGTAATTTTTCTAAATTCTCTAACTCACTATTCTTTTTAGCCTGAAAACCAAGTCTTACTTCTTTTTGTAATTTAGCTGCTCCAATATTAGAAGTCATAATGATAATAGTATTAGTAAAATCAATTTTTCTTCCCTTGGCATCAGTTAAATACCCATCTTCTAATATTTGAAGAAGCATATTAAAGACATCAGGGTGAGCTTTTTCAATCTCATCAAATAAAACTAGACTATATGGTTGTCTTCGAATCTTATCTGTTAGCTGTCCACCCTCATCATAGCCAACATAACCCGCTGGAGCACCAACTAGTCTGCTGACTGTGTGATGTTCGCCAAACTCACTCATATCTATCTTTACTAGGGCTGATTCGTTGCCAAAGAACTCTCTAGCTAGAACTCTCGCCAGTTCAGTTTTTCCAACACCTGTTGGTCCAAGAAAAACAAACGAACCGATTGGTCGGTTTCCGCTACCGACACCCGATCGATTGCGTCTTATTGCTTTTGAGACTGCTTCAACAGATTCGTGTTGGCCAATAACAGACTTGCCAATAGTTTTTTCTAGATTAATTAAGTATTTAGCTTCTGATTTAATTACCTTTGTTACCGGAACTCCAGTTATACGCGCAACTACTTCAGCTATATCTTCACTTTTAAGATTGAGCTTTTTATTGTGAGCAAGTCCAGCTTTAAGCTTCTCTAAGTCTTCGTTAATCTGACTAGCTCTAGTTTTTGCCCGAGCAGCTCTTTCATAATCCTCACCATCAACCGCATCATCAATTCTGGAATTGACTAATTTTAATTCTTTTTGTAACTTTCTAATCTCAGGAGAAGTTTTAGATTTTTCTACTTTTAGACTTGCCGATGCCTCATCGAGTAAATCTATAGCCTTATCTGGCATATATCTTTCATTTAAATATCTCTTTGCCAGGTTAACCGTATCACTTAGAACTTCGTCAGAAATTATGACGCCATGAAAAGCTTCATAATGTTTCCTAAGTCCCTTCAAAATTGCTAAGGTTTCAGCCGGTGAAGTTTCTGGAACCTGAATTGGCTGAAATCTTCGCTCTAGCGCAGCATCTTTTTCTATATGCTTTGTATATTCGCTGGTTGTAGTTGCTCCAATTACCTGTATTTTGCCCCTGGCTAGAGCTGGTTTTAGTATATTGCCTGCATCCATTGCGCCCTCTGCAGCCCCTGCCCCAACTATTAAGTGAAGCTCATCGATAAAAATTATAGTATTCTTATTATCTTCGAGTTCTTTCATGACCTTCTTAAGTCGTTCTTCAAATTCTCCCCGATATTTAGTTCCAGCTATCATACCAGCAAGATCAAGCATGACAATCTTTTTATCAATTAAGCTATCAGGAACATCCTCACTAACGATTCTTTGAGCTAATCCCTCGACTATAGCTGTCTTACCAACTCCAGGTTCACCAATTAAGACTGGGTTGTTTTTCGTACGACGGTTAAGTATTGTTATGACTCTCTTAATTTGAGCATCTCTGCCTACGACTGGGTCGAGTTCATTACTCCTTGCCTGGGCCGTAAGATCTGTGCCATAAAAGTCTAGGATTGTTTTTCTGACTGTACGGCTCTTTCTGTTTGCTTCATTAGCATGAGAATGAATATTCATATTATCATTCTGACGATTTAGGAAATTTTCGATGTCATTCGTAAGACTATTAATGTCTATATTCATCTCCTTTAATAGTACTGTAGCTCGAGAATTCTTCTGAGTCAGGATGCTATATACAATATGTTCAGTGCCACAAAAATCTTGATCGTAATCTTGAGCAATGTCATAAGCATTTTTTAGAGTCAATTTTGCTGTTTCACTAAGTCCTTTTGCTCCCATATTAATAACCAAAGTTTTTGGTGTTAAATTAAGAGCAAGCTTAGCTCTATCTAAAGTAATTCCGGATTCTTCTAGGATTTTAGCACCCATAGAAGCATTTTGAGCAAGTACTCCTAGAAGTAGATGTTCTGTACCAATATATGCACTACCTAAGTTTCTAGCTATTGCATCAGCATGTTTAAGGCTAGTTAGTGCATTATTAGTAAGGTGATTTAAGAACTCTTGAAAGTCTGAAGATTGTGGCATCATTTATTTATATCCTCCGTCAATTTTTTATCATATTCAATGACATATAAATATAATATACCCACTGGCACTCCTAAGTCAAGAGTGCCAGAATCGATACTAAATATGACCTATTTTTTTATATC
Source organism: uncultured Candidatus Saccharibacteria bacterium (assembly GCA_903925195.1). The sequence continues at coordinate 6,044 of CAIYEO010000063.1, read as the reverse complement.
TTCGCCGTGTTCTTCGATTGCACTTAGTAGTGAATTTTCTAGTTCAGATTTTTTCTTAAGACCATTACTTGGCTTAGAAACCTTAGCAGATTTTACTTCTACTTTAGCTTCTACTACAGGTGCTTCTACTACAGGTGCTTCTACTTTAGCTTTAAATTCTTCAATATCTAGCTCATAACCAGTAAGCTTACTAGCAAGTCGTACGTTTTGACCACCCTTACCAATTGCTATCGATAATTGATCCTCAGGAACTAGTACTCGACATTTTTTATTAGCTTCATCGATGATTACTTCCGTAACAGTTGTTGGGCTAAGTGCATTAGTAATATATGTTGCAGGATCTTCGTTCCAAACAACAATATCTATTTTTTCTTGATCGCTAATTTCACCCATTACGGCATTAACTCTAGTTCCATGTCCACCAACAAAAGTTCCTACTGGATCAACACCAGGTACTGTTGAACTAACAGCAATCTTACTTCTAACGCCTGCTTCGCGGGCAATATCCTTAATTTCTACAGCACCACTTTCCATCTCAGGAACTTCGCTTCGGAATAGAAAGTCTATGAATTCTGAATTGCCACGAGAGACAACTAGTTGAGGTCCTCTAAAACCTCTTTCGACATCTTTTAAGAATACTTTAACTCTTTGACCTGGATAATATCTTTCTCCAAAGATTTGTTCACTCTTCGGCATAATTGCCTGAGCTTTTCCAACATCAACTCTTACGATATTGCCTTCAACTCGGGCTACGATTCCATTTATTACTGTGCCGATCTTATCTTCGTACTCATTAACGATAATTTCTCTCTCAGATTCTCTAAGCTTTTGTAGAATAACTTGTTTAGCTGTTTGCGCAGCAACTCTTCCGAAATTCTGAATTGATTCATGAACTTCAATTGTTTCACCAAGCTTTATGTTTTTTTGCATAGTAGAAGCATCCGCCAAACTTATTTCGTAAGCAGCATTTTCTACTTTATCGACAACTTCCTTACTTATATGAGCATCTACATCTCCAGTGTTAAGATTCATAGAAATATTAACTTCTTGATCTCTGTCACCGTAATCTCGTTTGTAAGCTGCAGCTAATGCTTGCTCTACAACTTCCTGAACAGTTTCTTCTGGTAAATTTTTTTCCTCAGCAATAGTTCTAATAGCTAGTGCTAATTGTTTCATGTCTAAATCCATGTTTATATCTCCTTTTTTAAATGAAAAATTCCGACCACTTTGGCCGGAACGATATCTTAATTATACATTATCTAGATTACAGTTGCAAACAAGCATGATAATATATTAGGAATGAGTCAAAAAGTAAAAAGATTATTTAGTGATTTTCGTCCAGAAAATTATGAACTAGAGCTAGACATAAAGCCTAATGTTTTAGAGTTTAGCGGCAAAGTTACTATATCTGGCAGAAAAACCGGAAAGCCTTCGAAGCGTTTAACATTCCATCAAACTGATCTTAAAATTAAAAAAGCTAGCCTAATTAAGCACGATAAAACTGGTACCCGTGAAATTGAGATAACAAGAATTAATAATCATAATTCTTCTAGTGAAGTCAGACTACACACTGAAGAAAATATATATCCCGGACAATACGATGTATATATGGAATTTTATTCTAATATTACTGAACCTATGAATGGTATTTATCCGTGCTATCCCGACAAGGAAAATACTGATAGAAAGATTATAGCCACTCAATTCGAAAGCCATCATGCCAGAGAAGCATTTCCATGTATCGATGAACCAGAAGCTAAGGCGACTTTTGGACTTACTATAAAAAGCCCTCTTAATGAAACGGTCATATCTAACTCAACAATAAAAAGCCAAAAAGAAGTCGATAAGCATTTAGTTACTACCTTTAATCCGACTCCAAAAATGTCTACATATTTATTAGCTTTTGTAATCGGAGAGCTAGAATACAAAACTAAAAAGACCAAAGACGGTGTAGAAATAAGAACCTACGCTACTAAGGAAAATATCGGTTTTACAGATTTTGCTCTATCAACGGCAGTAACTTGCTTAGAATATTACAATGATTTCTTTGGGATTGATTATCCATTAGAGAAATGCGATTTAATTGCTCTACCGGACTTTGCGGCTGGAGCTATGGAAAATTGGGGATGTATTACTTTCCGTGAACAAGGTTTGCTAGTAGATAAGGAAACGACTAGCATATTCACGAAACAATACGTGGCTATAGTTGTTGCTCATGAACTTGCCCATCAATGGTTCGGTAATCTTGTGACCATGAAGTGGTGGAATGATCTCTGGCTCAATGAAGGTTTTGCTAGTTGGATAGAACATCTTGCAGTAGATCATATATTCCCTGAGTGGCAAATTTGGACTCAATTCACGGTCGAAGAAACTATGCCTGCTCTTAAATTAGATTCATTAGACAATACTCACCCAATCGAAGCAGTCATAAAGCATCCTGATGAGATTAGAACTATTTTTGATGCTATTAGTTACAATAAGGGCGCTTCAATCATACACATGCTCAATAAGTACTTAGGTCCTGAAAAATTTAGAGAAGGACTTAGGTTATATTTGAAAGAGAATGCAATGAAGAATGCCGAAACTGATGATCTGTGGGATGCTCTTGAAAAAGTTTCCAAGAAATCTGTTAAGGAATTTATGCATGCCTGGACTAGTAAACCTGGTTTTCCATTAGTTACGGTCAGTACTAATGACGATAAAGTAGAACTTAGTCAGGAAAGATTCTACGTTCATGCTAATCCTAAAGATCGTAGTGATACTATTTGGCCAATCCCACTACTAAGTGACAATGATGGTGAGAAGCTACTAAATAAAAGAACTAATTTACTAACTCATGACGAAGATCAGTTCATTAAGCTAAATATCGGACAAACTGGTTTTTATAGAGTTTTTTATGATGAATTACATTACGAAAAACTAGCAAGACTCATAACAGCCGGTGAACTATTACCGATAGATAGGCTCGGTATCCTCAGCGATGCATTGGAAGTTGTTAAAGCTGGAAAGTTAGATGCAGTATCGCTATATAAGTTCCTGGGTAGTTTTTACAAGGAAAATAACTCAGCCGTATGGGATGTAATTATAGATATCTTAGGTAGTACTAGAAAAATTATGGATAGTGAGGATATTAGACAAGATATAAAGCCATTCATTCGCAAGATCACTAAAGAAGAAATGACTCGGCTTGGATGGAATAAGATTGATGGTGAAGATTATTTCGATGAAATGCTAAGAACTAGCATCATAGGATTAAATGCCAGTGCCGATGAACCGTCCGTACTAAAAGAATTCAAAGATCAATTCAAAAAAGCTAAAAAAAGTTCAGATATTGATCCAGATTTGAAAGCTACAATATATTCGACTATTGCTAGAAAAGGATCTAAAGCTGAATATGATAAGCTTCTTAAGTTTTATACCGAGACTAAATCTAGCGAAGAAAAAGTCGTGATAGCAATGGCCCTATGCTCTTTCGAGCAAACGGAATTAATAGATAGATCACTCAATATGATTAATTCAGATAGCGTTAGATTACAAGATGTAGGCTACTGGCTTGCATACAGTTTCTCAAATCGTTATTCAAGAGATAAGACTTGGATATGGGTCAAAGAAAATTGGGACTGGCTTAAAGATAACTTAGGTAAAGATATGAGTTTTAGTAGATTACCAATTTATGCAGCCTCAGCATTTAATAGCCAAGAGTTCCTGGAATCATTTAAGGATTTCTTTAAGGATAATACGAACAATGGTTTAGACAGAGCCATAAAACAAGGAATTGAAATAATGGAATGGCATCTAGATTGGCAAAAAAGAGATAAAAATAAACTAGTTAAATACTTTAAAGATTTAAAGTATTAAATAATTAATTTCTTTATAGGCTTAAAACTTAGTCGGTGTATTTTTGTCACTCCAAATTTTTCTAAACCAAGCATATGGCTTTTAGTACCATAGCCAACATTATCTGCAAACGAGTAGCCAGGATAAAGCTTATCCTGCTTAGTCATAAATCTATCCCTTTCAACTTTTGCTAGTATTGATGCAGCACTAACACTTGGTATTAATAGATCAGCTTTAATTAAAGTTTCACTATTAATATATTCGGGCAAAAAGTTATATGACCCATCTATGATAATTTTTGAATATTCACAAGTGATAGAATCAATAGCACGCTTCATAGCCAGCCTCACTGATTGTGTCATACCTAATTTGTCTACGTCGGAGGGATCAACCCAGCCAGTTGCATATGAACTCGCATATTTAATAATCTGCTCATACAAAGACTCTCGTTTGTCTCTAGATAGTAATTTAGAATCAGTCAGGCCAAATATATCTTGAGATAAGATAACTGCACCAGCAACAACAGGACCTGCCCATGCGCCACGTCCTACTTCATCAATACCAACAATCAATTCCATTAATTAATCTTACCAGGAATCGATGATGTAATAATTATTTATTTTCAGTTTTTTCGACTGGAGTTTCGTCTACAACTGGAGATTCAACTACAACAACTTCTTCTTTGTCATCAATTACGTTAACTGAATCATTATCAAACTTAACACCTGTAAGTCTTGCAGCTTTTCCAGTTCGTGATCTCATGTATGAAAGATAGTTACGTCTAACATTACTTCGTTTTGTAACTTCTATCTTTATTACGTTAGGACTATGTAGTAAGAAGCTTTTTTCAACACCAATACCGCTAGCAATACGACGTACAGTAATCCTACTAGTATGACTTGCTTTTCGATCAGTTCGAATAACTAAACCTTGAAAGATTTGTACTCTCTCTTTGGTGCCTTCTTTAATTTTCTGAGAGACTTTAACAGTATCACCGCTTCGAACGTCAACGACGGCTTTTTTGTGGAATTGTTGGTTAATTTGATCAATAACAGATGGCATAATCTGATAATTTTACCCTAAATTCGGACTTTATGCAAGGAAAATTTAGATTTAATTGGCAGAAGTGCAGTCATTAATATATTTTCATTCTTTTTTCCTCAATAAAAGAATAAAAATATATAACATCGAAAAATTAATGACCACCTACTTTCACCTGCTCCGCCCATAACAGCCCCGCCGACTGTGATGCCTGGGAATTCGGTAATTATGGGAGCAATATAACCTTTCTTCATAGAAGAGTCAGCCAAAGTGTCCATAGGTACATTAGGCTCAACTACTACATATCCTTGTTGCGTATTCACTTCAATAACTGAATTCAAATTAGACACATCAATAACTTTTAGTCCTGAGATATTCTGAGGTCTAGTAGAATTAGTTGAACCGTGCTTAATTTTAATTTTTTGATTATCTTTAAAGGCTTGGGCAACCTGTCGTTGCACTAATATAACTTTGTTTTGATGTTCTTTTAGTTTTTTATTCACGCTATGGATAAGTATATCAAAGTAACGAAAATGACCTCCTTTTACAGAGGCCAAAATGCTTATGGTGCATCAGGTGGGTAAAAGTTTACACCTTATTACCGGATAGATTTAGGAGGATGTTTAAGAGGTAGTGCCAAGCTATTAAAATCTTTGAATCGCCTCGTGATTATAGGCAACTAAATAGCTATAGGTTAACATTGCGCCCATCTAAGTATTCGATTTTCTGGATAATATCTATTCGCAGTAGCCTGCATTGATGAGACTGCCTCGAAACCCAATAAACGATTGTCGACATATAGTGTTTGTACGCTAATAGCCCCAGCCCAATATGCATTGCTCCATCCCGCATCTGTTTCAGTATATGGGTTTGGTGCACCGTTAGTTAATTTAGAATCGTACCAATATGCTGGTACATTAGGGCTTTTGGTATAAGCTATTTTAACCTCTCTAAGATTGCCCCATAACGCCGTACACCCCGATACGCTTACTCCATGAGCGGAATATAGGTGGCTCCATCCCCCGGCTGTAGCCTTAAGACTACTACTAGTTTTATGGTTATTAAAGACTGTGAATCCTACTACGCCAATAATAGCTACTACTAGGACTACTAAGATTATTTCCATATGACCAAAGCCATAATTATTTGTTTTTATTTTGTTGAGT
>CAIYEO010000062.1 GCA_903925195.1 uncultured Candidatus Saccharibacteria bacterium | reverse complement strand
AGTACTAATTGGACTATTCATACTTCTACTTATCGCTTTCCCATACATACCTTATGTAAATAAGATTCCAGAAAAACTAAAAATGTATAAATTATTTCAAAGATAAGTAGCACTTCGAATTTACCATTAGAAAACAAGATATATCTTTATAGTCAAAAATATGGGATAATTTTATGATAGCAATTAATAGTGAGGTGAGTATAAAAATATGTCTAAGTTAAATCCAGAAAACCATATAGAGATATATGACGAGTTCGATAAATTTGAAGCCGTTAAAGTCATTCAAAATTTAGGTTTTTTCGTAATGCATACATTGTATTCAAGCAAAGTTGAATTTACTAATGATTCAAAAGAACAAATTAATCATCACATCAGAAATAGGGGATCTGTAATACTAGCTCCTAATCACCAATCTCTTGCCGATACTCCCACTATCGCCAGCTTAGTTTACGAAGACACTTTTAGCCCCTTAAAAGGTACGACAATCATCCCTGCAAAGGCAGAAATGTTTGACTGGCCCTTACTAGGTAGATTCTTTCCTCATATGCTAGCCCATCCAGCATTTAGAGCGAAGAATTTTAGCAAAGACGCAGAAGGAACATTGCTTCGCAAACAAGTTACAGAAGAATTAATTAGCTTTAATATTAATCACTTAAATAAGGGTGGTCATAGTGCTATTTTCGCCGAATCAACTCGCAATAAAAAGAGCCCTCGAGATGTTCAAGAATTAAAATCTGGTATTGGTAGAATTGCACTTGGAGTAGATAATCCTAATAACTTATTAATAGTGCCTTTAGGCTTTGCCTATAAACTTAATAAACTCAAGTTAATGCCTTCAGTTGTAGTTGGAGATCCTATAACACCTGTATCATTGAACCAGGAACAATTATTACATAAAACCAGATCAAATATTCAAGACGCTACTATAAAAGCTTTTCGAAATATTAATAAATAACTAAAGTAATCTCTTACTGGCCGTTGTTAATTATATTAGTAATATAATTAGTGTAATCAGTATTGTATCTAGTTAGTGGAACTATATAAGTTCCTTCTGTAATTTCATTCCATGAAATGAATGTCCATCCGTCTGGTGTACTAGCTAAATTGCCATCATATAAAGCTTTCATTGTTGCGCCTGCATAGCGGGGAATACAGGTTGTTGAAGCGGCGTAGTAAAGCAGCCCATTATATCCAGGAGAAAATGGAGCTAACCACATTTTGTCTGATCCATCAGGGTTTTTAGTAGATTTAACTTCAGCCTGGAAAGATTTAAGTTGTGTGAATGAAGCTGCGTTATTATATGGGTCTTGCGATGACCAGTAATAACTTGCTGCATCGAAGAATTTGTAATGATACTTATTGTTTAGCGTCGAATTCCAGCTTGCATTTCCAGTATTGCCACCTTTTTCATCACCTATTAAGTACATAGTAGGGCGGAATAAATCAGATACTGCCTTTAAGTCAGCATCCTGATATTTCCAGGTTCCAGCCAGATAATTTTCAAGCTTTGGAGAATAAGTATGATCTAATGCAGGATCAGAACCATAATTTGTTAATAAATAGTTAAAGTCATTTGTGAACTGAGCTAATGAAACACCTGTTTGAGTTGTGGTATTAAAGCTAGCGGATGACTGATAATTAAGCATAATCTTGAATGGAATACCTTGTGCGTTTATTGCATGTACTGCCTGGAAGACAAATGCTAGTCTTTTATTATAGTCACTCGAAGTACTAGTCTGAGTAGACAATCCGGTACCAATCCAGTTGACTGAAAAACCAGTAGCACCTGTTTTTGCAGCTAAGGTAACATCGTTTAACACTGTTTGGTAATTAGTCTGGTCATAAGCAAGATTTTGACTTATATCATTAAGCTGATCACCGGCGTAATTAGCTGTTGAACTACATTTATTGGTAGTTGTGTCTTCAGTGTAAGTGGATGGTAGTGGATTGGGAGTGGTTGTATATGGATAACTAGTTCCTAGGTGAGAAGTCCAGTGACTATTGTCCCACCATAAATAATAGATAATAAATACTGGCTTAGATTTAGGGGTATTAAATGAGACCTTTTTGCCACCTGATGCGGTTGAGTCTGTCTGAACTGTTGCTGGACTTATTAATGATCCATTTTCAGCTTCAGTAGATGAGGTAAGTGCCTGTCCTGTTGAACTTAGCGTCTGGGCATGTTTAAAGAATTGCTTATCGGATATAACAATGCCGATTACTAATACTATGGCTATTAGCAATACCTTTCTATTCTTAAACTTATTTAATATTTTGAACAGTTTATTTTTCTGAGATTCATTCATAAATAATACTTTAGCATAATGATTTTAATTTAGATAAATTAATCCCATTAATTAATTTGATAATAAATTCTTGTTGTGGTTAAGTGTATGCATAAACATCTTATATATAAATGAAGAAAATAAATCCCAAATCAATTAAATACATAGTCAGCTTCAGTGTTATTGCTGTAATAGCTATATCTATATCTTTAATGGTTCATCCAAAAAGAGTAAGTGCGTCTTGTTCACAATCTGGCATTGTTTATGGTGCTGACACAATGACAATGTCGATCCCTAGTTCTGCTACATATAACATATGGGTGAGATTATCCGGTGCTACTGTTGCCAGCAATTCAATACAGTTACAAGTAGATGGTTCAACCTGCTTGAGTGTAGGTGGAACTCCACTAACTAGCGCCAATACTTGGAATTGGATTAATTTCCAAAACAATAGCTCATCACAGTTGATGCAATTATCTCTAACAGCAGGCAATCATACATTTACACTGATAGGAACTCAGCCAGACGTATCTATAGATAATATATTAGCCCTGAACGATAATACCTGTGTACCTACTGGCGATGGTTCTAATTGTACAGCTTTTGTTAATACTCCAACTGGATTATCTGCCATTGTTACATCTAGTAATTCAGTAAATCTTAGTTGGATTGCTCCAACCGGATCAACCAACGCAATCACAGGTTACAATATCTACCGTAACGGCATACAGATCAACACTGCTCTAATAACAGGAACCTCTTTCACAGACACCCCTCTAATAGCGGGCACAGCCTACTCCTATACTGTTCAAGCTGTAGACAATGCATCACCTGCTAACTTATCTGCTCAATCTACAAGTGTTTCTTCAACAACCTATCCAAAGCCTAGTACTCCAACTCTAACTACAACTGCAGCT
>CAIYEO010000061.1 GCA_903925195.1 uncultured Candidatus Saccharibacteria bacterium | reverse complement strand
CTAGTATTTGCTGAAGCTGCACTTTTCCTAGGTTTTATAATTCCTGGAGAAGCCGTAGTAATAATCGGTGGTGTTCTTGCCAGTGGTGAACACATTAGTCTAATACCATTAATAGCTGTAGTTGTTATTGCGGCTATTGCTGGTGACTCAACAGGTTATTGGGTTGGACAGAAATACGGTAAGCGCCTTATTGGTATCAAATCACTTGAACACCATAAAACAGACATCGATAGTGGTCTTAGAATGCTTCAAAAACGTGGTGCTATAGCAGTATTTCTTGCTCGCTTTGTAGCATTCCTACGAGCTGTAATGCCAGGTCTAGCTGGAGCCTCAGAATTATCTTACGGTTCTTTCTTCACAGCTAACGCACTTGGAGGCATTATCTGGGGAACTCTATTCACATTCATAGGTTGGTCTGTTGGATATTCATATCACCGAGCTGAATTAACAGCTACTTGGATATCGCTAGTTCTTCTAATACTAGTAATCGTAATTGCTGGGTACTTATTCCTACGAGGACGACGATCAGAAATTAACAATGAAAAGAAATTTGAAGCTAAAAAAGACAATAACGCTATTCTTGAAAAAGAGATGAGAGACGTTAAAAACAAGAAAAAGAAATAATACTAATTAAGCGGGCAAGTAAACTACTTGTCCGCTAGTATCATATAGTGCAATCTTGCCATTAAAAGCCGACTTTATTCGCTCAACTGAACTACTGGACTGAGCAATATCAGGACCAAGTATTAATCCGGCTATACTAGAGCTTGGCATACCAATTAATACCGAGGCAAATCTAGACTGAGCTTTTTCAGAGTTTTTATCTACTGGTAGACTACTCATACTAACAATGCCTTCAAAGACTGCATCACTGCCTTCTTTGTAGGGATCATTAGCTATTAAAGGCTGAACTTCTGGAATACTAGGATCAAGGATCACGGCTAGGGAATCATTGCGCCGATTAGCACTTGGTAATCTTTTTGATTCTGATGTCTGTGCCTTAATACTTAATCCTTCTTCAGGCCTGGAAATATAGTCTACATATTCGGCAATTGTCATATCGCTCTTTACCTTAAAAAAGTCTGCGCACAAATGAGTTTCACCATCTTCTGGAATGCCTAGTAATTCTCCACTGACAATTCCATGTTTAGCAATTGATTCTATATTATCTATGGAAGTTCCATGAAGATAGGTTCCTTCTGGCAAAAATGAGTTGCCACTGTCAAGGGAGTCTCTAAGCTCAGAGGATAGCTCGGCCGCCGATAAGTCTTCATAAATAGCGTACTGTCTATTAATAATTTCTATTTGACTCGGTCCGAAATCCTTTTCTATATTAGAAAGCTTAGGCAAGTCATTAGTTTTATCTGCTTCAATTTCTATTTCATCTTGGTTGTTACTAAAATCTTCTAACATATTAATAATTATACAGTTTATTCGGATAAGATTTAACCTTTTGTTATTATATTAAAAACTAGGGTTCAACAACAAAAGGTTAAACATGTCTATAGAATTCGTTAACAAATACCGCATCAAAGAAACAATCGATGAGATATTCGAGGACATTCAATACCAAAGTCCAATCCTATTAAGAGGTCATACAATGTTTTCAGTAGAGACAAGGTATGCAGATGCCAAAGATCCAGATACTGAATTTAATTGGATTCTAGGAGACACTATAAAAACTTT
>CAIYEO010000060.1 GCA_903925195.1 uncultured Candidatus Saccharibacteria bacterium | reverse complement strand
CATTAGTTTAGATATATCTTCATATTCCATCTTATCAATTGCTTGGTTAACTGGAAACCACTTTATTCCTTTTAGCCATTCCTCAGGTACAAGTTTGTCGGTATCACCCTTAGCTTTTACTAAATATATATGCATGGTCATTAGGACCAGTGTATCAACTCTTCTATATCTAAAATTAACTTTTCCAAGCCAACTCAGGACATCCATCTCTTGTAAGCCTGTCTCTTCTTGAATTTCTCGTTTTGCAGTATCACGAGGCTCTTCACCAGGTTCGACATGTCCTTTTGGAATAGTCCAGCGATTTTTTGCATCTTGAATAAGCAATATTTCTATACTGCCGTTCTTATCTAATCTATAAACAATACCTCCAGAAGTTGTTTCATGAACAGCCTCTTTAATAGTAGCGTTACGATCTGATACAAATTTTTTAAATCCATCTAGTGGTTTTGGTCTTTTCATTACTTAGGCTGACTTAACTTACGTTTTGCTTGTTTTCTTTACTTTTTTATCTTCAATATTTCTTAATACTGTACCGAGTACTCCATTAATAAATTTAGAAGAGTTTTCTCCGCCAAAGGATTTGGCTAGCTCCACAGCTTCATTGATTACTACTTTAGGAGGGGTATCGTTCTCATAAACGAGTTCATAAAGTCCCATATGTAGTATCACTCTATCCATCCGAGCAATTTGATCAATTGGCCAGTCTGGTGCAATTGGTCTAAGGGTATCATCTAGCTCAGCTTCTTTTTCACTTATGCCTGTAACTAGTCTTTTTATGAAATCCTTATCATCAACCATTTTCTTATAACGATCAATGTTGCGATCTAACACTTCGTCAATATCAAAAGCTGTATCATTTGAAGCCTTACGAAAATCCTGCTCATACAGAGTTTGAAGAACAATGATTCGACCAAGGTGACGATTTGATGCCATAATTTCTACTCGTTTAGATTAATTTAAGGTGCTTTAGGCTTTTTTGCCAGATTCACGAACTGTTGTGCGTGCTTTTATAGGGCTCTTAGCATTGACTGCTCGAGCTAATTTTAATGCCAAATGGCTTCTTCTAGTACCAGTTTTACGCGGACTGGTTCGCTTTTTAGGTTTACCCATAAATAGAGGGACTCCTTATTGTTAACTGAACTATGAAACTAATTATACACTAAAAACCCCATATAACTCAAGCTGAATTAATAATTAAGGTTACTATTTTATAACTAGACTAACTAATTTGCCCTTTATATATATCTTTTTAACTATTTCTTTATCTCTTATTAATTCCGTAATTCTTTCGTTAGATAAAACTTCGTCTAGTACTTTTTCTTCCATATATTCTGTAGGAAGAGTTAGTTTAGTTCTAACCTTACCATTAATTTGAACTACTATTTCCATTGAGTCGGAGACTAGATATTTATCATCGTATTTTGGCCAAGAAGAAATATGAATAGAATCTTGGTTGCCAAGTTGATGCCATAATTCTTCACTAACATGAGGTGCATAAGGAGCTAGTAATTGAACTAGGCTAGTTATTGCAAATTGCCAGCTTGATGAGTGCATATCATCAACTAGCTTTAATTTAAACAACTCATTGACCATTTCCATCATTGAAGATATTGCTGTATTAAAATCTAGATTATCAATATCTTTAGAGACTTTTTTAATTGTTGTATGTGTTATTAGATCAACTTGTGAAGACGCAGGCCCTGAGTGGTCGGCTCCATCTACTAGATACTCTAAAACTAGGTTCCAAACTCTTTGAAGAAACCTGAAGCTACCAGTTATACTTTCCGGACTCCAAGGGGTAGTTTGATCATAAGGTGCTAAGAAACTAATAGTAAGTCTGACGGCATCTGCTCCATAACCCTGGTCTATGATTTCCATTGGGTTTACTACATTACCCTTACTTTTACTCATCTTAGTTCCATCTGCAGCTAGGATTATGCCTTGTCCACGTCTAGCTTTATATGGCTCCGGTGTTGGGACTAATCCTTGATCAAATAAGAATTGATGCCAAAATCTTGAGTAGAGTAGATGCATGGTCGTGTGCTCCATGCCTCCTAGATATAGGTCTACATCTTTCCAATATTCTAGTTTATCCTTGGCTGCAAAACCATTGTCATTATCAGCATCGTAATATCTTAGATAATACCAACTGCTGCCAGCCCAGTTTGGCATAGTATCTGTTTCTCGTTTTGCAGGCTTATGGCAAATTGGACAGACTGTATTGACCCATGAATCTATTTTTGAGAGAGGACTCTCGCCAGTATCGGTTGGTTCATAGAACTCAACTTCAGGTAGTTTAACTGGTAGTTGATCATCAGGGACTGCAACTGCTCCGTGTTCATCACAGTGGATGATTGGGATTGGCTCACCCCAGTAATGCTGTCTGGAAAATACCCAATCTCGAAGCTTATAATTCACCTTCTCTTCAGCTAAATTATTTTTTTCAAGATCCAAGACAATCTTTTCGCGAGCTTCATTGCTACTCATTCCGTCATAACTTCCAGAGTTAGTTAAAGTACCTTCCGAAGTTGTACAATCTTCGTCGGGAGCTGCATTACTTATGACTCTTATTATGGGTAGATTGAACTTCTTTGCAAATTCCCAGTCTCTAGTGTCGTGAGCAGGTACTGACATAATTGCTCCAGTTCCATAACCCATAAGCACATAATCCGAAGTCCACACAGGAACTTTCTCATTATTAATAGGGTTAATTGCATACGAACCAGTGAATACACCAGTTTTTTCTCGACTATCATCCTGGCGTTCTAGCTCAGATTTTGACTCAACTGATCTCACATAACTATCGACTTGAGATTTTTGATCTTCAGTAATTAATTTATTAATCAATGGATGTTCTGGTGCAATGACTAAAAATGTCGCACCGAATAAGGTATCTGGTCTAGTCGTAAAGACCTTAACCGTCTGATCTATAGCATCCATCTTAAAAGTAACTTCAGCGCCTTTTGATTTACCTATCCAGTTGATTTGCTGGTCAGCAACTCTAGAAGGATAGTCGACATTTTGAAGACCATCAATTAATCTATCAGCATATTCTGTTATTTTTAATAACCATTGCTTCAGAAACTTCTTTTCGACTAAATTTTCGCATCTTTCATGACGACCGTTAATGACTTCTTCATTCGCAAGACCAGTTTTACAAAATGGACACCAATTAATAGAAATCTCTTTCTGATAAGCCAGCCCTGCTTCAAAAAACTTTAAGAATAACCACTGAGTCCATTTGTAGTAACTTGGATCAGTTGTATTAATAGATCTTGACCAATCAATGCTATAACCCAGCCTATTGAACTGTTCCTGAAAATTACCTACGTTTCTTTCAGTAGCAACCTGAGGTGCAATCTTATTCTTAATAGCATAGTTTTCAGTTGGTAAACCAAATGCGTCATAGCCCATTGGATAAAGCACGTTCATACCCTGCATGCGCTTATGTCGAGCAATTATATCCCCTAACGTATATTCACGAACATGCCCCATATGTAAACCGTCCCCAGATGGGTAAGGAAATTCTGTTAGCATAACAAATTTTTGACGATTATCGAAATCTACGGCTTTGTATAAATCATCAGCCTGCCATTGCTTCTGCCATTTATCTTCTATTTCTTTAGGGTTATATCTTTGCATAATAGAGACATTATATGGTATTAGCTTGATATCTGCCAGATTAGAGAGAAAAGTCGAAAACATTTGCTTTTGCGGTTATGTATTATACAATATCTATACAACATTAATATAAGGATAATATTATGCCTATAAAAACATTCAACATAGCTATGGATGATGATCTGCTCAAAAAAATTGATTCTGCCGCAAAAAGTGAGCTTTCAAGCAGAAGTGAGTACTTTAGAAGACTTGCACTTAATGATTTAGATAAAAGACTGAGATGGCAAGAACTTACTAAAGCTGGGAAAAAAGCTGGCATTAATATGGGCATAGATAGCGAAGATCAGGTTTATAAAATAATAAACAGTTAAAATCGATATGAATCAACATACTGTAATAGTTATTGACTCGAATGTATGGATATCTGCTTTAATTTTCGGCGGTAATCCAGAAAAAATACTAAAGCTGTTCATAGACAATAAAGTGGAAGTTGTTATGAGCGAAGAGATAATAACTGAACTCCGAAGAATCATAATTAACAAATTCCCACTATTTGTAAATAGTCTTAATCTGCTCGAAGCTTCACTCAGAAAAGATACTGTTTTTGTACAACTTGGAAGCATGACAATAGATGCGAGCCGTGACGTAGACGATAATAGAATTATTGAAACTGCATATATAGGTAAAGCTCAATATATTATATCTGGGGATAAGGATCTGCTAGTTCTAAAAAAATATGAAGATATAAAGATATTAAACCCTGGTGATTTCTTAAAAATATTCTAGTTTACAATAACCTACCTACTGTAAACTAAAGATTTATCCACTAATGTTTGAATTCTTAGATTATTTAAACTGAGATAAGTAACTTGTCTTAAAAACTGTCTCTACTGAATCTCTTTCAGCTTTTCGCTCAATTGCTAGCTCTACTAGTCTTGAAACTAAGTCAACATTGTTCATGCCTGCCTTGTTCCAGTTATGCGAGTAAAGTCCGCCAGGCAGTGGATTAGCTTCATTAAAATATACTTTATTAGTTTTTGTATCTATAAGCATATCTACTCTCGCTATACCGCTACACCCAAGTGCCTTATATACTCTGAGACCGGTTGCTTCTGCCAT
>CAIYEO010000059.1 GCA_903925195.1 uncultured Candidatus Saccharibacteria bacterium | reverse complement strand
GTATGCATTCTCTAATAAATGAAAATCTATCAATAACTAATTTAAATGTTTTAGCTTTTGCAATCGAAAGGTGACTGCCCGGCATTATCTCAACCTCAATATTTGGATATTCATCTTTGGGAAATATGTTACGCCAATATTCTGGCTGTCCAGATATGTCATTTTTAAAAGAAATAATATCTAGGCTTTGATCTTTTGGCACTTCTGGGATGAATTTGCCGGTATCTCCGTTAAATAAAGTCGGAATATGAGCTATTTCATATATAACTGATTTTGGCGATAGATTTAAAGTATTAACATGATTAATCCCCAGACTTCCAATCAATTGTCTTAATCCGATAATTTCATTTAGCACTTGACCTGAGAATTCTAGCGATTTACTTATTTGAAATGGCCTCGGATAGCAGGGAGCTACAGCAAGGGCATAGGGAATTTTAATATCATATTCATCTTGAGATGCAATATTTCCAAGTAAGGTCATTGCACCTCTAGATTCGCCGTATCCAATCATACTTTTGTTGTCCAAATCCAGCAGATCATTACGTTTTATAATTTCTTGAACATAATGAGCATTTTTGGATAAACATATGGCACCTAATTCTGAAATAGTGCCTCTTGGGTCGTTAATAAAATTAGCTATTTCATCCTTGAATGAATCTCTTTCGCCCCCAGGTGTGCCAATAAGAATACTGGGAAGCCCTAATTCAGCTAGTTTTCTTTGCATGTTTGCATTCCTTCCATGTAGTCCTGTTGATAGTGCGGGAGTTATGACTACTGAAGTTTCGGTTATTGGACTGTTGGGCCGGCAATAGTTAATTCCCAGCTTGATTCCGTCATCAAATTTAGCTCTAAAGAAATGCAATGAAGCATTATCCTCCAGCACCGAGTTTTTATGCTCTATTTCTTCCAATATTTGATCATGGTGCCAAGGCAGACTTTTCTCTAGACCTGATTCTTGATTAGGCATCGTTCTTTCTGGTGAATATGAACTAGCTTTAATTTTCATGATTATCTCTTTAGAGTAATTAAATCTAACTATAATACTAATGTTTTAAAAATCAATCATAAATATCTACTCGACTTGATTTTGCATAACAGCTACAATATATGAGTAATGGCAACACCCATAAAATATTTACACGACAAAACAATACTTTTACTCCTTACTTCGAATTTAATGCTGGCACTTTTATCGGTGGGTTTGATCTTGCTCAGGCTGAATAATGGCAGAGCAGGTATATATATAAATCAAAGAAGAGCAAATCTGGGAATCGATCAATATACTCAAGGAGGGGTAGCTAATATTATTGGGTTCATGGCTTTCTCCTTGTTAATTGTCGTCGTGGGGTTCATATTGAGCGTGAAATCATTCAAAAACCAAAGGAGTGTTTCTCTGGCGATACTAAGCCTCGGCATACTGCTTTTAATATGTACAATAATAGTTAGTAATTCTTTATTAGCAATGCACTAAAATGACAGATATTGAAATACCCCTACAAAAAGATAAGACTAAGGCCTATAGGTTTTTCGAAGTGCTTCCAGGGATGCTGAGCTGGTTTTTCTTATTTTTGCCTTTTATACTTAGCTTCATTGATGTCAATATCGCAGTAGTATTCATATTGGGATACTTACTTTTATGGTTTGTTAGGTCGATTGGAATAGATATCAGGGCATTTCAGGGATATAAGATAATGAAGCTACATAAACAATTAGATTGGAGCTCAATGCTTGATGAATTACAGTCTGGAATAGTTGCCGATGGTGCAGTCAGGCCAGACTGGCATTTTTCTAACATCAAGCGACTGGCTGAATATCCAGATGCTAATAGGCCGGATGACTTATACCAGGTAGCCTTGGTGGCAGTTTATAACGAAAGCAAAGATGTGGTTGAGCCTACAATCAAATCTATATTAGACTCAGTCTATGATCCTAAAAAGGTAATTTTAGTTATTGCTTACGAAGAAAGAGGAGGCAAGAGAACCGAAGAAGTAACGAAGGATATTATAGAAAAATATAAAGGTAAATTCTTCCATGCGATGGCTGTTAAGCACCCCTCGGATATTCCGAATGAGATTATTGGAAAGGGCGGTAACATAACATTTGCTGCTAAAGAATTGAGGAAATTTCTGGAAAGTAAAAAGATTGACCCTATAAAAGTGGTTGTAACTACCCTTGATTCAGACAATCGGCCTGATAAAAACTACTTTGCAGCTTTAGCTTATACCTATGTTTCTTGCATAGACCCACTTAATATTTCTTTCCAGCCTATTCCTATGTATACCAATAATATTTGGGATGTTCCTGCTCCGATGAGGGTTATAGCTACTGGCAACTCATTCTGGAATGTGGTTCTTTCTCTTAGGCCTCATATGCTACGTAACTTTTCTTCGCATGCTCAAAGCATGAAATCTCTTATTGATACTGACTATTGGAGTACTAGAACTATAGTTGAGGACGGTCATCAGTTCTGGAGAACGTATTTTAGATACGACGGAAAACACAAAGTTTATCCTATATATACTCCTATATATCAAGATGCAGTTTTTTCTAGCACATATGCTAAGACTTTGAAGGCACAATTTATTCAATTAAGAAGGTGGACTTACGGCGCTTCAGACGTTGCATACTTTGCTCAAAAAGGATTTTTGACTAAAAATAAATTACCCAAAATAGATATGATATTTAAATTTCTAAGGCTGTTAGAAGGACATGTTACATGGGCAGTAGCACCTATACTACTGGCATTCTCGGCCTTTGTGCCGGTTCTGGTTAATCCTCAAAATTATGCAGCTAACGAACTGCCTATACTTGTAAGCAGGATTCAGACTGTTGCGCTGGCGGGCATCATAGCAACTCTATTTATTAGTTTTAAAACTCTACCGCCAAAACCAGCCCACTATAAAGCACATCGAAATATCTTTATGATACTTCAATGGGTTTATCTTCCAGTTACTACAATTGTGTATAGTTCATTATCTGCATTCTATTCTCAGACACGACTAATGTTTGGTCTCTATTATGATAAGTTTGATGTTACAGATAAGTCGGTAGTGGTTAAGAATAACAAGGGAACAACCAGAACCAGTTAATTGTTCTCATTTTTATCAGAGTAATATGCACGATAATAGGTTGCTGCAACTTTGTCAAAGTTATTTAAAACTTTGATGCAATTAGAAAAAACAGTACTCTTTGGAATTGATCCATTGTTGGGCTTAGAAAAAGATAGACGCAGTATAGTTTTTGTTAGAGATCTGGCGTCCACGAGAGGGCTTTTTCGGTGCTTACATGACTCAAGTATGCTTTGGTAAAGTTTATCGAACGAAAAAGGCTCATATGAGCCGTCAGTGGCTTCAACAACTATGGCTCTATCTAGGTCTGGAACTTCATTGGTAGTGAATACCGCACTACAGTCTTTGCATTGTCTTCTTCTCCAAATAGAAACATCGTTCTTTGAGGATCTCGAGTTAGATACGGAGGTTAATCCATTACAATAAATACATACCATGTCAATATATTGACATAACCCTGGCAAAAATCATAGTGGAAAAGCATTATTAATTTGTGTATAAGAATAGCCTCTAGGGTACCTAAAGGGGGATTGTTGTCACGTTAAAATGATATTTATTTAGAAGATCTAGATCTTTTGATTCGATCTAACGATTTTGAAGTAAATAACTCTTCATAGAACAGCTTATAGCCGTCCAAAAAATTCTTTTTGACACTCACATTTTATCCCTGTTTAACTTGGTAATGCTAACACAAATATCAAATAAAGTCAATGTATTGCCCATAGTCTCTATGGCTATTTAAGGTTGAAAAAGTCTTCATAATAGAGTATATTTTGATATTTAGTGGACCCTTAGCTCAGTTGGCTAGAGCGCTTCCTTGACGTGGAAGAGGTCAGAGGTTCAAGTCCTCTAGGGTCCACCACATATTTTAAGTCCCAATTACGCTGGGATTTTTTTATATCACAAAAAGAATAATCTGAATAAGTTATCCCCAGCTAATCATGTATTAATAACAATAACATTTTACTAGCCTTATACTACTAATACTGATATATTAATTAGAGTGAAGTTTTAGGTAGTGTTTTTAACACATAATTTATCGGCTTGAATGTACTTGCGATGACATTTAAGCCGATTTTTTTATTTGCGCTTCTTATCTGTTATTATGAGAGAATATGACAAGCGAAAATATTAAAGCTCAGAGACATTCATTAGCCCATATTATGGCCACAGCCATAAAAAGAAGTTGGCCAGATGCTAAATTCGGCGTTGGTCCAGTAATAGACAATGGTTTTTACTACGATATCGATCTAGGGGCAGATAAGCTATCAACTGATGATTTTGCGACTATCGAAAAAGAAATGAGAAAGATAATCAATAACAATGAAGCTTTTGAGCAATATGATCTCGATATTGATTCTGCAATTGAATGGGCTAATGAGAGTAATCAGCCTTACAAGCTCGAACTTCTCAATGACTTAAAGAGATCTGGCACGACGGAGGCTAAGGATATCGATAGCGATGAGCTTGGAATTGAGTCTGGTGATGATAGTAAGGTTGAAAAAGTGTCCTTTTATAGGAATGGTGATTTTGTTGACCTTTGTCGTGGTCCTCACGTAGAAAAAACAGGCAAGGTTGGCGCTTTTAAGCTTTTGAGGATTTCGGGTGCATATTGGAGAGGCAAAGATACCAATCCTCAGATGCAGAGAATTTATGGAGCTGCTTTTGAAACAAAAGAACAGCTAAATGACTATCTGCAGGCATTAGAGTCTGCCAAGAAGAACGATCATCGCAAGCTTGGTCAGGAACTTGATTTATTCATTATATCTCCATTAGTCGGAGCCGGACTGCCATTGTTTACTCCCAGAGGAACGGTTCTAAGAGATGAACTTAATAAATATTCTCAGGAAATAAGAAAAAAAATTGGTTATCAAAATGTGTGGACTCCTCATATCGCCAAGCAGGAACTTTATGAAGTTTCTGGGCACTGGGCTAAGTTTGGTGATCAATGGTTAACTGTAAATAGTAAGGAAACCAAGGATAAACTGGTCCTTAAGCCAATGAATTGTCCTCATCACCAGCAAATATATGCTTCTAGACCTAGAAGCTACCGAGATCTTCCGCTTAAGTACATGGAAACAACCACGGACTACAGAGATGAAAAAGCAGGTGAGCTATTAGGGCTTGCAAGAGTTAGGTCTCTTACCCAGGATGATAGCCATACATTTTGCACTCCTGATCAAATTGAAGCATGTATTTCTAATTTAGTTGAAAAAGTAAAAGAGTTTTATGATACATTGGGCATGAATCTTAAAGCTAGGCTATCCTTTAGAGATGATTCAGATAAATATTTAGGAAGCAAGGAATTATGGGACAATGCCCAGACTATACTTAAAAATATTGTTGAAAAATCGGGGCTTGAATATTATGTGGGAGAAGGTGAAGCTGCTTTCTATGGGCCCAAGATAGACTTCATGGGCACAGATGCTCTTGGAAGAGAGTGGCAGTTAGCCACTCCACAGCTTGATTTTGTTCAGCCTGAAAGATTTGGCCTTAAATACACAGATGAGGATGGTCAGGAAAAAACACCTGTAATGATCCATTTTGCTCTTATGGGATCATTGGAAAGATTTATGTCGGCTTATATAGAAAACTCTAAGGGTAGGTTTCCAGTTTGGCTTGCTCCTGAGCAGGTTAGAGTTATAACTGTTAACCAAGAAGATTCAACTATAGGTTTTGCAGATGAACTTAGAGAAAAAGCCCTAGGCCAGAACCTTAGGATTGAAGTCGATAACTCTAATGAATCTGTAGGAAAAAAGATTAGATCTTCTGAGATGATGAAAATTCCATATACAATCGTAATTGGTGAAAAGGAGATAAGTTCAAGTGAAGTTACTCCAAGAATTAGGGATGATTTAAAGGTGGGCGATGAGGCAACTCTAGCTATAGATGATTTTCTCAAAAAGGTTTCCGAAGAGTCAGTTGCCCGATCTAGCAAAACAACCCTGTAATGTCGAAAATTTTAAAGCCCTTAATAGTATTAGTAGGGGAGACGGCCAGTGGCAAAACTGAAATGAGTCTCAATCTAGCTAAAATATTCAAAGGAGAAATAATCTCCTGCGACTCAAGAACCATCTATAAGGGAATGAAGATTGGGACAGCAGCCCCTTCAGAAGGCGAGCTAAATCAAGTAGAGCATCATCTTTTAAACTGTATTGATCCTAATAGCCCTATTTCGGCTGCTGATTTTAAAACTATGTGCAAAAAAGAAATTGATAAGATTAACGCTAAAGATAAATTACCAGTCATGGTGGGTGGCAGCGGTTTATATATAGATTCTGTGATTTACGACTATGATTTTTCCAGGAAACAAGATAATCAGTTAAGAGAGGATCTTAAAAAACTTAATGTCAGGCAACTTAAGGAGATGGTAATTAAGAAAGGGCTCACCCTACCTAAGAATGAAAATAATTCTAGACACCTCATGAGTGTGGTTTACAACAACGGCAATGCTGTTAATAATAAAATAATAGACAATTGTTTAGTTATAGGCTTAAGTGTTGATAAAAATGAATTACAGACTAGAGTCGAAAATAGAATCAGTAAGATGCTAGATAATGGACTCGAGGATGAGGTCAGGGGTCTAAGCGAGATTTATGGTTGGGATATTGAACCGATGAAATCAATTGGGTATAGAGAGTTCCGTGATTATTTCGAAGGTAAAATTAATCGTACAGAGCTTAGGAAGATTCTAATAAAAGACACATTAAATTATGCAAAACGGCAACGAACTTGGTTTAAGCGCAATAAAAATATCCATTGGATTAATAAACAGAGCGAAGCAGTTGATTTAATAACAACGTTTCTGAACAAATAGAGTATTTTACTTCTATATTCTTTGATACAATATTAATATGATTGATCAATTGTTCGGGTCCAAGACAAGAGTGAAGCTACTGCAGTTGTTTTATTCAAATCCCAATAGATCATTTTACGTAAGAGAAATAACTAGAAAAATCGACGAACAAATAAACTCTGTTAGGCGAGAACTCGCCAATCTCTTGAGCATAGGTATCATTGTATCTAGAAATGATAATAATAAGCTTTATTATGAGGTTAATCAAAAATTTGAATATAATGCAGCATTATCTGAAATATTCTCAAATAAGTCCAAGGTTAAGGAAAACTCCGAGAAGGAGCATGGACAAGTTGTAGACTCTGGCATTTTCAGGGGCATAGGTAACGTAGAATTGGCTTTCTACACCGGTCAATTTACAAACGATGAAATATCTGGAATCGACTTGTTAATAGTGGGAGATGTTAATAGGAACAAGTTGGAAAAATTTATTATTGAGCTTGAATCCCAGGAAAATAAGGAAATAAGGTATGTCGTTATGAATCTTGATGAATATGTCTATCGTCAGCAGGTTAAAGACAGGTTCATATCTAATATTATTCTAGCTAAGAAGCAGGTACTTGTTGATAAGAATGGCATTTTAGAAGAAGAAAATATAGTAATTTAAAGAAGAAGGGTATTT
>CAIYEO010000058.1 GCA_903925195.1 uncultured Candidatus Saccharibacteria bacterium | reverse complement strand
CCGAATTTACCGACCATAAAAATATATCAAGCAAGCTAAATATTAATTATTATTTTGCCCATCCATACGCTAGTTACGAAAGAGGTAGCATAGAAAATTTAAATGGCTTAGTAAGGCAATATATCCCTAAAGGAACAGATTTTAATGATATTGATCCAGTTCAAGTTAAAACTATTCAAGACAAACTGAATAGGAGACCTAGAAAAGTACTTGGATTTTTATCTCCAATAGAATATACTAAAAACATATATATGTCGCAACTGGATCTTTAATGTGCCAAATCTCTATGATAAATGGCGCTCTTGTGCCACATATCGAGAGAGCTAATTTAAAAATTCAGCTTATTACAGATTATGGTCATGGTAATATAATAGTTAGCACCATCAACCCACAAGAATTCTTTAAATCTAGCGGTTTAGACATCAATTTAATGATGAATTTCAATCAATTTGGATCAAGAGCGCCATATAACTTAGATCCAATGCCAAGTAATGCGATGATCGCGTCCACCCCAGAAAATGGCTATACCTTACATTATTATATAAAATTAGACGCAGATATGGATCCTAATTTCGATCCTAAGGTATTTTTAGAGGAATTATGTTTTACAGGTAAAGGAGTTATTTATACTACTGATGGCCACTATACTGAGAAGTTAATTAAAGATGCGGTGTTTATAACCATTGGTAGAATTTCTGGATATGATCAAACAAGGCATAACTTTAACGAACTCACGAAAAGCGAAAACCACTCTTAATCCCTTATTTATCTTGCATTGCAGAGCTCCATCTTATTATTATTCTGATACGGCTAAAATATAACTTACCTACCTTAACCATATGATTATCAATGGCTACGAGCTAATTAAACAATCCAACAAATTCTTTTCGTGAGAATGACTAGAAAGTGTCTTTTTATTTTGGTGGTTTATAAGTATAGATTTTGCAGGTACTAGGAGTAGAATGGAAGAACCACCAAAACTGCCAGCTTTAGATTAGATCTAACACTTTCGGGGGGCTTCTTAATTCAACCCATCAATTGCATTTGAGTTGAATGGAAGAAGCACCATAAATGTCGTTTTTGATCTTAAAATTTAGAAATAAATCACCTCATCAAATGCTTCTTGCCAACGTTCGTCGTTTTTGGCATAAAGCTTTAAAAACTTATTTATTTCCTTGAACTCATATTTATTAATCTTTAACCAATAAGAAGCTTCCCGTAACTCAGACATATCAAAAGCTTCACTTATCATTTTCTCAGCATTTCCTTCATCAGTCAAAGCTATTAGAAATTCCATCAGAATATCGTCAGCCTTTTCTAACCAATAATCTTTAAGCGCGTTGAATCTATGTGGTCCTCCACACTCTTCATCAGGAGAAGCTCCACTACCAGAAATACAAATAGGATAGAATTTCTTCTTCTGAGGAGGATTAATCATTTCCAGCCGGACCTCAAACTCCCAGCCTGCTGTAAAATCATATGTGTATAGTAATTTTTCATTTTTTCTAAATTTAAATTCTTCTAATGTAATATCTGATCCATATTTTCCACCAGGTGAAGGATTTCCTATCATATTAGGAATAGTATATCTCTTTCCCTTGATAATAAACTCATTCAAATGATAATCTGTCCAACCCATCAGCATCTGGATAACGTAATGCAAATCCTTCAGGGTGCTATCGCTTTGAATTAGGAAGCTACGCCAGATCATTGGACTTATTTCCTTAAGACGTACTTTAAATTGATAAATTTTAATATTATGAGACATATATACTGCTAATCATTGAAGAATCTCAAAAATAGCTTGTAAAGCATTAGAAACCATGGTACTGAGAGTTGTAGAGTGAATAATTTCAGTAACTGCCTAATGATTAATTTAACGAACGAAGAAATTTTATCTTTAAGAGCTCAGCACAAGAAGGAGCATGACCGAAGAATTTGCGATAGAATAAAAGCAGTGATTTTAAGTAATCAAGGTTGGAGTAATGAGAAAATTGCCGAGGCGTTGTTATTGCATGTTGATACAATCAGTGATCATTTAAAAGAATTTACAGAGTTAAAGAAGCTATCAACGAATAACGGTGGATCTTCAAGTCAGTTGAACGCAGCGCATACGCTCGAATTAATAAATCACATAGAAAGCTATACGTATGTTAAGGTCAAGGACCTTGCAGCTTATATCAAAACGACTTATCAAATATCATTTTCTGTACCAGGTCTGACAAAGTGGCTGCATCGCAACAATTTTTCTTACAAGCAACCCAAAGGAATTCCAGCAAAAGCTGATCCAGAGAAACAGCAAGAATTTATAAAGAAATACGAAGATTTAATGGCCAAGACACCTGAAGATG
>CAIYEO010000057.1 GCA_903925195.1 uncultured Candidatus Saccharibacteria bacterium | reverse complement strand
GTTTATTGTGTGATTGTTCAACTCTATAATTTCGGATTCTACGGCCTTAAATCTAGTATCAACCTGATCCATGAATACATGAATTAAATTCACTAGTTCATCCGTCTGCTTGGAAAGGGAACTCTCGAGAACTTCTTTAAGTTCTTCTTTATTTACATATTCAGCCATACTCATATCTTAACACCTCCTGATATTTTTATAAATCATTGATAGTTTTAACTACTGCCTCTCCTAAGAATAAAAAGCCAAAAGATTTGCAATAGACTTTTTGAAGTTTTCGTATACGACATCTCGTTTACCACTCGAATCGACAATCTCCACAGGTGCAAACTCAGCAAGCGTTTCGATTGCAATATTAGTTGTATTTCGGTCCAGCTCGTAGCGCTTAATAGCAAATTCTTCCAATGTATCGGCTTTAATCTTCTCGCCGGCTCGCTCACCACGCTGAAGTATTCGCTGTACGCTGGTTTCTAGTGATACTTGCAATGCGATAGTACCAAGTAATCGGTGTGAGCGATTAGCTAGCTCATCTCGAAAAGCCTCGACCGCTGTTGGATGGCGTGGGTAACCGTCAATTAAGACTAGTGCGTTGTTGTTTTCTGGTTCTATCACCGACTCAAGGATTGCGCCGCTTACTACTTCGTCCGGCAATGGTGACGGCGCGTCAGGACTATTAATCATACGTTCGTAAGTAGAGATTGCAAGGCCAGTTCGGATACTTCGCAGTCTATTGCCTGCAGAGATATGCTGTACTGGGGAATCTAAGTACCCGTCCTGCTCTAAGCGAGAACACTGGGTTGATTTCCCGGAACCTGCATATCCGTGGACTACGATAACTTCTGCCACATAACCTCGTTATTTGCTACTTGATAATTAGTATTGTATAATACATGAATGAAAAATGCAAAAAAAACTATGAATGTTGCTTTGATTGCGTTCGTTGATGCCAACGAAAAAATTTTACTTAACCGTCGAGCCGATGCTGCGTCTGAAATGTGGGAATTTATTGGTGGTGGTATCGAAGCGGGTGAAACTGCACTCGAAGCAATCAAGCGTGAGGTGATGGAAGAAGTTGGCTATAGCCTGAGCGAAAAATCAGACTACTTGCAATTCATCGAATCATTTAACTTTGAAAACGAGAGAATTATCGCACATGTTCATTTCTTTACAGCATTACACCCTGGTATTGAACATTTTTCGGATAGTGACGAAACGCGCGTCGAAGATCTTCATCTATTTACGGTGTCCGAAGCGCTTCATCTCGTACTTCTCCCAATGTCGTTAGTCATTTTAAATAAAGGCCTTTTAGGTTAAAAATTATTATATGTCTGCAAGTCCTTCATATAGAAAAGCTGATTTACATCTAGCCGCTGATGTAGCCGATCGGATCAATTCCTTCGAAGGTGATAATTTTATACTTACCGGTAGCTACTCTATTGACTTACTCACCGGTGCCGAAGTGAAACACAACGATATCGATGCTAACGTCTTTACCGATAGTAAACAAGAATCAATTGGGCGGGTTGCACTGTTGCTTAGTTCGCTCAAGAATTTTACGAAAATACTTCATACCGATAGCCGCCTCGAATATAGCTATGTCGACGGTGACAGGACTAGCGAACTTGAACTGCAGTTTGTTCAATATACAGATGCTATTGAGTACAGCGATCGTACCGACTTTATTTTGCACAGCCAAGAAACTGACCGATCGGTTATCGTGCCAACGGTATTTCGAAGTATCGATATGGCTAGAACGTCCGATGAATTCTACTCGTTTCAAGTAAAGTCAATTGAGTTTGCAATTGCAACATGGGCACTACGTATTTCGGGGGTAGCTCTGAGTCAGAAACGACAGGTACGTCAAACTGATATTGACCACTTTATGTATCTTATTGACACCCCATATGACAACGATGGTGTGAACTTTTCTATTGAACACCATCCACAAATGCCACAGTCTATAGACCCAAGCCTTGTGTTCAGTAGGGCTCTTTCGCAACTTAAAGGTGGCCACCAATAATGAGCGAACGTACGCTTGTTGGTGTACCATTTTACGAAAAGGAGGGTCAAGAATGTCTTGATGTCACTCTTCGTAATATTGACCAGTGTCTGTCAAAGCTAGCAATTGACGCCTCCGTGATTGTTCAAATTAATGGTTCAGATACGGCAAGGGGTGTCAGTTCAGGTTTACGAGCAGATAATAGCCAGCTTAACGCTGAAGTCGAAATTATACATAGCGAAAAATTAAGCCAGGCTCGTGCCATGGATGACATTATTAATGAAGCCGCTCAACGTGAAATTGATCGCATCTTTTTGACAGATGCTGATATCTATCGCTTCACTGACTCAATGCAGAATATGTGGCAACACGACGACAAGTTAATTGTTGGCGCCCGTTATCGACCTTATCCTATAGAAATTGTTGAAGCGGAATTTGGCGCGCTCACATACGATGAGCAATTACTTTATCAAATATTTGACGGTGACCAAACCCCGCAAGTACGCCACGCGCTCAGTGTTCGCGGTATAGACAGAAAAGACTGGGTAAAGGCTTCTCTGATGCTTGTTGATGTAGGTGGATGTGTGGGTATGCATGGTACTCAAAACCAAACTACCGACAGCATCATGAACCGGAAAGTGGCCGCTGAGGATATTGAGATTGTGCAAGATGCTTTTTTTATGCACATGGGCCGTACTGATATGGCAGATCACATAAAAGCACGATTGCGCCACTTCAGGGCAGCTGCTTCTTTAGGTGAACTTGAGACTTTTCTGTACAAAGAAATACAACTTCCTTCTACCGAAACAATGAATGAGATTGCAAAAGATATAAGGCACACATACATAAAAGGCGATTTTTATGCGATGCTTTATTTATGCCGTTCAGCAATTCGTCAACAAGTTAACGAAATTTGCATAAGCATAGCGCAAGGCACTTGGGGCGAAAAAGACATGATCAATACAACGAAACTTAGCTTGATGGATGTCCGAAACTATCAAGATGCCCAAGAGGCCGTAAAGCGTTTCTTTAGTGATATAGATTGGGAAGAAATTAAGGGTTTTGCAGTTGGCGCCCCACCAACAACTCAAGAAAAATTTAGACGACCATTCAGCCTAGCGCCTCACTTTGCAGATTATAGACTTGCACAGGCAGCAATCGCAACTTTCATGAGCGATGAACCAACTGGGCATAAGCGATTTACGGCGAATTAACAATAAGGTCTATAGACGATTCATCTCCCGTAGGCTTGTGTTGGAATGCTAAATTTAGAGAAATCTTGTAACTATTTCTGATGTAAGCTAACATACAACGAACCTTCAAATAAGGAGGTTATTACACTTGTCGTTCGAATCCCGTTCCCCCAGCCAGTAATGCCACTCAATATTATAAACTTATCTCATAGTATCTAAATTTGGTCCTAGTATTGACAGCTTTATTGGAATGCCATTATAATAAAAGAATGATTCAAAGTACTCAAAAAATTATTAAGATAGGAACTAGTGGTGGTGTGACTATTCCCGCAAAAGAACTTAAAAGGCAGAACATACATTTCGGCGACGAAGTTGAAGTAATCATCAAGCCTTTAAATTCTATTAACCCTAAAGATCAAGATGTGATTGATGCTGCTAAAGAGATTCTTGATAAGTACAAATCTGATTTTGTTAATTTAAAAGATAGATGATTGAGCTAACGTTAGAACAAATATTGGAATTACACACGCTAGTTATTAAGGAGACCGGCGGAAGTATTGGTTTACGTGACCTAGGAAGACTGGAAGCCAGCATAGCAACACAGAGTCAAAATGTCTTTGGTCAGGAACTTTATCCAACAATATTAGACAAAAGCGCTGCATTTATTAGGAGTATAATTGCAGATCACCCTTTTGTTGACGGCAACAAACGTACTGCAATGATTGCTGGATTAACATTATTAAATCTTAATAATGTTAGATTTATTTTCAAACCAGGTGAAATTGAAGATTATGCAGTAAATATAGCTACTGATCATCTAGATATTCATTCAATATCTAATTGGTTAAAGACCCATATTTCTTAAGTTCATAGGCATTCAAATCTCTCATTATCAGCCAAGCATAAGAAGAATTTCCCTTTATTATTTGTTAGAATATATTAATGGGAAAATATCTTATAACCGGAAGACAAGGATCAGGAAAAACTACCGTCATCAAGCAACTCCAGAAACTAGGGTATACTGCCTACAATACAGATGATTTACCAGATGTAACTAAACTGCAGAATAAAGAAACTAATGAAACTATTGATTGGCCTGAAGGTAAAGTTGATTGGTCAAGATATGCATGGAATTGGCAAAAACCG
>CAIYEO010000056.1 GCA_903925195.1 uncultured Candidatus Saccharibacteria bacterium | reverse complement strand
TATGGAAATAACCTATGTCATTCACTCTAGATACTAGTGCATACTCCGCCTTCAATAGAGGCGATAAAAGGCTAAGGGCATGGTTTAGTCCGAAAAATGATATTATTGTGCCAATTATAGTTATAGGTGAATTACGCGCAGGTTTTAATGCAGGCAGTAAGCAAAAAGAAAATGAAGAGTTGCTTCAAAGATTTCTGGATAGTCCAAATGTCTCTGTTCGGACTATATCAGACAAGACGACTGTGATTTACTCTCATATCTATCTTTCACTTCGCAAAAAAGGCAAACCAATCGGATCAAACGATATGTGGATTGCTGCAATAGCACTAGAACTAGATAATGAACTACTGACTTTGGATGATGACTTCAAAAACATATCAGATTTAATGCTGGGCTCTATATAGGATCAGTTTTGGAGGGCCATCGTAGACGCTATCGCAACTATGTTACGTAATGGACTTGTACTGAACAGTTGCTCCTTATCCAATCTAAATCATAATTCTTTATTTCTTTCCTTTCACCATTAAAGATAAAATATTGCCTTTTGGAATCATCTTTTTCAGGTCCTGGCATAAGGTCTTTAATCCACTCGTTCGGACATTGTCTTAACTTAGGAGCGTGTCTTTGGGTTAAATAAACAATCGACAAGCTTAATATTAATAGAGCGACAATCAGAAGAATCACGACAGGTTTCTTTTTCATAATTACACTATAGCAAAAAAACCCCGAAGGGAGGTTTAGTATGTTTATGCTTGGAGGGCCCACTGGGACTTGAACCCAGGACACCCTGCTTAAAAGGCAGGTGCTCTAACCAGCTGAGCTATGGGCCCTTATGTTTTTAACTGTCCAGAATCTATTAATTTATTCTTTGAACTACTCATATTATCGTTATTAACAGATAAATGTCAATGTTTTTTGTGGATATTAGTGACCGTTTTTATGTGACCTTCTATGTTTGGGCTTTCGATTGGTCCATAAAAATCCGAGACATATAAGTGATCCACCGCCAATTAATAGAGTTTGAAGCTGTCGGTACTGAGACCAATAGCTCGAATTAACCATAGTAGAACTGATACTTGATGGCAGTTGAGGTACAACCAAAACTATAAGTAGTACTCCGCAGGCTATTGATGGTATTACATTCAGTATTAGTTTAGGCCCGGCCACACTGTGAAACATAGCTATCATGGTTAAGATTGCTGGTATAAACAGTAGGATCAATTTAATCGTGGTCCCACTTAGATTACTGGCTGCAGGATAAATCCCCGAGACTAGAGAGACTGCATCATTAGACATGAACTGTACAAGCACATAACCCAAACAAAGACTTAAATAAATCATTGAGGCATCTACTTTTAATATAAACAGTAGAACTACTGGTATAGCTATGGCAAGAATAAAAAGGACTAGCGCTGACATTTATATATAATAACATGAGCGTTTTAGAAATGAAGATACTGACCTGAATGTATTGATTCTTTTTCGACAGTTCCAGCATTCATCTCGATGACATATTTTGATGCAATATTAGTACAATAAATATTTGGATAAGTCTGTGGGCTTACATTCTGGCTAATATAATCTACTTGCTTATTGCTTGTTAGCCAGATTATATCTAGGCTGAATTTCATATCCTTCATCCAGAAGCATTGTTTGCCAGGTTGGTTAAAGGTATAGAGCATTCCCCTATTGCTAGCTAAAGATGACTTACCTCCCAATCCTTTTTCTTGAACAGACAATTGTTTGGCTTGATCTAAATAATATTCTGAGTGGTTAATCTTCAGAATCAGTTGTTGCCTAAAAAATGCAACAAAAATAATAAAAACGACTAACAATATAGACAGTAGCGACTTAAGCGCCAACGCGGTCTTTGCGTCTTCGACCTTTTGCATTTTGTTCTATGTATTCAATTATTTTTTCAGCAACATTATGATTAGTTACTTTTTCAATTCCAAAGCCAGGACTTGCATTAACTTCAAGAACTAATGGACCATTATTAGATCGCATCATATCAACACCACAGATTGGAAGACCCATAGCTTTAGCAGCTTTTTGTGCTGTTTTACGTTCCTTATCAGTTAACTTAACTGGTGTACCTTCTCCACCTTGGTGAAGGTTAGATCTAAAATCATCATCTAAGCTTTGTCGCTTCATGCTTGCAACTACTTTTCCACCCACAACGAATGCTCGAATATCTGTTCCGGCACTTTCTTCAATAAATTCTTGAACTAAGAAGCTTACGCCTTCGACATAAAATGCCTGCATTACAGCCTGAGCGGCTTTTCTGGTTTCAGCTAACACTACACCATTACCGTGTGTTCCACGAGCAACTTTAATGATGAGTGGCGCTCCGCCAACTTGTTCGATAATGTCATTTATTTCAGCAGTTTCACGAGCAAAAGCTGTTTTTGGGATACCAACACCTGCTCTGGCCATGATTTGTGTGGCTCTGAGCTTATCTCGGCTCCTGCTGATGGCTATTGAGCTAGCAGTGGTAAATACTCCTTGCATTTCAAATTGACGGGCTACAGCGCTTCCGTATTTAGTCAAACTAGCAGCAATCCTAGGAATAATAACGTCAACGTCAACAATTTCTTCACCACGATATCTTACAACAGGCTTGTTTTGTTCAACCATCACGTAACACTCAGCGTAATTAACGATTCGTACTTCATGTCCGCGCTTTAAGGCCTCTTCTTTAATTCTTTGAGTAGAGTAGTTGCCTGGTCCTTTGGATAAAATAATAATTTTCATAGTCTAAGACTCCTATCTATTTAAGTATTTGTCAATATAATTAATAAATTGTTTCTGCTTTTGTTTGCTGTTCTTGTCGTTTAAAAAGTTAATATCCTTGTCGATACTAAGCACAATGAACTTATTCTTATCCTTACTTTTTATTAGCTCAACAGCTCCAAGCTCTAGATTAACGGCTCTAGCTGTAACACTAGAAATTTCTTTTATAGTGCGGAATGTTTCATCCTTTTTTGTAAATAATTCTTCATTACCTTCTTTGTCTACAAAACTTATAAACCTTAATTTACCTCCGAAAATATATGCTCTATACGAACCTTCATGATCAATTAGTGGTTGGCAAAAGAATGTTAAGTTTGGATAATCATCTAGTTTTTTAAGATCAGATATTTTTTCAATAACTAATCGGGTTATCTTTCGTCTAGAAGATTCTTCCTTGAGTATTAATGGTAGCTCAAGATCTTTATTGGTTTTAATCAAGCTTTTTAAGTTTTGCCTAGCTACAAAGTAAGTATCAGGTATTGGTACGTTAAACTGTGACAAGTGCGAAAGGATAGTTAGGTTATCCTTACCATAGTTGTTAAGACTAGGCTTATTAATCATAGTTACTTTATAGAAAATAAGATATTGAGCAATAATACTTAATAATTTTGGCTTCTTATTGGCTTTAATATAAACAAGATCATAGCTTTTAATATCTATGTGGTCTAATGAATCATTAATTTCATAAGTTTCTGAGGATAATTGAAATTCAAAATCTTGTAGAGTTCGAACCTCAACGCTAGCCTTATCTTCGAAAATGTTCTGATAAGTAGATT
Organism: uncultured Candidatus Saccharibacteria bacterium; assembly: GCA_903925195.1. Next base: position 20,068 of record CAIYEO010000056.1, on the reverse strand, counting down.
TAAGTAATTTTGAATTGTCATTCTCGTCAGCAATTATTAGGATTTTCTTTTTCATCCTAGTATTTTCCTTAGAAAGTGAAGTTTTGCTTACATCCACTACGAATTTGTTGCTGAGTAGTTTACGACCTAAAAGTACTGGATATTTCATGCTAGATCGATCGGCAAGAGTAAACCAGGCTCTTATATTACGACCATTAACAAGTATTACTAAGCGAATTTTATATCTTTTTTCTTTAGATCCAGATGAGTTTTTTACTCTTGTAGTCTCATATGTTTCGACGGTTAAATTTTTACCAGTATAAAGATGGCTTTCAGGGCCAAATAGATGGAATTTTAATCCCTCATTAGAAACACTCAAGTTACTAACCCAGATTGCAGAACTATCTGCGCCGGTATCAATCTTGGCAGGAATATCAAAAACATTTAGACGTGGAAAAGCAACCAATTCTTTTGGTCCTATTACAGCAATGTCAGGCCGTGTAATCATTTGCATATTATATCATGTTAAATAGTTTTTATCAAGTCTAATGATGGGCTTTTAAAACCCGTTCATAGGCTAAAACTATTATCCCCACGATTATGACTAAAAGTACTATTAATAGAGGTATAAGGCCGTTCTGATTGTTCTTGAGGTTCTTCATATATATTATTTATAAAAAGCTTATAGTTATTACCTATATATATTACCAGAATATATATTCAAGTTTCTAGCTATTTTTAAAATCTTCTAATATAGACTTCTGTTTACGTCCAAGTTTCGTAGGAGTATCAACAACCAAAGTAACAATGTGAGCACCTCTAGAATGTCCGTTCATACTCGGAACTCCATGATTGGATAATCTAAGATCAGTTCCACTTTGTGTGCCGCTAGGAACTTTCATTTTAACTGGACCATCTACTGTTTCAACTTCAATGGTGGTGCCAAGTGCAGCATCAACCATAGAAACATGTTCTTTACTAAGAATTAAATCACCTTCTCTTGTGAATCTTTTATCTGATTTTACTCGAATATGAACATATAAATCACCTTTTTGACCACCAGTAATTGCTTCGCCGTGTTCTCTGAGCCTAATGGTTGCTCCGTCATCAATTCCAGCAGGTATCTTGAGCTTAATAGTTTGAGATTTTCTTTCAGTTCCTTTGCCTCGACATACTGAACAGTTTTTCTCTGGTATTTTTCCAGTTCCATTACATTTTGAACAAATTACTGCTTGTTGAATATTACCAAATATAGTTCTAGTTGCAGTCATGACCTGACCGCTACCGTGGCATGTATCGCATTGCTTTAGTTCATAACCAGGTTCAGTACGGCTACCCTTACAATGTGAGCAATCATCCTCAGCAGTGATATTTAGATCTGTTTCAGTACCAAAAATTGCATTTTCAAATGATATCTCAATAGTAGTTTCTAGATCACTACCTCTATTTTGACGTTGTTGGCCTCCGCCACCACTTCTACCGCCACCAAAGAAACTCTCAAAAATATCGCCAAGTCCCAAATCTCCAAAATCGAAATTAGCTCCTTGCCCATTACCACCAAATCCAGCAAAAGGATTGCCATCACTAGAGGCACTGGAGCCGACTCCGGCATGACCGAACTGATCATACCTTTGTCTTTTACTGTCATCTTTTAAGACTTCATAGGCTTCATTTAATTCCTTGAATTTTTCTTCATCACCACCACGATCAGGATGATGCTCAATAGCTAAACGACGAAAGCCTTTTTTGACTTCATCAGCACTTGCATTCTTATCCACACCTAAGACTTCGTAATAATCCCGTTTTGCCATTATATTCCTAGAAAGTTAAAGTTATTTTTTAGATTTTTTGTCTTTTGTGTCGTCTTTCTCTTCTTCAACGACTTCACCTTCGACAGTATCTTCTTTGTCTTTTTTATCTTCATCTTTAGAGTCAGAATTAGACTGTTCATACATCTTAGCACCAATTGGCATGATTTTATCATTTAAGGCTTTAGCTGCTTCTTCTAGATCTTCTTTACTAGCATCTTCCTTAGCAACAATCTTTTTAGCTTCTTCTATAGCTTCATCGATGACTTTTTTATCTTCATCAGATATCTTATCTTTATTGTCTGATTTCATCTTATCAGCCTGGTAAATAGCGTTATCTAGATTATTCTTATTCTCGATTGCTTCTTTCTTCAGTTTATCTTCTTCGGCATGAGCTTCAGCATCCTTTGCCATCTTTTCTACTTCAGTTTTATCTAAATTGCCACTTCCTTGGATAGTAATGCTTTGTTCTTTACCGGTACCTTTATCCTTAGCTGTAACATTCAAGATACCATTAGCATCGATGTTAAAGGTTACTTCAATTTGAGGCACTCCTCTTGGAGCAGATGGAATACCGTCAAGTACAAATCTACCAAGAGATTTATTATCTGTAGCCATTCCTCTTTCACCCTGAAGAACATGAACTTCTACTTGTGACTGGTTGTCTGCTGCTGTAGAGAAAACTTCACTCTTAGATGATGGAATAGTAGTATTCCTATCTATTAGTTTGGTCATAACACTACCCATAGTTTCAATACCAAGGCTTAGTGGGGTGACGTCTAATAGGAGAACATCCTTAACGTCACCTTGTAATACACCGGCTTGAATTGCAGCACCAATTGCTACGACTTCATCAGGATTCACGCCCTTCATAGCCTCTTTGCCGAAAATCTTGTTCACTTTTTCCTGAACTGCAGGCATTCTAGTCATTCCACCGACTAAGACTATTGCATCAATATCGCTAGCCTTAAGACCGGCATCCTTTAGTGCTTTTTCACAAGGTTCAGCTGTTTTTTCTATTAGATCTGATACGAGTTGTTCTAATTTAGCACGAGTTAATTTATGCTCAAAATGCTTAGGACCATCAGCATCAGCAGTTAGGAACGGTAGATTAATATCTATTTCATTAGTAGTAGATAATTCAATTTTTGCTTTTTCAGCTTCATCGCGAAGACGTTGCATAGCAGCTTTATCCTCAGCGATATTAATACCACTCTCTTTCTTAAATTCATCTGCAAGATAATTTAAGATAACTCTATCGAAATCTGCACCACCTAAGTGAGTGTCACCATTAGTAGATTTAACTTCGAAAACGCCATCACCAAGCTCTAGGATAGAAACATCGAAAGTTCCTCCACCTAGATCATAAACAGCAATTTTTTCATCTTTTTTATCTGCTTTATCGAGTCCGTAAGCTAGGGCTGCAGCAGTTGGTTCGTTGATAATTCTTTTGACTTCTAAGCCTGCTATTTTACCAGCATCTTTTGTGGCCTGTCTTTGAGAGTCATCAAAATATGCAGGAACAGTAATAACTGCTTCTTTGATTGTATCGCCTAAGAATGATTCAGCATCAGCCTTAAGTTTAGATAGGATCATTGCACTGATTTCTTCAGAGCTATATTCCTTATCACCCATTTTAACTTTTACACTTTGTCCACTTTTAACAATCTCATAGCCCATTAGCTTGATGTCTCTTTGAACTTCTTTATCTTCAAATCTACGTCCGATAAGTCTTTTGACTTCATAAATAGTATTTGCTGAATTTGTAACTTGCTGTCGTCTTGCGACCTGTCCAACAAGTCTTTCTTTATTCTTGTTAACTGCAACCACGCTAGGAGTCGTACGAGCTCCTTCTGAGTTAGCAATTATTTCACTCTTACCAGCTTGCATTACTGCCATTGCTGAATTTGTTGTTCCTAAATCTATTCCTATAATTTTTGACATATTATTTCTCCATTCTTACTTTTACCATTGCATGTCTGATTACTTGATCGCCTAAAATATAACCCGCCTGAAGTTCATCGCTAATTACTTCCTTGGTACCACCATCACCTTCATCCATAGATACGGCTTCATGATACTTCGGGTCAAATATCTGACCAACGGTTTTTATGCGTTCAACGCCTAAATCTGAAAGCACTTTTTCGAATTGCTTTACAATTCCTTCAATGCCCTTAATATAGTCGTTGTCTTTTAAGTTATCAGGGACATGTTTCAAAGATCTTTCAAAATTATCTGTTAGCGGCAAAAATTCAGTCACTATAGAGCCAGATATTACTGCTCTTAGGTTCTTCATTTGCTCTTCTTGTTGTCGTCTAATATTTACTGAATCAGCTCTTTCTCTTTGAAGAGCTAGCGTTAATTCAGCAATTCTTGGATCTTCAGTTACTTTTTTCGTAACCTTATTAGTTTTTTTAATAGGATCTTGTTTATTCATATAATGCTCCTTCCAATGCTTCTCCTGTTTTTCTTACATATTCCATAACGTCCCGATAACTCTGTCTTGTCGGCCCAAGAACACCAATATAACTATTGTCAGAGTACGGGCTATCAAAACGACTAATAATCAGAGAACAGCCAGCACTTCTACCAATAGGGTTCTCTGTACCGATATAGACACTAAGTGGCTCGTTAGGTGCTGCCTCTCTTAGCCATGGTTCCAAGTTGTCTAGCAGTCTAGCTACTTCTTGTACCTGGGACGGCTGGATAAACTCAGGTTGACCAAAAAGATTCGAAATACCACTCATATAAAGTTGATTACCGATAGTAGCCAGACCTAAGTTATGAGTTAGTTCTACTAAATTATCGACTGCATTTCTTATTACTCTTTCGGGAATACCACCGCTCGATACTCTAGCGTTAATAGCTCTGTCGGCACCACTCATTAATGCTTTATTATCAGGTGCAGATGAAATATTGTTAACGTAATGCCTATAGCCTTTGTCGGTTGGTATTCTGCCAGCACTAGTATGGGGCTGAGTTAAATAGCCCTTTCTTTCGAGTTCAGCCATTTCTGAGCGGATAGTCGCAGGACTGACGCTAAATAGTTTAGCTAGCAGACTACTTCCTACAGGAAAAGCGACTTCTGCATACTGTTCTATGATTGCTGATAATATTTTATTCTGTCTATCTGTCATGTCTCAATATATATTAGTTAACAGTACTAATAATAACGTTTTAGCACTCGTGAGTCAAGAGTGCTAAACTACTTTTTTTTCAAGATACGAAGTTGTATCTTTGATGAGTTCCTTAATGATATTTTCAATAGATTTATCCTTTTTTTTGATTATTTTACTTGTTTTTGCGATTTCCTTAATATGATTAACTGATTCATCTATATTGTCATTAACAATTATCTGGAAATTATTATTTTTGAGGCCAGCATTGAAGATGGTAAGTGCAGTAGATAATCTTCTAGATAGTTCTGATTCGGACATTTCTCCCCTTCCTTTGATGCGTTTTATCCATTCCTCGAAAGTGGGAGGTAGTAATAAAACTATTTTGGCATCTGGCTTATATTTAAGGATGGCTTCGATTCCTCCTAGGTCAATATCTGTTATTGCAGTCAGGTTAGTTTGGTGAGCTTTTTCAAGTTCAATCATGCTAATCCCAGAAACTTGTTGAGAATGAATAATTTCGGCCTCTAAATACATTCCCTTGCGAAGACCCTCGAGCACATCTAATTCATTCTTAAACCAATAGTGCTCTCCATTTTGTTCAAGCAAGCCATTATTGGTTCTGGGATTTCTAGTTGTATCTGAGACTACAAATTTGAATGAGCCATTATGCACAAGATCGCTAATAATAGTGTTACGTCCAGTAGAGCTAGGTGCAATGAGTAAAATTAAATCTACTTTTTTTAACAATTGCTGGGACTCTTCTGAAGGTTTATAATTTTTTAAGATTTCTTTGAAGTCGGTGATATGCAATAGTCTGTTCATAATCTAAGTATAAGACTATACTATAAGAATATGAAACAAGCACCAGATTTCTCACTTCAAGACCAAGACTCAAACTATAAAAGTTTGAAGGATTTCGCTGGTAAATGGATTGTACTATATTTTTATCCTAGAGATAATACACCAGGCTGTACAGTTGAAGCCTGTAGCTTTAGAGATGCCCGAGATAATATTGCGACAGTTTCAGGAGCTAGCGTAATTGGAGTATCAAGAGACTCTGTAAAATCTCATAAGAGCTTTGCCGATAGACATAAGCTAAACTTTACTCTTCTCAGTGACCCTGAGCATAAGGTTATTGAAGCCTATGGTGCTTGGCAACCGAAGATTTTCCTAGGTAAAGAACTTATGGGCGTTAAAAGGAATACCTATATTATCGATCCAAAAGGCAATATAGTAAAAGAATATATAGGAGTTAATCCTAGCAATCATTCAAAACAAATAATTGATGATTTGAAAGAATTAAATTCTAACAAATAGTCTATTCTTCTCTTTTTAGCATTACAGTAAAGGCTTCTGCAGGAATATCTACTTTTCCAAAACGTTTCATTCTTTCTTTACCTTTTTTCTGTTTCGTTAGAAGCTTCTTTTTTCTAGAAACGTCTCCACCATACAATGAACCAGTTACATCTTTACGGAAAGCGCTTATATCCTCACGAGCAATGAATTTTGCACCGACAGCTGCTTGAAGACTAACTTGAAATTGCTGTCTTGGTATAACCTCTTTTAGCTTAGAAACAACCGATCTTCCAAGAGCAACACTTTCAGTACGGTGAACGATAAGACTAAGAGCATCTATCTTATCTCCTGCAATTAGGAAATCTACTTTAACTAAATCTTCTGTCCGATAATCTTTAATGTCATAGTTAAATGAACCGTAGCCACTAGTGATACTTTTTAATTGGTCATAAAAATCAGTTAATAAGTTTGCTAGTGGTGCTTCAAAGTCAACAACGGCAAGATCGGCATCAACATAGCTAATATTTTTCTGAAGACCTCTACGACTAACAATTAATTGCAGAACAGGACCTAAATAATCTTTTGGCAGAACAATTTCACCATTAATCCAAGGTTCTTTAATCTCAGTAACTCTACTTACATCCGGTAAATCCGAAGCAGACTTAATAATTATCTCTTCACCACTAGTCATAATAATATGATAATCGGTAGAAGGATTAGTAATAATTAAATCTAAATCGTATTCTCGTTCTAGTCTTTGCTTAACAATATCCATATGCAATAGTCCCAGGAAACCAATTCTGAAACCATAGCCTAGAACTGGCGAATTTTCAGGTACAAACTGTAGCGCTGAATCACTTAAACTTAGTTTTTCAATTGCATCTTTTAGGAGCTTGTAATTTTCGTTACTGCTCGGAAAGAAACCGGCATAGACAAATGGCATTACTTCTTTATAGCCTGGTAATGATGCTTCGGCAGGATTCGATTCTATCGTAACAGTATCGCCTACTTTTGCCTCCCTGGTACTCTTCAGGTTTGTGACCACATAGCCAATTTCACCAGTTCCAAGGACTGACTGAGGACTAAGAGTAGGAATTAAACTCCCTACTTCAAGAGCTATGCCAACTGACTCGGTCGACATCATCTTAATATTTGTATTTTTCTTTATTTGACCATCAACAACTCTCACATAAAGAATTACACCTCTGTAGTCGTCATAGTAGCTGTCGAAGATTAAGGCTGTTGTTGGTTTCTCTAGGCTACCCTTTGGGGCTGGTATTTTTTCAATAATTCTTTCTATAACTGCTTCTACACCTTCACCAGTTTTAGCGCTCACGAGCAATATATCTTCTTTTTTGCAGCCAAGTAAGCCAATCACTTCCCTAGTAACCTTATCCACATCAGCTGCTGGAAGATCAATCTTGTTAAGAACGGGTATGATTTCTAGATCAGCTGCCATCGCTAGGTATACATTGGCTAGAGTTTGCGCTTGAATACCCTGTGAGGCATCAACCACTAATATAGCTCCCTCACAAGCATTAAGGCTTCTTGACACTTCATAGCTAAAATCTACATGTCCAGGAGTATCAATTAAATTGAGTTCATAATTATTATATTTCATACGAACTGGAGCTAATTTAATAGTTATCCCACGTTCTCTTTCAAGGTCCATTTTGTCTAGTAGCTGATTACGCATATTGCGACGTTCAATAGTACCGGTAGCTTCTAGCAACCTATCGGCGAGTGTACTTTTGCCATGATCAATATGGGCAATGATACAAAAATTTCTAATATGAGATAAATCCATGTTAGGGCATTATACCCCAGAAGTAATCTAGTATTCCACTCCAACTGGTTTAAAGAATATTCTTTTTATCTTTCTGATGACAATTGAAGCTTCACTTAAGCCAAATAAATAGGACATTCCAATATGCACACTGAAGATAATGCTTGAGATGATTAACAGTTTTGTGCCCAGCAGGAAGAAACCTTTATCTAGGCTACCAAGAGGTATTATTGTAAGTAGAATCAAGCCAGTAATAACACTAAATCCAGTGACTGAGAATATTTTAAGAATACCTCCCCAGAAACCTTTATTGAATAGCAGATGATCTCTTTTAAACATAATAAAGAACAAGATGAGAACTTCTACCATAGAAACAATAGACTGAGATATGGCAAGTCCAGCAGCGCCATAGTTTTGTGGCTTAGTTAGAATGTAAACCAAAAAAACGTTGAAGGAGATTGTAAAAATTGAAACAAACAATGGAGTCTTAGTATCATTTTGAGCATAAAACCAACGTGACACTATCGCATAAATTGTTCTGAAGAAGATTGCTACAGTTAAATAACCAAATAGCATGGATATCTCTGGTGCGTTTCTGGAAAATATTAGTCTTGCAAGATAGCCACGCGAAAAATAACATATTACAAGTACTGGCATGATAGTCCAGACTATGACTCTTAATACCCTGAGGAAATCGATACGGAAAAGATCTGGCCTACCCTCTGCTAGTCGATTCGTTAGCCGTGGAAAGGCAGCTGTAGATATTGCCGTTCCGATCAAAAGGGCTGGTGCAGCGGCCAAGGTATAGGCATTGTTCCAATAACTTACATATCCTTGACCAATTCGGGTAGCGAAGTTGGTTTCAACAATATTTTCCATTTGATCCATACCTTGATCCAATGCCCTAGGAGGAAGATTACTGAGAATTCGTCTGAAATCTCGGCTTCTCCAAATGATTTTTGGGGACCAGTGAAACTCAAGATTTCTTGTTCCAATCATAACGATAAGTAGTTGCAATAAAGCTCCAGATAATGCACCAATACCTAGTCCGACAACACCTATATTGTGCTGAAATATAAAAATACTAGAAATAATACAAAGATTATAAAAGATTGGTGCAATCGCAAAGAAAAAGAACCGTCCAAATGTTTGCTGAACACTAGATAAAATACCAGATATAGTAAATAAGAATGGATTGAATGCTAAGAATCTCATTATTATCACAGCGTCATTGAGCTGAATAGGAGTCAGCTTTGGGGCAACGATATAGTGAATCAGTGGACGAGCGAAAATAAAAATAAAGATGCCTACAAGGCCCATGATGATTGCCAGTAGGTTCATTAAACTATTAGATAGTGCCCAAATACCTTTTCTATCATTCCGATATAAATGTTCGGCCAAGATTGGCATAAATGCTACACCCAATACACCAGCAGCAATCGTAAAATAGAAGAAGTCTGGTATGTTGAAGGCTGCAAAATACGAATCTGTTGAATGTATTCCAACAGCTGGGAAGTTAGCATTAACTAATTTTGTCCTAACGAGGCTTAGTAATTGACTCATGAAAGCTGAAGCTATCAGTAGTGCAGCAGCATTACTGAGTGTCAGTTTTTTTACAAATAGTCGTTTAGGCTTTTCATTCATTATTAGTACTTATTATTAAGTATAAATCAGGTCATCATTAGATAACAGTTAATTGTTTTATTTATGTATCGTATCTTGAGGAACCATAACCACTCGTAATTACCTTTTTCTCAGAAATGCTAAGGGCTCCCATGAGACTAGGAACACCTATAATCGTCAAAAAACCAAGACCAAGCAAGCCAAGAAACTTCTTGCGGTCCATGTTTTGTTGCATTACTGAGTTCATTTTTATCATTTTGTTTTGTTTTATTAAACTATAAATAGCTTATGATTTAATAAGCTATTTGTCAAGAGACAAGCTAGAGCTAATTGATGACTGCAGTATAAACAACTGTTCCAGTGTATTGTCCGCTCGATAAATTAGTATCTGCACAAACGCCGTACCAAACATTTGTATTTACGGTAGGATTTGCTGGTAAGGATGAATTAACAACTGTTGAAGGTGTACCGGTATTAGCTGGTACTCCAGAAAAGATATCTGTAATAGGAAAATTACTATTAGTTTTAACAGTTGTTGGTCCTGAGCCAAAACTACCCGATCCATCTACTCTATATCCCCATTGGTTTACGCCTAATGTTTGAGGCAAGCTAAAAGTTCCACTGCCTGCTGTAATATTAGATGATCCATTAGATAATGAATTAGATCCTGAATTAGTCGTTAGAGTGACGGTGTAACCTGTAGAACTACCAGTTGTTATGGAAATTACATCTTTATTAATAGAGCAAGAACCATTAGAAATTGGTGCCACATCAACGCTTAGGTTATTGATACTACTCAGAGTTATTCCGCAGGTATTATAGGTACAAGTACCGTATTTGCCTATACCATATTTAAGAGCTGATACATTAACCGCAGGTAAGGTAACTATAGCTATAGCAAAAATAAATACCAGTACTAATCCACGTAGTCTTATTAACTTCTTCATCTTCTTCTGCTCAATTTATGTTTTTTTCTAGACTTTTTCTTTACAAATCCGAAAATAATTGATGCTACAACTATAGCGACTAGAGCGATAATTGAGTAGATCCTAGCAGCACTACTCATAACAAGTACATATTTTGTTGGCAGCTTATGATCTGAGCCTAAAAAGTTCATGTTAGCACTTACTTTAAATAGGCCAAAACTTGGTGAATTTTTCCATGGGAATGTGATTGATCTTCTAGTTTGAGGAAAAATGTATTTTTGACCATCAACTGAAAATTTTACATTTCCAAAAATATCACTAACCTTATAAGTATAGTTTGCTTTTAAGTAAATAGATCCAGTATTTTCTACCTTAGCAACAGATATGAGTGGTGGTTTCTGCAAAAAACCAGATTTCCAATCTACAACTGATCCAGCATTCACAACATTGTTACCTACCTGAACAAATAGTAGGAGACCAACTCTTTCGTTAATAGTAACTCCTACGCTAGCCTTAGGATTATCTGTCTCAGCAAAAGCTGCTAAATAATAACCGCCATCTTGAACATTTTTAGGAACTGTTATCTTATAATTGACAGTTACTGAGCCCCCTGTATCAACGCTTGAATTTGCTACTGAAAATTTTATCCAATCAGCTGGATTAATTGCACCAGCTATTGGTTCAAAATCGGGAGTATAGTCCTCGCCTTTAATACTATATGGCGCTGGGTATACCTTAAAATTAAACTTTCCAATTCCCTGATTTAATACCTGAAAACTACCGCTTGTAACAGAACCCTGATTCAGTTTTAATTCAGCAGATGATGGACTTAGGGTAATTGTTTGATTAGCAGCAAATGCTTTTGAAGTACCTATAACCGAAAGACTGCTCGTCAGAACTATCATGAACAGAAGTATTTTTGTCCATAATTTCATATTGATTACCTATTAAATTCCAAAAAAATCATTAGTTAATAGTTGCTGTATAAGTTACGGTGTTGGTATATGTTCCCGATGGCTGGGAAGTATTCGCCGCAACGCCATACCAGACCGTTGTAGTTGCATTTGAAGCGGTAGTATTAGTATTTGCAATAGTATCACCCGAACCACTAGCTTTAATACCTGCAAATTTATAGGTTCCACTTATTGCTGCACTACTGGCATTACCCGAAGGACATAGGCTAGTCATCGTAGCTACTGTAGGCACACAATAACCCCAGGTGTTAGCAGATTGTAATGATGGAGTGCCTATTGTTCCAGATGAGGCCGGAATTGTGTTGGCGCCACTAGTAAGAGGCAAGCTAGCGGTTGAACTAGAGAGTGTTAAAGTATATCCCGAAACGTCATTAGTACTAACAGTAACTGTATCACTGGCTATTGTTTGAGCTCCAGCACCAGTCGGAACAACATCCAGGTTTACTGAACCGCTGGTTGTTAAAAGACTTATAACCTTAGAGACAGTGGAAGTTATCGTAGTATTGGCAGTTAATGCACTAACTACACTAGTTGTACTAAAAATAGCAAAAAAGACCAGCAAGGACCCTGCCATATATCTTAATTTAAAACTCCTCAAAAATATCATTTTATAGATTTACTCCTCAAAAAAATGTACTATAAAAAAATTATAGCATAATCAATTCACTTCTTGATTATTTTTAACCTAATTAGCGGTTGCTGTATAAGTTACAGTATTAGTATAGGTGCCCGTAGCCTGTGATGTATTGGCAGCCACTGCATACCATATAGTGGTAGTAGCATTGACAGCTGCGGTATTGGTGGTGGCAATAGTGTTACCCGAACCACTAGCTTTAATACCTGCAAATTTATAGGTTCCACTTATTGCCGCATTGCTAGCATTAACAGATGGACAAAAAGTTGAAAAACCGCCAACAGAAGGTACACAATAGCCCCATGTGTTTACAGTTTGCACTATTGGAGTTGATTGAGTTCCTGCTGTAAGGGCAGGAATTGTGTTGGCGCCACTAGTAAGCGCAGTTACTGCTGATGAGCTAGATAATGTTAGAGTGTAGCCTAAGGAGTCATTAGTATTTACAGTCGCTGTATCACTAGCTATTGTTTGAGCACCGGCACCAGTCGGAAGAACATCGAGGTTTACCGTACCGTTAGTAGTAATACTAATCAGCGAACCAACAGCAGAGCTAATAGTTGTGTTAGCGGTTATCGCACTGACAGCACCAGTTACTCCAAAAAGTACTCCGAATATCAAAAGAGAAACTGATAAATATTTGATTCTGACTTTTTTTAGTATTTTTTGCATTTTTATTGAAATATTAATTAATAAGATTATATCATAACCACTTAAAAATATTAAAAATGCTCATGCTACGTGTTAAAATGTATTCAAAGGGGTTACATAAGTGGCAAACAGTTATCCAAATTTACCTACCAGTACATATCCTGTCAGGTTACCTAGTTTAGGTAATGACGATAGTACATGGGGAGCAATTCTCAATAACTATCTAACTTCATCTCTAACTGATAGTGGTTTTTTAAGTAAGGTTTCTGTACAAACAGGTTCTGTAAATCCTTATCTTATGAATCTTTTTCCTGGCGAAACGGTGCTTGCTAATGCTTCTGGAGGTTCTTTTAATGTAACCTTGCCTGATGCTACTCAAACAACAAATTTTTACACAGTTAAAAAAACTGATTCTTCAAGCAATACTATTACCGTAAACACAACTTCTTCGCAAACTATTGATGGGGGATCTAGTGCTGTAATTTCTGTTCAGTATGTAAGCGTTACGGTTGTCAGTAATGGTGCTAATTGGTTTGTGGTTTAGTCTATGTCATATAATCCAGTTAACCCCAATGGTCAAACAACAAAAGCTAATTCAACTCCTGTAACTCTTGCTAGCGATCAGAATAATGCTCTTGAAACTGGCGGCAATCTAGCCAGTATCAGCACAAATCTAACAAATGGGTCTCAGGCTACAAAAATTACTGATAGTTTAGGCCACAATGCAAATGTGATTCCACTTGCTAACTATAAGCCACTTGCTGTAGGTATGGTTGATGGTAATGGTGATCAGATAACTTCATTTGGAGGCGGCGTTCAGTATACCTATGGTGACGTGCCAGATGGAACCGCTACTGGAACCCTATCGATGCAAGTAGATGGAGCTTCCGGCGTAGCTATTCCCTTATTTGCAGTACAAGGAGCAACAAAAGTTAATCTCGTTAATAGTAACAATGGAACATCTTTCGTAGGAAGTCAAGCCTCATCAAGCTCACTGCCGGTAGTAATTGCTTCTGATCAATCAACATTACCTATATCCGGAACGGTTACTGCCAACATAGGGACAGCAGATGGAATTTCAACGTCAGCTATTCAGACGAATGGAAATCAAATTACCCAAGTAAAAGATGCTTCAGCTAATGCTCTTCAGGTTGCCCAAGGATCAACTACATTTGGACAGACAGGACCAATTGTTCAAACCGCAACTACTACATCAGCCCCAACTTACACAACCGGTAAAACAAACCCACTTTCTACGGATACTAGTGGTAATTTAAGAACAACTATTTCCAATGCTTCTATACCTATTACCTCGTCTGGAACTTTAACGGTATCTGATTCTAGTGCTGGAACTACAGCTACAAACACTACTGGTCTCAAGGATACAGTTGGTACACTTAGTGCTGGAACTGCTGCAACTAAATCCTTAGCTGTTGGTGGTGTATACAATTCAAGTGCTCCAACTCCAACTACCGGACAACAGCTATCTCTTCAATTAGATAGTTCTGGTAATTTAAAAATCAGCGGAACCGTTACGGCAAACCTTGGAACAATTGATGGTGCAGCAACAACCGCAAAACAACCAGCTCTTGGTACTGCAGGAACTCCAAGTTCGGACGTACTAACAGTTCAGGGTGCTTCGTCAATGACCGCACTAAAGGTGGACGGCTCTGGCACAACACAGCCAGTATCGGGTACCATAACTGCTAACCTCGGAACACTTAATGGTGGAGCAACAGCTACCAATCAAACAGATGGAAGTCAAAAGACGAAAATAGTAGACGGATCAGGAAATGTAATTGGTGCTACAAGTAATGCACTGGATGTAAATATTAAATCTGGTGGATCAGGTGGTACTCAATATACTAACAGTTCTGCTCAAGCTACTCCTACAGGAACAGTAGCTCTTGGATATGACGGAACTAATGTTCGTGCTATTAAAACTAACTCTTCAGCACAGATTGATATTCGTCCTCTAACTACAAGCGATACAGTAACAGTTAATAATTCAACTGCAGGCAACCTGAAGGTAGACCTTTCCGGTACAAGTGCAAATGCAACGGCTATTAAAGTTGATGGGAGTAACTACACTCAACCAGTATCATTAGCTTCACTTCCTACAGGAGCAAACACAGTTGGAAATGTTGGACTTAATGCTGGCACTAACACGATAGGTACGGTTAACTTATCTCCAACAACGGGTGGTTGGACTAATTATTTTGCTAATGCAATTACAACTACTGTTACTGTATCGAGTGCCGGTGGTAAGTTTGGTGGATATATTCTTATAAACTTAAATGCAAGTCCAGTTTATTTACAATGCTTCGATACTACTGCAGCAGTTACTCTTGGAAGTACTGTTCCTACCTTTGTGCTTACCATACCAGCCAACGCAACAGCTGCAAATGGACTGGCTGCTAACCTAGAGATTACAAATGGAGCAATATTAAATAATGGTCTTAAGATAGCTGCCACAACCACACCTACAGGGTCGAGTACAGTATCAACAGGTATTACAGGTACAATTTGGTATCACTAAAATACTGATATATAATTACTGATGGAGATAATAATGGATTACGTTCAAATAAATGGTAAAAAATATGAGGTTATAGGACACGATGATAAAGGTGTTCCTACTATAAGAGGTAAAGCAATTTCAACTCAAGACGGTTTTGACGAAGAAGGTAATCCAAAGATAAATGTAAAAATTAACGTACCTGCGGCCAATTTATTTGCAACCCCAGGAGAACAGGAATAAACAATGGCAGTAGTAACAACTATCTACCCACAGTTCAAGTTCGATTTATTAACTAAAGCAGTAAGTTGGACAGGAGACACCATTAACTGTGCTTTGTTCTCCGCCTCAACTTACACATCAACAGATATTACTTACACAACTAGTGGTACAGAAGTAGCTCAGGCTAACGGCTATACGACTGGTGGATCTGCTGTAGGGACTCGCACAACTTCAACTTATACGACTACGCCAAACCTTGCTAAGATTTCAGCCGCTACAGTCTGGACTGCAACAGGTGCTGGTTTTTCAGCCGTAGCTGCTAAGCTTTATTCAACGACTAATGCCAGCCATATTATTGCCCATATAGACTTTGGTGGTACACAGACCGCATCCGGTGGAGGAACATTTACTATCACCTGGGACGCAACAAATGGTGTATTTAACTTGGCATAGATATGACTTACCAAATATCTATTCAACATTTGGTTAATGTGCAGAATTCTGATTATGGCATTTTTTCTTATATTAGCAGTCTTTCACAGGGTAAATATAATAATCTCAACGAAGATAAAATAATTTCTAGTACCTAGGTGCATTTAAATGCTCAGATTCAAGATACACAAGTATAAGGGCATAGCCCAGAAAGGCTAGCCCATGAATGCAATCAAATCTTACACTAAAACTTCTCAGGCTAGTTTGAATATGAGGGTTATTTTTTAATGGCAGTTGCATTTGTTCAAGGAGTACAGGCCCAATTTGGAAGTGTAACTTTTGGTGCAGCTACAGCTGGGAATATGTTGGTTTTGATGGTAAACCAGACATCTACTACAGCTACTCCTACGGCCACAGGCTGGACACAGTTATCAGCAACAAGTGCGGTTTATTCCACAAGTACTAGTAGTATATTTTATTTATATAAAATAGCAGCTGGTGGCGAAACATCTATAACTCCAGTCGCAGGTTCAGGTGGAACCTTAAATGGACTATTATTTTGGGAAATTTCAGGCTTAGGTGCATTACCAACAGTCGATACAATCCAACCAGCTAGTAACTTAAGTTCGACCGGTAACAATACTACAGCAATAACCACTACTAAATCTACCGATATAGTATTAGTAGGTACTGGTGCAGTCAATGGTATGGCTTCAATGACATGGGACGCAGCTTTAACGGGAGTTTCTACTGTGGGAATTACAGCTGGAGCATATTCTATTCCAGGAACTACTCTATCGGCTAAAAGCTACACGAACACATTAGGATCAGCTAGAGCTCATGCGAACTTGGTTGTAGCAATTTCACCCACTCCAGTAGTTAATGTGGCTATCGCACAGGTTGCTGCTAATCTTACTCTTACTGGTGGAACGCAGACAGTGGCATCAATCCGTAATGTGGCTATCGCACAGGTTGCTGCTAATCTTACTCTTACTGGTGGAACGCAGACAGTGGTTGGAATTGTAATTATTACTGAAGCTTATGAATTAACAATGCTTGGTATTGGTTAATTATTTTTTAAAAAGTTAAACTGATATATTTTGGTAGATTCAATTGGAGATAAGCGTGAAAAAATAGCCGTGAAGCTCAACTGATTTATGCTTTTTTTACTAGCATAAAAAGTTCCAATTTTATTTTTTGGAATATATTTAATAAAAATATCATATTGATCTATAGCTTTACGGTTAGGATTTATGTTTTTAGAATTATGGTTGATCCAAAAAGTTAACGCAGGTTTATCGAGTGATATATTGGTTTGAATTTTTGTAACTCTATCGTTGTTATCTAAATAAATATATCGAACTGGTTCAATAATTGCTCTAATCTCAGTAGTCGCAGCAAAAGCCTTTGAATTGATTGATAGTATTAATAGAAATACAAAAATAAGACAAAGATATAGACAAGTCTTCGACTGCCTCGAATTAATGTCAGTCATCCCAAACATAGAAAGTATATTTTAGACTAGAATGATACTATTGTAAATATAACAATATAACCATTAACAGATTATATTGTTATATTTTTTTATTAAATTGAGGCTATACGTTGTTTATGATTGGTCTAAATCCATCCACGAATCTGGTTTTCTGGATTGGTCTAGATTTTATAGTAGCCTGTTTAATAGAAGTCTTGGGATTCACTACAGGAGACTTCCTAGCTGGTACTACATCAAAATACCTAATCCTTGGTCTAGTATTAGCAGAAAGTACCTCATGGGCCTCGATATGGGCCGGTGTAGGCTCATATACTGGTAAGACAGGCTGCGTAACTGGTTGGGCATAGTAGACGACGGCTTGCTCAATTGCCTGTTTCTTATGTAGCCCTCTATTACTAAACATTACTGATAGTATCGATAGGTAGTAAAGAATTATGATTGGAACTGCTACGACGAATTGAGTAATCGGATCAAAAGTGAAAGGCAAAGCAATAGCGATAATTATGGCGATAACTATGACGTGTTTTTGATACTTTAATAACTGACTAGGCTTTATGGGTGAAATTCTATTTATAAAGTCAATTATTAATGGAATCTGAAATAATAGGGCGAATGCTATTCCTAGATTAATTACGTAATTAAAATATTCATTAGCAGATATTAGGGCTGAGATATTCTTTGATGAATAACCCCCAAAGAAATGTAGAGATAATGGCAGAAGGATGTAGTAGCCGAATGCTGCCCCCATGACTGCTAATAAACAAGAGAAGAATAGGGAGCCAATTATTTGCTTCCCCTTAATCTTCTTGCTGAATGCTGGCTCCAAAAATCTAATTAAGTTATAGACAATGATTGGGATTGATAAAAATATACCGACTATGAAGGATATCTTAAAGACAAGATTAAACGCACCAGCTGGAGTGTTGTAGTAGAGGGGTGATGCAATAGGCCTTTGGATGAAATTAACAATCGGGTTTCTAAGCACATATCCAATCACAGAAAATAATCCCACGCATAATAGAACCACTAAAATTCTATTTCGTAGCTCTCTCACGTGGTCATGGAAAGTTTGAGACGAATTCACACCCTTATAAAGTCCTTTTTGCTATTTGTTAATCTTTTTTATCAGCTTCGGCTACAGTTTTATCGTCGCTAGTTCCGTTAAATCCGTTTTTTACTTCTTTAACAGATGCACCGATACTTTTAGCAAGTTCTGGTATTCTCTTAGATCCAAATAATAATAATATTATAAGAACTAGTACGATTACGCCTTCAATTTTACCAGTCATATAGTCTCCCTCATTTACGTTTGTATATTTACTGTATACCTTATGCTTTAAGATGTAAACAGTTTTTAGCTAAGCGGTAATTATCTTACTTCGACTACACCAACTAATTTTGGATTATCTAAGTAGTAATAATGGAAGGTTAGGCTTGTATGAATTACGTATACGTATCCACCGCCAACAATGATTGGTCTATTATTGAAAAATAGAGGTGGTACTTTTTCGCTAGGAACTATAGCGATTGTATGTGACTTATTATCTAGGTTTTGAAATGCTATCTTAACGTCCTTGTGAACTATGAGAGTCGATGGCAATGGTCCTTTGGCAGTAAGCTGGATCGTAGCAGAACTCTTATAGTCTCTTAGCTGAGCATTATTCTGTAGATATCCAGCTTCTGGCTTCTGGGTAGATTGTTGATTGTTTGAAGTGCTAGACTTGTTACCGTTCATAGTAATTAGGACTACACCAACTATTAGTAATATAGCGATTGCTAGGAAGATGAAGAATTGTTGCTTAGATTTAATCTTTGACTTATTATCTAGGTTTGTAGGTTCTACTGATTCCATTATCGTTGTTCTCCTTTATTGATCGTGGTAGTTGTTTTTGTCATGACTATGGTGTCCCTACTATAGTTCTGATATCTAAGCCATTTGTTATTCCGCCGAGGTTAGTAGTTGGTGCTCCTAGAAGATTTAGCCATAGTTGACTTTCACCAGCATATGTTGGATCAGTAGTAGCTGGAACTACAGACTGCTTACATGACCAACAAGCAAATGTATTTGGTTTAGCATGATCTTCGTCATACCAGATCTCAAGCATAACCTGACCGCTCTTATATGCTGCAGTGTTAAATAGGGCGGGTAATCGTGTTGGATCCTTCAACCAGTTGTCTACGACAGTATCACTACAATCATGACCATCATTACATAAAGTAGGAGTAATGAAGGTGAATCCTGTAGGTGGAGCAGCAAAGCTGAATTGACTCATAGGAAGCACTTCGTTTGCGCAATTAGCTTTATCTGTAACATCATACATGTAAAGTTCAGGGATATGTTTAGCCGCATTTCCAGATGCCGAACAAGCAGCTGTGGCACCCTCTACATATTCTCTGTGTGGAATATTAAGGCTTCTAAATGCTCTAAATATGTTGTTTCCCGTGTATGAACAGGTTGCCGATGGAGAACAGTCTGCGCTAACAGTGGTTGTTGTAGCTGTATATCCAGTCCATGCTCCGACGTATTGTTGAGCAGAGTTATCGCCCGTGTTTGTCTCGGTGTCGCTCTGGAAGTAGGTACAATTAGCAGCTAAGTTATGAGTATATG
>CAIYEO010000055.1 GCA_903925195.1 uncultured Candidatus Saccharibacteria bacterium | reverse complement strand
TGCTCAGAACATCGGCTTCTCGATACCTATTAATGACATCAATGGTATTATCCAAAGCGTCTTAACTACCGGTAAGTTTGCGCGACCATATATTGGTGTTTTATATGTTCCGATTGATCCAACAGTAAAGGAAAAATATAATCTAAGTGTTGACCAGGGGGGTTATATTCTGCCTTCTTCAATTACTGGTCAGCCAGGTATTGTTCCTGGTAGCCCAGCAGATAATGCTGGATTAAAAGAAGGTGACATAATAACTAAAGTAAATAATAACTCAATGAAATCAACTACAACACTAACCTCACTATTAGATAATTACACTGTTGGTACTAAGGTTGATCTAACAGTCATTCGAGATGGTAAAACGATTCATGTACCAGTCGTTATTGGTTCAGCACCTTCAAACTAAAGTACTGAATAAGATGATTCTTGCTTGATTGTATATAGCCACTCTTATTTGCCAATGCTTCTAGCTGTGGATGTTGAATTTCTAAACTCTCCATAATTATGTACGAAGGTTTGGTCTGTAAGTCTGATATTTCATTCCAGAATTTATTATATAAATCTAAGCCATCTTCTCCAGAATATAGTGCCAGACTTGGTTCATGCTTTAAGTCCTCCGAAACATATAGTTTAGTAGGGACATAAGGCAAGTTAACAGCGATTAGGTCAAACTTTGAATTTATCTTTTGTAGTAAGTCAGATTCAATACATTTAAGATTTAAGTTAAACTTTTGTATATTTATCTTGGCAACATCAAGAGCTGGACTGCTAATATCAGATAAAACTACGATATTCTCGGGCATCTCAAGAGCGATTGATATGCCAATGATCCCAGAACCGGTTCCAAGATCTAGAATCTTTGCTTGTTTGGGTAATTTAATCTTAGAAATAATATCTATGATATCTTCTGTCTCTGGTCTAGGAATCAGCACATTGTTATCGACATAAAAATCTCTTCCATAAAAATCAACTGTATTTGTTAAGTAGGCAATTGGAATATGTTTTATTCGTTTATCTACTAAATCATCAAGCTCATTAATATCGCTAACAGTTAATTTATAATCTGGTTCAGCAAGAACTTTAGCTCGGCTGAAACCAGTAACTTTTTCTAGTAATATTAAACAATCTAATCTTGCAGATTTAATTTGAGAATCTGATAAAATAATTTCAGATTTTTTTAACCAATCATTAAGAGTTTGTGAGGATTTCATTTTCGTATTTTTGAAGCTCATCAATAAGATCATCTATTTCACCACTAAGTGCAGTCGGAATGTTGCTTCTTGAGTAGCCAATTCGATGATCAGTTATTCTATCTTGGGGGAAGTTATAAGTTCTAATCTTCTCGGATCTATCGCCGGAACCAATGAGCTTAAGTCTCGATTCGCTCATTTTCTTTTGTTCTTCTTCTATTTTCATAGATAGTAGTCTAGATCTTAGAACGCTTAATGCCTTTTCTTTGTTTTTAATTTGAGATTTTTCATCCTGACAAGTTACTACAAGACCAGTAGGTATGTGAGTGATTCTAACGGCTGAGTCGGTTGTATTAACTGACTGTCCGCCGTGACCACTAGCTCTGTAGGAATCAATTCTTAGGTCTTTTGCCTCTAATTCAATTTCAGTCTCCTCGGCCTCAGGAAGAACTGCTACGGTGACTGTCGAAGTATGAATCCTGCCATTGCTTTCTGTTGCAGGGATTCTTTGTACTCTATGAACTCCAGCTTCAAACTTGAGGGATTTATATATCTCGACACCTTTTACTGAGAAGATTATTTCTTTAAAGCCACCAGCATCGCTTGGATTCTCGTTAATAATATCAACCTTAAAGTTGTGACGTTCAGACCATCTTACATACATCCGATATAATTCAGCAGCGAATAGGCTAGCTTCGTCGCCACCAGCTGCAGCTCGTATTTCTATAATTACATCTCGTGGGTCATTCTCGTCTCTTGGAACTAGTGCGTCCTTTAGGGCGATATCGATTTTGTTAATTTCTAATTTTATTTCTTGAATTTCATCCTTGGCTAGTCCTGACATTTCTGAGTCTGAGCTATTTAGTAATTCATTGGCTTGAGAGAGTTTATGCTCAAATTCATGTTTTTGGTCAAATAAATTAATAACATCGGTAATCTCTTGACGTCTTTTAGCTATTTTTGGGTATTTACTTGATGAGAAAATAGAACTATCTTCAAGTTGTAATTCAATATCGGATAATTCTGTTCTTAGAGATTCTTCTTTGTTGTTCATAATAATACTTTAACAGAAAAAAAATAATCTTTGGGCAAGATTATTAGTTAGTTATTTCTCTGATTTTATAGATTCTTTAGGAGCTTTTGCAGTAGTTTGTTTACGACTAGCTTTTTTAGCAGCTGATTTATTTCGTGTTTCTTGAGCTTTTTTAGCAGCTGCAGCACGAGCTTTAAACTTATCAACTCTTCCTTCGATATCGATAACTCTTTCTTCACCGGTGAAGAAAGGATGGGAAGCACTACTAATAAACATCTTAATTAAAGGATATTCTTGTCCGTCTGTCCATTTGATTGTTTCTTCTGTTTCTGCAGTAGATCTAGTAAGAAATTGGAAATCATTGTTAATATCCTGGAAAACAACCAGGCGATAGTTTGATGGGTGTAAATTTTTCTTCATATTCAGACCTGAATTATACACATCTGTTGTCATCTGGTCAAGTAACTTGATTAACTATTCAATAAACTGTATAATATTGTATATCAATAACTAAACAGTTTGGAAATTAAGTCCTCTATAATTGATACCGTGTAGGATCATTATGGAATTCCAAACCGAGAAAGAAGGATTTTTATGTCAAAAGTAGAAGTTGACGTTAAGGAACTATTAAAAGCTGGTGCTCATTTTGGCCATAGGTCAAGTAAGTGGCATCCTAAAATGGCTGAGTATATACATAGCAAAAAAGCTGGTAATCATATTATCGATTTAACTAAAACAGTAACTAATTTAGATCGAGCATTAGATTTTCTAACTGAAACTGCTAAATCTGGCAAACAAATTATGTTTGTTGGAACTAAAAAACAAGCTAAGGAAATACTAAAGCAAGTTGCTGAAGACACTGGCATGCCATTTGTTACAGAACGATGGTTGGGCGGAACTTTGACTAACTGGCAAACAATCAGTGGACGAGTTAAGCATCTTAAAGATTTAGAAGAAAAAATGGATTCAGGCCAATTAAGTGCAAAATATAATAAGCTAGAAGTTCAAAGATATCAGGAAGAAATTGATGCTATGAACCTAACTTTTGGTGGAGTCAAAAACTTGAATGGTAAACCAGGAGCTATTTTTGTAGTCGATATGATTCATGAAGCGAACGCAATTAAAGAAGCTCGCAAGATTAATATACCTGTCGTAGCAATTGCTGATACCAATGCTGATCCAAGCTTGATTGAATATCCAATCCCAGCTAATGACGATGCTATTAAAACAATTCAACTTATAGCTGATTATGTAAAACAAGCAATCAATAACGGTAAAGCTACCCAAAAAGATGTAAAAATAGATAAAAAAGAAGAAGAAGAGGAATAGAATAATTATGGACATTAATGAAATCAAAAGATTACGTGAATTAACTGGAGTTGGTATGACAGATGCAAAAAAAGCATTAGTTGAAACTAATGGTGATTTTGATAAAGCATTAACTGCAATGCGTAAAAAAGGTCTTACTAAAGCTGAAAAAAGTGCGGAACGAGAAGCTAGAGCTGGAGTCATCGGAAGCTACTTGCATGATTCTCGAATCGGCGTTCTTTTAGAAGTAAACTGTGAAACTGATTTCGTAGCTCGTAACCAAATTTTTACCGATTTAGTAAAAAACTTGGCAATGCATATAGCTGCATCTAATCCAGAATATGTGTCTAGTAACGATATTCCTCAAGCCGATATGGAGAAAATATCATTAGAGTTCAAAGAAAAAGCTGAAACAGAAAAGAAACCTGCAGATATGATAGCTAAAATTATAGAAGGCCAGATTAAGAAGTATTTCCAAGAAAAAACTTTATTAGACCAACCATATATCAAAAATCCTGATCAGAATGTATCTGAATACATCAAAGAAAATATAGCAAAATTGGGCGAAAATATAGTTGTTAAGCGATTCTCAAGAATGGCACTCGGCGAAGTTACTAATTAATAGTTAAAGTCTTAGCATTAATATAATATAGAGGGTAGCAATGGACGACAATCAATTATTGAAAAATTTTGAAGATAAAACTCTTAAAACAAAAGAGCATTTTTCTGAAGATATAAAAAAGCTCAGAACTGGACGAGCCCACGCTAGCATGCTAGATGGTGTAACTATCGAAGCCTATGGATCAAAAATGTCACTAATCTCTGTAGCGACAATCAATGTTCCAGAAGCTCAGCTGATTCAAGTCACTCCATTTGACCCAACTAACTTACAGGCAATCGTTACTGCTATTAGAGACAATCAGTCTCTTGGTTTGAATCCTACTGACGATGGTAGAATTGTAAGGGTTCCGATTCCAGCGCTTAATAGCGAGCGAAGACAGCAAATAGTCAAACAACTCAATGAAAAACTTGAGGAAACTTTAATAATTATGAGAAATAATAGGCACGAAGCTTTGAAGTCTGCAGAAAAACTGAAATCAGATAAATCTATCAGTGAAGATGATTATAAAAGACTGGAGAAGAAGATTGATGAACTTATGGCAAGTCAAAAAAATGATATTGAGCTAATATCCAAAACAAAAGAAAAAGACATAATGACAATTTAGTTTTTTAGAAGGCTAAACTGTTACAATATATTTATATGGCAATAAACGAAAATATCCAGACACCAGTGCACCTTGGACTGATTCTTGATGGTAATAGGCGATGGGCTAAAGAAAGAAATCTTAGCACTCTGGAGGGGCATCGAGCAGGATATGCAAATCTTAGAAAAATTGTAACGATAGCCAAAAAACACAATATTGAATATATTTCAGCTTTTGTTTTTTCAAGCGAAAATTGGAAAAGAAGCAACGATGAAGTCAAGAATCTTATGAAACTTTTTATGTGGGTTCTAAAACATGAGGCTAAAGAAATTGGAAAAGAAGGGATTAGGCTAAAAGTTATAGGTTCCAAGTTGCGCATTGGTAAGGCACTTGTTAGGGCTATACATGAAGCTGAGGAGTCAACTAAGAACAATACTAAGGGTACTTTATTATTGTGTTTAGACTATGGTGGACAGCAAGAGATTGTTGACGCTACAAAAAGAATAGTAGCGAGCGGAATAGATTCAGAAGACATTACCTCTGAGTTAATTAGTCAGAATCTCGAAATGCCAGGTCTACCACCACTTGATTTAATCATCAGAACTTCAGGAGAGCATCGTTTAAGTAACTTCATGCTTTGGGGATCAGCATATAGTGAATTATTTTTTGTTAATAAGTATTGGCCAGATTTTAGCGAAGAAAACTTCGAAAAGATACTCACAAAATACAGTAAAATAAAAAGGAATTTTGGTAGTTAATTATGACAGTATTTTTACTAATAATAGCGTTATTTATGTTTGTTGGCTTAGTTGTAGTCCATGAATTGGGACATTTTTTCGCCGCAAAAAGAAATGGTGTGAAGGTATTAGAATTTGGGATTGGATTTCCTCCTAGAATCTGGCACAGAAAAACTAAAGGAAAATATATATTTAGTATTAATTTATTGCCTTTAGGCGGATTCGTCAGACTCAAGGGTGAGCATGATGCCGATACAGAAAGTGGAGATTTTGGCGCTGCATCAACATTTGTGAAAGTAAAAATAATGGTTGCTGGTGTTTTTATGAACCTACTAACAGCTTTTGTCTTGCTAACAATAATCGCATGGCTTGGTATGCCAAAATTAATCGAAAGTCAGTTTACGATTGCTAGCGATACAAAAGTTATAGCCAATAAAGTGTTAGTCAATTATGTTGAACCTAACTCACCAGCATCAAACATTGGTCTTACGGTGAATGATCAACTATTCTCAATCGGTAAGGTTGGGAGCGCTCCCGTTGAGCTTAGTGGTTCAAATAACCTTCCAAAAATTACTGGGGCTTTAGCCGGAGAGAAAGTAAATGTTGAATACAAACGCGGTTCAGTAACCTTTAATAAAATTACTACTTTGAGATCCAAAAAAGTTGTTGTAGCATCAGAGAAAACTAATAAGCCAATTGGTTATTTAGGTATTAGTGATCAGGCATTTGTCTTGCAACGATCTACTTGGTCTGCACCGGTTGTAGCACTGGGATTAATTAAACAGTTTACGATTTTAACTCTTAAAGGGTTGGGGGCTTTAGTTACAGGTATCGCCGGTGGTCATGCTAAGCAGGCAACAGAACAAGTAGCAGGTCCAATTGGTATATTCTTTATATTGAAGAATGGCTCGCAACTTGGCTTCCAGTTTATCTTAATGATTATTGCCATAATATCGTTGACCCTTGCTATTATGAACATACTTCCAATCCCAGCACTTGATGGCGGTAGGCTATTCTCTATTTTATTAGCTAGATTATTCGGAAGAAGATTATCTGCTAGGACAGAGGACATTATTAATGGAACAGGGTTTTTGGCTTTGATGGTTTTAATAGTATTAATTTCAATAGTAGATGTTAAACGCTTTTTCTAAAAGCCGTTATTGGCCAATCGATAAAAAAAGTTGGTATAAAGAATCTGTACCATTCGGTCCATTATGGTCTGTAGTATCTACTATAGTTATCATAGTCCTGCCTCAAGCGTTTGCCTTGTTAGCGTTTGAGGTTCTGTTTCACATCCTAAAATGGAAGCCTAGCTATGCCAACAATTGGTTTAATAATTCAGTTATTGGTCAGTTCTCTTATGTTTTAATTATTGAAATTCAATCACTAACATTAATTGCTCTAGCTTTAAAATATAAAGCGGCGCATTTTATGTCTATTGGTTTGGTCAGATTTAGATCGAAGGATATCTTGTATACTTTAAATGGTTTTTTGGTTTACATAGCTATTTTTTATGCAATTTCAACATTGGCAGGTAAATTAATAAGTGGTTTTGACGCCAATCAAAAACAAAACGTAGGATTTCAGTCAGCCCACGGAACAGTTCCACTATTAATTACTTTTGTTAGTTTGGTTATTCTTCCTCCAATAGCAGAAGAAATAATTTTCCGAGGCTATTTATTTAGTGGACTGAGAACAAAGATCAAGTTTATCTACGCTGCAATTATTACTAGTGCCTTGTTCGCAGTTCCTCATCTCCTAGAAGGTCAGAGTGGTGGTACTCTGTGGATTGCTGGATTAGACACTTTTGTTTTATCAATGGTGCTTTGTTATTTGAGAGAGAAAACTAAAAGTCTATGGCCTGGTATTATGCTTCATGCTTTGAAAAATGGTCTAGCATTTGCAGCTTTATTTTTCATACTCTAAATCTATTGCTACAATAGGGGAAGGTAATAAATATGAGACTATCAAATATATTCACTAAAACTAGAAAAACCGTTCCATCTGATGAAGTTTCTTTGAACGCTCAGCTGCTTATTAAGGCTGGCTATATTCATAAAGAAATGGCAGGAGTCTATTCGTTCATGCCTCTTGGTCTAAAAGTTATCGAGAATATTAAAGATATAGTCAGGGAAGAGATGAACTCTCTTGGATCTCAAGAACTTATTATGACTAGTTTACAGGAAAAGGAATTGTGGGAAAAAACTGATCGCTGGAATGATGAGACTGTAGATATTTGGTTTAAAACCGAACTAAAAAATGGTACTGAACTTGGCTTGGCTTGGTCACACGAAGAACAGATTGGTAACATGATAAAAGAATATATTAGTTCTTATAGAGATTTACCGGTTTCAGTTTATCAGTTCCAAAATAAGCTGAGGAATGAGACTAGAGCAAAAAGCGGCATCTTAAGAACTAGAGAGTTTGTTATGAAGGATTTATATTCATTTGCAACAAGCGATGAAGAACATAAAAAGTTTTATGATGAAGTGAGTGCTTCATACCAAAGAATATTTAAAAAAGTTGGTCTAGGAAAAGATACATATTTTACTTTTGCTGCAGGCGGAGCATTTACGGATAAATTTAGTCATGAATTTCAGACTGTTCTAGATGCTGGTGAAGATACAATCTATATTAATAAAGAAAAGAATATCGCACTAAATCAAGAAGTCTTTAAGGATGATGTCATTGAACTGCTCGGACTCCAGAAGGATCAGTTTGAAAAGAGTAAGGCTGCAGAAGTTGGAAATATATTTAGCTTCGGAACAAGCAAGTCTGAAGTTCTAGATATTAATTTTACTGACAAGGATGGGGTACTAAGACCAGTAGTTATGGGATCATACGGAATTGGCATTAGTCGACTAATGGGTGTGATTGCTGAGTACTTTTCCGATGCTAACGGACTAGTCTGGCCGATGGCAGTTGCGCCATATAAAGTAATTATTTGCTCCATAGGAAATGAGCCAGAAGTAGTTAAAGAATCAGAGAAAATTTATAAGTACTTGACTGATAAAAAGATTGAGGTAATATATGATGACCGAGACGTAAGACCGGGCGAGAAATTCGCCGATGCGGATCTACTCGGAATACCACTAAGACTAGTGGTCAGTCAAAAGAATATAGCTAGCAATAGCATAGAAATTAAAGAAAGAACGAAAAAAGAAAGCCACCAAATTAAATTAGATGAAGTCCTATCAATTATTGAAAAGATTTAATATAATTCGTATTCAGGACAATTAGCAGACATTTATTCAGATAAATAATAAAGGAGATACCATGAAGAAAACATTCAGTATGACAAAAACAGGGGTTGATGAACTTAAGACAGAAGTTAAAGATTTAATTTCACAGCGAAAAGCCGTATCAGACAGGATTAAGACTGCAAGAGAGTTTGGAGATTTGTCTGAAAACGCAGAATATACAGTAGCTAGACAAGAACAGGAAAGAAACGAGAACAGAATCTCTGAAATTGATAATATTTTACAGAATTTAAAACTAATAGTTGCACCAAAAAATAATAGTAATGTTGGATTGGGTTCAGTGGTTAAGCTAAAAAGTAATGATGGCAAGACTAAGGAATTCCAGGTTGTAGGTACAGTTGAAGCTGACCCATTAAACGGAAAAATTTCTGATGAATCACCAATCGGACAGATTATAATTGGCAAAAAAGAAGGCGATGAAATAGAAATATCTACTCCTTCTGAATCTACTACATTTAAAATAGTTAATATTTCCTAGTTAATTAATTACTAATTAGCTACAATTAGATTAATATGGCTACATTATTAGAACTAAGAAATGAAAGACTTCGTAAATTAAGTGAGTTGGATAAGCTAGGAGTCAATCCTTACCCAGCTCACTCTTCTAGAACTATAAAAACTGGAGCTGTTAAGAATGACTTTGATAAGTTAGAAAATAGTGAAGCAACATTAGACGGTAGAATCATAAATATTAGGAAAATTGGTAAGATTGCATTCTTAGTCATAAAGGATGATTCAGGTTCTATTCAGTTATTCTTACAAGCCGAGAATGTTAAGGATGCAAATTACGCAAACAGTGAACTTAATTTCAATGAGTTAAATCTACTTGATATTGGTGATTTTATAGAAGTATCCGGATCAATAATTAAAACCAAGACTGGCGAAATCTCTCTAGCTGTTACTAAACTTAGACTATTAACTAAGAGCTTAAGGCCTATGCCAACTTCTTGGGACGGGTTTAGTAACAAAGAAGAGCGATTAAGGCGTAGATACGTAGACATGAATGTTAACCAACAAGTTCATGATAGGTTTGTTCGACGCAGTAAGTTTTGGCAAAATACCAGAGACTACTTAACTAAAAACGATTTTTTAGAAATTAATGTTCCAGTCCTAGAACACACAACTGGTGGCGCAGATGCCAATCCTTTTGTTACTCATATGGATGCGCTTGATCAAGACTTTTATCTCAGGATTAGCCATGAACTACCTTTAAAAAGATTAATCGGTGGTGGCTATGAAAAAGTTTTCGATATTGGTCCTAGGTTTCGTAATGAAAATTATACTGAAGAACATTTACCTGAACATGTTGCCATGGAATGGTATTGGGCCTATGCTGATTGGCAAAATGGAATGGAATTCATGACAAATATGTACCGAGATGTAGTTCAAAAAACTTTCGGAACATTAACTTTTAGCATTCGCGGTTTCGAATTTGATTTATCGAAAGAGTGGGAAAAAATTGATTATGGTGAACAGATAAAAAATCGATACAACATAGATGTTTTTAATTGTAGTCTAGAAGATGTTCAAAAAGCATTAGCAGATAATAAGTTAGAAGTTGAAAAAAACGATAACATAGCAAGAGGCATAGACAAGCTCTGGAAGAACCTTAGAAAAACAATTGCTGGCCCAGCCTGGCTTATTAACACTCCATTAATAATAAGCCCTCTAGCAAAAGTTGATCCAAATCGTCCAAATACAGTCGAAAGGTTTCAGCCAATTATCGCAGGCACTGAGCTTGGTAATGGTTGGAGTGAGCTCAATGACCCAATTGACCAGTTGAATCGCTTTAAAGACCAGCAGGACATGCGACAAGCAGGTGATAGTGAGGCCATGATGCTCGATATGGATTTTGTAGAAATGTTAGAATATGGCATGCCTCCAACTTGTGGTTACGGTTTCTCAGAAAGAGTCTTTTGGGTATTAGAAGGAGTTTCAGCTAGGGAAGGCGTTCCGTTCCCACAGTTAAGATCAGAAGATGATAAAACTACAAAAACAATATACCCAGAGCTATTTAAGAAAGATAAGATTCCAAAAAAAGACTAATAATACTTTGAAAGGGCAGAATAGTTGATTAGATAATCTAACTTGCTATAATTAAAACCAGTGAATATTATAAATAAAATTTTTAGTCCGAAGATAACTTTATCCGAGCTTAACGTTTGGAATAAGTGGCTTGCAGGAATACACGGATTTTTCGGACTAGTAATCTTAATCATTAGTAGCAGCAGGGCATTTCCGATAACTACTAATTTCTTGACTCTTAACCCTTTACTATCTACCGCTAAACATCCAGTACTTGTAACTGCTCAAAGAAGCCTTTTCGATTTGAGAATGTCTTACTTGATAGCTGCATTCTTCTTTATGTCGGCAATCGCACATATTCTAGTAGCAACAAGATACCGACATCAATATGAATCAGATCTCAAAAAAGGAATAAATAAGTTTAGATGGTTTGAATATTCATTTAGTGCAAGCACGATGATGATAGCTGTTAGTTTCCTAACAGGCATCACTGATCTGTCTAGTCTAATAATGATCTTTACTTTAATTCTTGTAATGAATCTACTAGGTCTAGTGATGGAAATTCACAACCAAACTACAAAAAGCACAAATTGGATTAGTTATGTAATTGGTTGTATCTCTGGAATCATTCCATGGATTGTATTTGCAATCTATACAATAGGAGTTGGTCTTTATGGTGGTGGCGGAATCCCAACATTCGTTTACTTCATATATGTAACAATCTTCATTAGCTTTAATTGTTTTGCTGTAAATATGTACTTACAATACAAAAAAATTGGGCTATGGAAAAATTACCTATTTGGCGAAAAGATATATATGATTTTGAGCCTAGTCGCTAAAACCTTATTGGCTTGGCAAGTATTCTTCGGCATTCTTCGTCCATAAGGATATTGATGAAAAATGTAATTTTTGATTTTGATGGGACGATAGTAGATAGTCTTGATTTTATAATTGAGATGTATGAGCGTTGGTATCCAAAGACAAGACATATCACTCAAGCTGAACGTAATAAGCTGAGAGAAGAGAGTCTAATTAAGGTTGCTGAAGAACTGAGAATAAGACCATGGAAACTACCTCTTTTGATTGTCAGAGGAAAGCACGAAATGAATAAAAAACTTGGACAAATAAAAATGATCCCAGGAATAGATAAAACTATTATAGAATTAAAAAACAGTAAAACTAATTTATTTATTGCAAGTAGTAATAGTCCTTCTAATATAAAAAAATATCTTAAAATTCATAATCTCAGAGATAACTTTACGAGAATATATGGCAACGTAGGATTACTTAGTAAAGCCAAGGTTATTTCAAAAATAATCGCAACTAACAATTTAAATGCTGATGACACATACTATATTGGTGATGAAGTGAGAGATATTAAAGCAGCCAAAAAAGCAGGCATTAAAGTTATAGCAGTTAGTTATGGCTTTAATGGCAAAAAAATACTATCCAAGTATAATCCAGACTTTTTAGTAGATAATCCTAGCGATATTTTAAAAATTATCCTCAGCTAAACTGTTATAATTGAATTTATGGCAAATTTTAGTTATAAACGATATAGAACTGCACCGTATAAACCAGGACAAAAGCAACCTTATAAAGTTAGCCGTTCAAAAATAGAGGATTTTGTAAATTGTCCTCGATGTTTTTGGATAGATAGACGGCTTAAAATTAGTCGTCCTGATACGCCTCCTTTTCAAATCAATAAAGCAGTCGATGAACTTTTTAAGAAAGAGTTTGATAAATATAGATCCCTCAAGGAACCTCATCCAATGATGATTGAATATAAGATTGATGCTATTCCTTTTGCGCACAATGATTTGGATAATTGGAGAGAAAACTTTTTTGGTGTCCAGTACCTAGATCCCGAGACTAATCTTTTAATTTTTGGAGCCATAGATGATGTATGGGTTAACCCAAAAAATGAACTAATGGTTGTCGACTATAAGGCAACTGCTAAAAAAAGTGAAGTTAGCTTAGATGCTCCATGGCAGATATCTTACAAAAGACAGATGGAAGTTTATCAATGGTTACTTAGAAAAAATGATTTCAAAGTTAGCGACAAAGGATTTTTTGTATATACTAACGGACGTTTAGA
Source organism: uncultured Candidatus Saccharibacteria bacterium (assembly GCA_903925195.1). The sequence continues at coordinate 2,744 of CAIYEO010000055.1, read as the reverse complement.
TTTGGATGGTTTTTTTAATAAAGTTGAATTTAGAACAAAGATTATTGAATATGATGGAAGTGATAAATGGATAGAACCTACAATAAAAAAACTGAAGGCTTGTTTAGAGCAAGAGGAAATGCCAGATTCTGGAAATGACTGTCAATATTGTGCATATGCAAGAGCTAGAACAGAGCTAACAATAGATTATTTAAGAAACAATAAAAAAAAGTCAGTTAAATAGTATAATTATAAATAGCCATGTTAGATATACAGTTTATTAGAGACAACAAAGAGCTAGTCGAGACTAAATCTCAACAGAAAGGATATTCTGTAGATTTAGATCAATTACTAACTATAGATTCAAAAATCCGTGAGACAATTCCAAAACTTGATGATATTCAAAACCAAAGAAACAATCTAGCATCACAATTTTCTAATAGTCCACCATCAGAAAGTCAGCTTGAACATGGACGTCAGCTAAAAGATCAATCTGGAGAGCTAGAGAAGGTCTTATCAGAGCTTAGGCAGGATTTTAATAAGCTACATAAGCTAGTTCCTAATATGCCATTAGATGGAGTACCAGTTGGTTCCAGCGAAGAAGAAAATCAAGTCATTAAGAAGGTTGGCGAATCAAAGGACTTTGGTTTTCAGCCACTAAATCATTGGGAGATTCGTTCTGCCGAGTCTTTAATAGACAAAAAGAGAGCAGCTAAAGTTGCTGGCAGTAGATTTGTCTATTTAAAAGGTGGTCTAGTAAGAATGCAATTTGCGATGATCAATTGGGTCATGGATAAGTTAAGCGATGAAAAATTGATCGAGGAAATTATTCGTAACAATAATTTAAATTTAGTTGCGAAAGCTTTTAATCCTATTCTGCCCCCAGCTATGATTAATACTTCAAGTTATATGGCTACAACTAGACTAGATGCCGAAGAGGAAACATATAAATTAGCTGATGATAATTTATGGATGAATGCTAGCGCAGAGCACAGTCTATGCAATATGTATCAAGACGAGATTATACCCGAAGCAGAACTTCCGATTCGTTATCTTGGATATGCTACATCATTTCGTAGAGAAGCTGGTTCATATGGCAAGGACACAGAAGGGATCATACGTCTCCATCAATTTGATAAATTAGAAATTGAAGTCTTTTCTACTCCTGAAACTGGATTAGATGAACATAAATTATTAGTAGCTATAGAAGAATATCTCTTGGGTCAAATTGGACTACCTTATGAGGTAATGGAAAAATGTACAGCCGATATTGGTAAGCCAAATGCTAAGGGTGTAGATATTAATGTCTGGTTTCCAGGACAGTCTAAGTATCGAGAAACGCATAGTGCAGACTATATGACTGATTATCAGGCAAGATCTACTAAAACTAGATTCAGAAGAACAGAAGGTGATGTTCAGTTTGTGCATAATAATGATGCAACAGTTTTTGCTTTTTCGAGAATATTGGCTGCAATTATGGAAAATTATCAGACTAGAGACGGTAGAATTATTATTCCTGAAGTGTTAAAAAATTATATGGGAGGAGTTAGTGAATTATGATAGAAAATCTAATCGTTAATGGAGTCCACCTAACAGTTGATGATGATCTCATGAAGTATGTTCAGAAGAAGATATCAAATTTAGATAAGTATATGTCTAAGCATGTCAGAGAAAGTGTGCATGCTGAAGTTTGGTTGAAGGAAAGCAATGCGAAAGATAAGAAGAGATTAACATGCGAAGTTAAGATGACATTACCGAAAGAAATTATAGTTACTAAAGAATCTACATTAAACATATATGCTGCAATTGATATTGTTGAAGCAAAACTCAAGAATCAAATACTTCGATATAAGTCACTACATAGTGTTTCAAAAATAAGACACAGCTTGAATCTTATAAAAAATAAAAAAAACTTGGATATATAAAAATCCTAAAACTTGATTTTTAAGGTCGCAATTTATCTAATAACAAGTTACAATATATTATAATAAAAAAATCTAGTGGAGTATTTTTGTGAAGAAAGTTATAAAAAGGATACTCGGCGATCCTCAAGTCAAAACTATTAAAAGACTAAGAAAAAAAGTCGCAGTTATTGATTCCTTGGCTGATAAGTATAAGGTAATGACTGACACTGAATTACGCTCTCAGACAGATGTTCTTAAGAAACGACTTGCTACCGAAAGTGTTGACGGCATTTTACCGGATGCATTTGCTGTAGTTCGAGAAGCTGCAACTAGATCTCTTGGTCAAAGACATTTTGATGTTCAGCTAATTGGCGGCATGGTACTTCATGAAGGTAATGTGGCTGAGATGAAGACCGGTGAAGGTAAGACTTTAGTGGCCACTCTACCAGTTTATCTAAACGCTTTAACTGAAAAAGGTGTCCATGTAGTAACTGTTAATGATTATCTAGCACAGAGAGATTCTGGCTGGATGGGACAAGTTTACGATTTTCTGGGACTTACAACTGCAGTTATTATTCCCGATGAATCTTTTATCTTTGATAAAGAGTTTATTAATAAAGACCACTCAGATGAACGCTTTAAGCATTTGAAACCAATTTCAAGGCAAGATGCATACAAAGCAGACATTACTTATGGAACTAACAATGAATTTGGTTTCGACTACTTAAGAGACAACATGGTTATTGAAACAGACCAGTTAAGACAAAGAGATCTACATTATGCTATCGTTGATGAGGTTGACTCTATTTTGATTGATGAAGCTAGAACTCCTCTTATTATTTCTGCACCATCAGTAACCAG
>CAIYEO010000054.1 GCA_903925195.1 uncultured Candidatus Saccharibacteria bacterium | reverse complement strand
CGTAACTTTTACCAATAAGGCTGCTAAAGAGATGAGAGAAAGGGTTGGCAAGCTTCTAGGAGATAACTCGAATAACCGAGGATTTATGCCATATATGGGAACCTTCCACTCCATATGCGTAAAATTACTTCGCCAAGACGGTGACCATATAGGAATACCAAATAATTTCATAATCTTCGATGAGAATGATCGTATTAGTGCTATAAAGCGAGCCAGCAAGAGACTCCAAATAGATGAAAAAGCATTCCCAGCAAGAGGTATATCTAGTGCTATTAGTTCAGCCAAAAATGAAATGATGACGCCTAATGAATACGCATCAAATACAAGCTCGCCAACTCAAAAAACTGCAGCTCAAGTTTATCCTGTCTATGAAACATTGTTAAGGGAAAATAACGCTCTAGATTTCGATGATCTTATTTTATCTACAGTTAAACTCCTAAGCACTAAAAAAGAAGTCAGGGAGAAGTGGCAGAACCAGTTTAAGTACATCATGATTGATGAGTATCAGGATACGAACACAGCTCAATATAAATTAGTCAAACTTCTAACTTCAAAAGAAAAAAATATTGCTGTTGTTGGTGATGACTGGCAAAGTGTTTATTCGTTCCGTGGAGCCGACTTTAGAAATATTCTAAATTTCGAGAAAGATTATCCTGGGTGTGAGGTAATAAAGCTTGAGCAGAACTATAGAAGCACTAAGTCAATACTTGATGCCGCCAATGCAGTTATTACTAAGAATGAGCATCGTTCTAAAAAGAAACTTTGGACAGCTGGTGAGACCGGTATGCCTGTTCAGATAATTCAAGTCAATAACGAACGAAGTGAAGGTGAGACAATTATCCGAAGAATCCGAGCAGCTGTTGACGCAGGACTTAGGCAGTATCAGGATTTTGCAGTTCTCTATAGGACTAACGCACAGTCTAGATCTATTGAAGAGGCGTTAGTCCATTACGGTATACCCTATAAGATTGTTGGTGGAACAAGATTTTATGATCGCAAGGAGGTTAGGGACTTAATCGCTTACCTGAGATTAATTTATCAGCCAGAAGATAGAGTTAGTTTTGATAGAATCATTAATCTTCCAACTCGTGGAATTGGTGCTAAATCGGTTCAGTCTTTTAATGATTGGATGCTAGAGAATAACTTAACGCTTTCACAGGGTCTTGCAAGAGTAGCAGAATGCACTGTACTTACAGATAAGGCTAGAAAAGGATTGTTTGAACTTGGAAGTGTAATTATAACTCTTCATGAAAGTATTGAAGAATTAACTCCTTCAGTAATCCTAGATACTTTAATAAGAAGAATAGGCTATTTGGAATTTCTAAATGATAAAACCTTGATGGGCGAATCAAGACAAGAAAACGTAAAGGAACTTCTGAGTGTTACTGAAGAGTATGCTGAGCTCGGCATGAGTGGTTTTCTGGAAGAAATAAGTTTAATTAGTGATCTTGATCAAGCAAATATGAGCGATGATAGTGTAACTCTTATGACACTTCATGCAGCAAAAGGTCTTGAATTCCCAGCAGTATTTATGAGTGGAATGGAAGAAACTATTTTTCCACATTCAAGAGCCCTATATGACCAGAGCGAAATGGAAGAAGAGAGAAGGCTTTGTTATGTTGGAATGACCAGAGCAAGGGAAGAGCTTTATCTGCTGTCTGCAAGTTCAAGACTTCTATATGGTGGAATTCAACACAATGCTCCAAGTAGGTTCTTAAGTGAAATTGATTCTGAGACCACTGTAGAAGGTACATATTTTGATGATATTCAAAGCAGTCATGGCTATGGAGTAAAGGTGAGTGATGAGCCACATTATGTTCCCGAACTTGAAATCGGCGATAAGGTTTCTCATAGTTTATTTGGAGAGGGTCATGTTATGGAGATGGAAGGCGAAAACGTGGTTATTTATTTTAAGGGCAAGGGTTCTAAGAAGCTTAATGTTTCATTTGCTCCTTTGAAAAAACTCGAAAACTAAAAACAATGAACCTATTTTCTAAAATTACATTTTGGATAACCTGGCCATTAATATTTTTAGTAGTTAGAAATACCGATAGGACTAGAGTTATTGTTAGGTATAAAAACGATATCCTGTTGGTTCAGGGCTGGATTGGCAATAAAAAGTGGCAGTTGCCAGGTGGCGGAATAAAAAAAGGTGAACCTGTAAAACTTGCTGCAATAAGAGAGCTTAGAGAGGAAACTGGAGTTATAATAAAAGAGTCGCAACTGAAGGATTTAGGCAATATTATAATTTCTGAGACCGGCTTTAATTATATGGCCCATTATTTTTTAGTTGAGTTGGATAACTACAGGGATACCCACGGATCTCACGAAATTAGGGTTGCTGAATTTATAAATATCGACTCAATTGGTAGTGATAATCTAACTAAAGATGTTATTGCTGGCATTAAGCTTATTAAATTCTGATACATGATAAAATTATATTAAACAAATCATGAGTTAACAGAGGATATTTAGAATTAGATAATGAATAAACCTAGAAATATAAAATACAGTGAACAAATAGAGGTTGATTCCAAATCTGAAGTTCCAGAAATTAATAAGCCTTTTTTGTATCCATTAATTTTACTTTTTATCTGCATAATTGGTTTTGTGTTTTTTTGGATATATTCCGGCAAAACAATAACTAGTCCTATTGATTCTAAGATTGTGATTATTAAGCATGATGGCCATACCGTTACTGTGCCTACAAAGATATCTACGGTAGGAGATTTGCTAGCAAGCCTTGGTATAAAGATTAATCAGGGCGATGTTGTTGCTCCAAGTCTAACAACTCAGATTAACCAAAACGACTTTAGAATTAATGTCTATAGAGGTAGGCCGGTCGAAGTGATAGACGGAGTTAACAGAACTTTTTCGTATAGTGCTGAAGTCACTCCAAGGGCAATTGCAACACAGGTTGGCATCCAGGTATATCCAGAAGACAATGTGAAAGTTCTTCCTTCTACGAATTTTCTTTCAGACGGTGCAATTGGCTCAAGAATCGTAGTTGACCCTGCTATACCAGTAAACTTAAATATTTACGGTACTCCTACTGTTGTTAGAACTCATGCGAAAACTGTTAATGAATTTGCAAAACAAGAAAAAATTAAACTTGCCAAGGGAGATAGTATTACTCCCTTTGGAGCCACACCAATTACTGCAAATATGGCTGTTTTTCTAATACATAAAGGAACCAATATAACGAATGTTACTCAGGCAATAGCACTGCCAGTACAAACAATTCAAGACAACTCACTGGCATACGGTACCTCATCAATTAGTCAAAAAGGTAGTCCAGGAGTCGAAACAATTACCTATTTAAATAACTTAGAAAATGGAAAAGTAGTTAGTAGAACGGTTCTTCAGGACATAGTGACAGTGCAACCGGTGACTGAAATAGTCAAGCAGGGAACTAGTCTTTCTGGAATTAAAGGTGATATGGCTCTAGCAGGTATATCTCCTTCGGACTATCAGTATGCTGACTATATTATTTCTAACGAATCTGGCTGGTGTCCAACAAAGGCACAAGGAGAACATTATTGTCCAGCAGTTCCAGAT
>CAIYEO010000053.1 GCA_903925195.1 uncultured Candidatus Saccharibacteria bacterium | reverse complement strand
TGAACTGGTGGATTTACTTTTTTGTTTAACATTTTTTTAAGTCTACCTTATATATTGTAGCTTAAAATTAATAGAAAAAATATATGTTATATTAATTCACTTGAAACACTTTTAACATTATTAACTCCAACTAATCTTTTATAATTCAGGATACCCTTAACGACTAATAGCCTGTCTAGTTGATACCCTGGAATTAAAGATAATCTTCTTTTACTGAAGTCATTGCCTTTAAAGTCTTGGTAATACAAAGAAATTGACTGGCTAGCAATAGAGGCACTTATTGCTATCGGAGCAATGATCGCTGGTGATTTCATAACAAAACCAGCGCCTAAGCTTAATGCCAGAATTGAAAACGCATTAGCCTTACCAACTCCTGAAGCACATTCAAGCAATTGGAACTTTGCTAAATCTATCATGGAATTCTTTAAAGCTATATCTAATGCATCGCCCCAAATAGTTGGATCATCAAGCGACTGTCCCTCGTCAGATTTTCGCAGTATTTTGGCCGACAATTCTGTAGCATTAATTGCAACCATGCCTAGGCCCCAAATATATTCATTAGCTGTAGTATTTTTTTCTTCATTAGCATCTTCATAAAGCTCAACCTGATATGGATTGTCATAGAATTCGTTATATTTTTGCAAAGATTCAAGATAATTTTCTGAGTGTTCAGAACTTATCTCTAGCCTGGAAAGACCCGACCATTTTGCTATACTTCTTAATTTTCCAATATTTAAACTGATTCTTTCATCTTCGATATAATCTGGCAGGTTAACATTCCATGCGATTTGACCATCATCATAATCTCTCATATAACTAAGTGGAACACATAAGTTTTTCTGATTCATACCTATATATTATAAAACTATTGCTTGTATTTTCAATCTTTAGATTTTGACCATAGCTTTGATGGCCACCAAATAGCTTTGCCAATGTCATAAGTTACAGCCGGAACAAGTAGCGACCTAACAATAACCGTATCGAGGAGTACACCGAAAGCAACTATGAAAGCTATTTGAACCAAAAATAGTATCGGTATGACAATCAAAGAAGCAAATGTAGATGCTAGGACAATTCCTGCTGAGGTTATCACACCACCCGTAACGCTAAGGCCTAGTAAGATTCCCTTACGTGTACCAACTTTTTTAGATTCTTCTCTTACTCTAGACATAAGAAAAATATTATAATCAATTCCTAGCGCTACTAGGAAAATAAATCCGAATAATGGAACTGATGCATCCGACCCAGGAAAGTGAAATAGATGATTAAAGACTAGTGCAGAAATACCTAGTGATGCAGCAAAGCTTAATATAACCGAAAGTACGAGTAGTAGCGGTGCTAGAATAGAACGAAGAAGCAATATTAAAATCACGAATATAACTAGCAGTACAATCGGTATAATCCTTAGAAGATCATCTCGAGCAGTGGTATTGGTGTCCAGAGATACTGCAGTAACTCCACCAACCAAAGCGGCCGGTTCGACAGATTTTAATTCATTCCTCAAATTCACTACTGTCGCATTAGCCTTAGCAGAGCTTGATACAGAATCGAAAGTTGCATTAATCAGGACATTGCCGTTAGATACCACCGGCACAAACGTTCCAGGTTTTGTATATATTACTGCATTACTAACCCCTGAGGTACTCTTAACGAAAGCTAGTACCTTATTGCTTGTAGATATGGGCGTAATAATCTCAGTTGGACTGCCTTCTCCAGCCGGGAAATGGCTCGATGCTACGTTCTGACCAGTGACTGCATCTGACTTTCCAAGGATTGATTGAGATATTGTGATACCGCTAGCTTTAAGCTGAAATAGTCCCATGGACGACAATAGAAGTGCAATAACCAAAACTATCCAAATAGACCTGTATCTTTTTTCTATAAGATTTGGAATCCAAGTCCAGATACCTTTTCTATATTCTGTTTTTGGATGTTCTGTTTCAATTTTTCCATCAAATTTCGGCTGAAAAGGCCAAAATGCTTTTCTGCCAAATAAAACTAATACTGCCGGGAGTAACGACATAGCAGACAGAAAAGAAAAAGCGATACCAATAGATGCTACTGGCCCAAGCCCCTTATTAGAATTTAGATTAGAGAAAAGTAGGCATAACATAGCGAGGATTACCGTAGCGGCGGAAGCTAGTATCGGCTCAAAGGAGTACTTGAGTGCTCTTTTTATGGCATCGTATTTAGAGTTTAGATGATCCAAGGCTTCTCTATATCTAGAAATTAGTAGCAGTGAATAATCTGTCGATGCGCCTATAACTAAAATTGATAAAATTCCCTGGCTTTGACCATTGAGCTTAATAACATTATTTTTAGCCAAGTAATAAACTACTAAGATCGCACCAGTAAGAGCAAACATTGCAACAAACAGAACTAAGAACGGTAAAACAACTGATCTATAAACCAATAAAAGTATCAAGAACACAGCACCGACTGCTACATAAAGCAATATCCCATCTATCCCCTTAAATGCACCGAAGAGATCAGCTGCTAACCCCGCAGGCCCAGTCACATATCCTTTATCCGAATTTATAACATTACTACTTACAACACCTCTTAAGTCACTAATAACTCCGGGCAGATTCTCAGCATTTGTTACTTGAGCTATATATTCTAAGGCCTTACCATCTTTCGAAGGTATGGGACCCAACACACCATTAGGCCCTGATTGAATCCCATTTACTGATGATAATTTAGACTTTATTTGAACATAATGGACAAATGACTTAGGACTTATCTTTTGATCTGAACTTATAACAATGACTGCTGGCACATTTTTCGATGACAGGAAATTCGTTAACTGTTTTTGAACTTTAGTAGAATCTGCACTTGATGGCAAAAAGTTCACTTGATCATTACTCGAGACATCAGACAGTTTTCCAAAAACAGGCCCACCGATACCACCAATTACCAACCATACCAAAACGAGGACGATTGGAATTAAGATTAATAACTTGTTAGTTTTTTTATTACTACTTTTCATATGTTATAAATATACCAAAAAATCATAAACTCGAAAAGCTAGGATGCGTTCTTATAGGTCAGTTTTGTAGTCTTAACGACATCCTTGTCATCTGGTGGACTTAAACCTTCTAATTGATCGACTCTTTTTGAACTTAAGAATAGAATGAATAACATAGTACTAGCAGACATAGTGATAGCAACTGCAGCCGAAACCATATAAACGTTCTCAGTAGATAAACAGAAATCATATACAGCATGCAATAGCATAACACTTACAAGTGCTACGCCTACAGACCACCATGAACGTTTGTTCAGTTTTACCTGAATTAGATAATAACCGACGATAGCGACTGTAGCTGCATGGAAAATAGGAGTTAGCATTAATCTACCAATGCCCGCTCTGGCACCATAATGTAGGGTATATATAATATTTTCAGGAATTCCAAAACCTAACCCAACTAATGCAAAATAAATAATACCATCAGTGTGTTCATTGAAAAATTTTTGCTTATATATAAAAATTGCCATTGGGATGAATTTAAGACTTTCTTCAATTAGCCCAACCAAGGAGAATGTATAGAAGGCTGTTCCGAATGAGCTCTGACTTGGCGATAAATTACTACTTGGAATGAGTATTGTCTCAATGATGCCTGATAGGGCAAAAGCAATAAATCCAAAGAGTATGGCTATGGTTAGTGCTGAGGAAGGTTCCTTTTCACCCTTATCGTTAACCAGAAAAAAGAATACCATTAATACTCCAATTGCTATAAATGAAAATAAAACTATATACAGATACATTACTTTAATAATAAGCTAAAGCTTTTTCTAACGCCAATATATTTATTCAATTGATTAAAAATCATCTATAATCTAGTAATGCTACAAATTAATCATCAGATCCTAGAGAACGAATTAAAAAGAAATCTCATTAAACCATACAAACTAATCAGAAATCTTTTCTTTGCTGCGTTAACAACGTTAGCTGGTATGTTTCTGGGAATGCTTATACATACTTTTCATAGAGGGTTACCGTACATTGCCGCCAACGTGTTCATCTGGAGCCTAGCCACCTACAATGCATCTCAGCTTGGATCAGATCCTAGTAACGTCCGACAATACTTAAAAAACAAGATTTCATTGAAGGATATATTCATTGCCAAAAACTTATCTCTCTTCATATTAGCCTTTCCGATAGATTTTCTACTTATAGTTTTGGCTTGCTCAATTCTTAACGACTGGTCATCATTTAGGCAAGCAATGGGTCTTGGTATTAGTTCTGTAATTATATGTTTAGGTCTTGGAAATATAGTCTCAACCTTATGGGTATATGAACCTCTACCTTTTTTATCGATAAAGAAAGACCGCCAAAAACTACTTGACTGGGGAGCTTTCTTTACCTTTGCCTCGATATCGGCAACACTGGCACTTATGATAGCCTTCCTGGCCGGTGGACTAATAGTTAAACTAATAGACATATCAACAACTAAAGGCGCCATAGCTGGCCTTATTATCATTCTAGGATGGTCTATTGGTTGTTGGGTACTGTGTCTATACATTTCCAATAGAATCTTAGATGGTGACAAACAGAAGTTTATTAGCAAATTAGATGGTGAGGTTAACCTCGTCAACAATAAAAGACTTCAAAAGATTCTAAAGATTAAGCAACAATAAAGCTAGCTAGCTAATGGTTGTTGAGGAGTAGTACTTCCTTGAAATTGAGCTTTTCCATAAGCTAGCATTGGATATGTAACGAATGGAAATAGAATCAAGCAGATAGAAAAAGCTGTACTTTTACCAAATAACTTACCTAGCTTGAAAGTAGCGATAATAGTCATTACGGCTGGAAAAATATTAACAAATGGTACTAGGCTTAAAATTGACCACCAAGCTGGATATCCTGTTATCTCAAACAAAACCCAAACATTGTAGACAGGTATAATGGCTGCCCATCCAGGCTTATTAGCTTTAGTGAACACCTTCCAATTGGCAACAATAACAACAATAGCTAGAAAAAGGGCAATAAAATATAAGGTTAATATTGCGAATGCTAATCCCGCACTAGGGGTTGATTGCGTAAGAGCAGGCGAGCCATGGTAAAATGTATTGTCCATAATAATCCTTTTATTTACTTAATGACCTAATGATATATTATTTTACGAATAAACCAAAAGTATTTTAAATTATACTTTAGGTTTACGGAATTGATTAGTAGTGGTGTCTAGACAGTTCGGAAGCACCATGGAATAGGCTAAACCATCACTCGCAGAACAGAACCCCAGACTATTATAAGGAGATAGATAAGACCAAGTATTATTATCCTTTTTATATAATGAGCTATGCGATACAACATATTGCTTGCCAGAATCTTGGTAAAAGCAAATTGCATCTAAGTATGCGTAATTACCGCTTTGGTGATAAACATCGGATGCTAGGGCAAATGGTTTTGTTGTATTAGTAGATACTGTACCTATGGGGAGCGCTACTTGTGGGTATTTTTGAGTAAGGAACGTAGCACAATATTGATCAGCTATATCAATAATAGCTTTTTGATCAGAGTTAGTTGCCATAGATGCAAGATCATAATATTTAACCTTGATACTGGTACCAGGAATTACGCCACTATAGATTGGTGTCAATGTTTTTGAAGTACTCTCAGTTGTTTGGGTTGTAGTTTTAATGACTTTATTGTGCTTAAGATTTAGCAAGAAATACCCTCCTGCAAGAATTATGATAACTATCAAGACACTAACTATTGCTATAACAACCTTAAGACTACTCTTTTTTTTGGGTTGTTTATTATCAAGCGATGGAGTTGGAGTTGGAGGTGGAGGTAGAGTTGTTGTTTGATTATTTAATACATCTACTGGATGGGTGTCTATTGGTGATTGATTTTGATTGTCCATAATAATCCTTATAGTTACTTATTGATCTAATCATATATTAATTAATAATAAATCCAGCAATATTTAAATAATTGCTATAATATTTAAATAATGGTTGTGCATAAAAAGAAGCAAAAACAGGCCTCACTTCAACAAATAGATACTAAGAACCAAAAGATATTCGGTGGAATCGTTTTTATGGCTATCCTTATTGTCGCTGTATTTTATTTTATAGATAGCCAAAACAAACAAGTCATAACAACTCCTAAGCAGCCAGTTATAGTTAATACTCCCAAACCTCAAACTCCTGCGACAGCAAATCAAACCACTAACGTACCAACTACTACTGTCACAACAACAGCACCAGTTCCTAAGAAAAAATCTACTAGTATTGCCCCACTAGTGTCGACAGAAACTATTACAGCACCTACGAATAGCGCACCAGATCCAATAATATCACCGCAAATTATTACTTCGGACAGAACAGTATCGGCCAGCCTAAGTGGACTTACTCTAATTAATGTTAGTGGTGTATTTGATACAGGCTATGGTTTACAGGCTCCGATACCAGGTGTAATAGATGATGGCTTTATACAAATTCCAATGGCAGGAAATGACTTTAATTTTTTTGGAACAAATTACGGTGCGGCTAATAGTGTGTCTTGGAACTCTAATAATGCATTAACTTTCGGTGCAGGTTTCAATCCAATTATAGTTAGCGTATCGCACAACACAGCTCCTTCGATACTGCTTGGTAATTTTGATAGATTATCATCTGCAGTTTACTATTCACATTCAACATCTGCAGACAGCAGTTTTGCTATAACAAAAATACTTGTTAAATTTGCAAACTATTATACCGACAACACAAACTTAGATGTTGGAACTTATCAAATTAGGTTAATTAAAGAAGTCTCGGGGGCAAAAAGGCAGTGGGTTGAAGTTTCCGTAATATCTAGTCCACCAAGCTCAGGATATTCAAATAATCCATTAGTAAGTTATCCTTCTGGTACAGATAATAGTGGTCATCCAATCGATTCAGATGGCTTTATCATTGACCAAACAAAAAGCTCACCATACAACATAACCGATGGAACAACTTTCCTGAATCCTCTTGGCACTCTTTACTCACTAGCTAGCCCTCCAGCTGGAACAAGCTTCATATTCCAGAGCGATGAGCTTGGCAATACTTGGACGTTCACAAATAACGCTTACGTAAATTTATAAAAAAACTTTTTTTGTAAGGAGAGTCATTTTTAATAAGCCTGAGGGGTTCGATTTATGGGGAAATTGTCAGTGGAATGACTAGGTGGACTTATGTAATTAACGATAGCTCATTAAACTTAGGCTTTAGCGATAAACAACTTATTATTAATTAACATTTATAACTATCTTGTAGCTACCGCTATTACCCGTGCAAGCCATCGCTTCGCCGCAGCTATTGCGATTAGCGGTTAGACTGGTCTGACCTTTTTTGATAGCTTTATATAATTGTGTAACACTACCACAACCTTGACCCGCAACACAGTGGTTTTGAAATTTTGTAGAAACTACAGATGTAGCTCCAGCCAATTGTACAACCGAGCTATTTTGAGGACTATTAAACTGCCAGTAGGTGCTATTAAGTTGGATTGAAAATGATTGTCCTTTAACTACATTATAGTATTTATTATTATCAGAATATGTAACTGGATTAGGGATGTTGGAACTATGAGAGATTGATGGTTTTGCATCAATGTGTTTTACTACCAAATAGCTAACAAAACCAATAAGAGCTATTAAAAGCACAACTAAAACTATTTCTATCGCTGCGAAGCCATATTTATCTTTATTAAGTTTATGCATAAATAGATTCTATCATAAACATCTTGGCGAGATTAAAGATCCAAGCCTTGGCCATCTAGCTCGTCTGAGACTGTATCGACAAAAGAGTTCTTTAACTTATCTAACATTGTTTCCTCACGTTTCAAGCATAAGTCCAACACATTATCAGATTTCTTGCAACACTCTTAAGCTATAACTATATATAAATCCATATTTGCCCTAAGAATAAATACATTTAGTTGTTATGACAACATTAAGTCTATGGCCCTAAAGTATCCGTTAGGGGAATTTAGCCAACCACTTACGCTCGCACAACTTATTGTACCGACAATAGCTGCATTCCCCCATAATCCATTTATACTTGCTGGTTGAATCTGTTTTGTATATGTATGTAGAACACTACCATTGGGACTTGCGTATGAGTAAATAGTAGGAGGGGTAATAGTTGTACCACTATCCGTGAAGATCAACCATATATCGTTCTGAATTGTAGCGCAGCTTAGTACACTACCACCGATAGTTATAGTCGTGGGTGCAGTTGGGGTAGGCGTAGGCGTTGGTGTTGGTGTAGGCGTAGGTTTAGGAGTTGGAGTTGGAGTTGGAGTTGGAGTAGGCGTTGGAGTTGGCGTAGTACTTACAATAATATTAGAGTTTGCCCCAGCAGGTGGCTCACTAGTAATCTCTACAGGCGCAGTTACTTTAGCTATTTTACTAGATAGCTCTGATGCGAGTTGGCTAACATTAGAATCCGTACATGAGATTGCATTAACTGAATATGCTATGTATTCTGTAGTATATTGTTGTAACAACGTGTATCCCTTAAACCCAGGATATGTACCTGAACCAACTATAATATTTTCAAAGCCACCAAAACTGCTAAGGGAGCTACATTTGGTCTTGTATTGATCTAGTTGTTCGGAGGATAAAACAGCGGTCTTCACGGTTGTACTTTCACCGGTAGCTGAGATTAACTCTGTCGACTTAACTGTATAATTTATCTTGCCCAATGAATATGGGAGTTTAAGCGTTATTCCAAGCTCCGGTATTACATATGACACAGAAGTTGAAGCGTTTACCTTTGTAATAGGTTTAGTACTTTTAGTAAATAGTGTTTGACTGAATAAATAGAAAACAAAGCCACCAACTAAAACGATTGCAGCCAATAGAACTATTTGTGTTTTGTTTATTTTTAGTGCCATTCAAAACGCATTATTGATCTTTATAAGGCTTATGTCAATACTCTTTGTTGACATTCCTCTATTCAGCCATACTCTACTAACTTAAATACTTAATTAAATCTTATATAATCTAGATTGGTATATAAGTTTTTTAGGATGAGTATAAATCTGTTTATTCGATACTCGGGCTTAACTCATTATTATCGCTATTGAATGTCTGCTTGTGTTTTTTGACTCATCTTATTCCCATTACAGTAATAAAGCGTGAATGTATCATTTTGGTGTGTAGTCTGATTAGCCAGAGATACATACGTTAAGTAGCGACTATCCTGCGGGCATTTTAAATCTGGGCCACCACCGCTCTTAAAGTTATAGTTGTAGCTCCAAACAAGTTTGTCCAAATCAGTCGTTTCATTAGCGGGATATTGCCCATTTTGCTTCTTATAGGTTAAAAGGTAGCTTAAGGTTTGGGTCACCATGGTGTCCACTGGCTCAGTCGCCTGGAGATTGCCAGACGGAGCTTTTAAATTATTAATTTGTTTTTGCAGTGATGTGATTTGAGTCTCCAAACTTTTCTCTTTTTTAGTTGCTATAGAGAGTTCGTAATAATATCCACCAACAGCACTTGCAGTCATGAGTAATAACGCAAAAACAATCAATAAAAATACTTTTAGACTATTACCAGATTTTGGAGTTTGCGGAATATTCTGTGGGATTGCGGGTTGATTAGCCGGTGTACTTATTTGTTGATTAATTGATGGTGTTTGATTTTGATTATCCATATTTGTTTAAGTATATCATGGATTATAAATTGCTATATTTTTGGTGAACCAGCTAAAATCGAATTGGCATCATAACCTAGGAGAGATAGTCCAATGGTATGGGTTATCTAGTGGTAGTACTTCTTTAACAAACATTACGACACGGAGTGGAATTAATTAATATACCTGGTTATGTGAACCTATATCCAGAAACTCATAATAGTCTTCAGTTTCTCTATATACCACCCTTACGTCACCCGCAACAGACCAAGCCCTAAACATTCTTTTTTTACCTTTGAGGCCATGGTCATTAATGGGATTACCTCTTACGCCACTCATAAACATTTCAAGTCTTAGTTCAAATAGTTTAACTAAATTTTCATTA
>CAIYEO010000052.1 GCA_903925195.1 uncultured Candidatus Saccharibacteria bacterium | reverse complement strand
TTAGTAGTTGTTACGACTGGAATGCTCGGAGCTGTGGTGTCTGGAAGATTTGGAGTTGTAATTGATATTGGTGGCGATGATATGCCAGAAAGGTCACCGGCAGTATCTACGGCTTGAACAGTATAAGTATATGTAGTTGCTGGGGAAACAGTAGTATCTGAGAATGTAATACTTGGCGAGTTGACTGCAGGTAACTTTGTAACAGTTGTGCCATTAGTTCTAGTTAGGTAGTAAGCAGCTATGCCTGGGCCACTAGTACTAGCAGTCCAACTAAGATTAACCTGGCTACTTGTAGATGATTGTATCGACAGAATCGGAGTGGAAGGTTTTGGATAGGTAGCAGCAGAGACTGGAGAAGATTGACTAGACAAGTTGGAAGGTGATGCATTGTCTACAGCTTGAACAGTATATGAGTAGGCTGTACCGGCTAAGGCAGTGGTGTCTGCGTAAGTTATCCCAGTTACAATCGCTGAATTGATCTGGGTTCCATTACGGAATATATTGTAGCCTTTAATAGTATTGGTAGCTCCAGATGGTTCGGTCGCAGCAGTCCAGCTAAGATCTACTTCGGTGCTAGACTTCACAACCGAAGATAAGGAGGTTGGTGAGTTGGGAAGAACTGGAGTTTGTGTTGTTGATCCAGTGCCAGGAGCATATGCCTCAATATCATAAATTTGAGCAGGTCCATAATTTACCTTTGTTGGATCTGCCAAGTCAGTAGCATTAGTTGGCCACCATACTGGAGCCAATCCGCCAGCATATCCTGAGAAGTTTGAGCTTAGATTTGTCACTCTAATCTGAGATACCATTTGAGTAGTGAAATTAATCAGCCAACTTCTTTGGAAGAAATTATCTGTAATTGTACCTACCGTTGTCCAATTAGTCCCATCGCTAGAAACCTGTACCAATGCATTTCTAATATTTGAATCAACGGAGTGGATAGAAGATGATGATAAAAATACTCTATTTATGTTTTGAGCGGTAGGTAGTTTTACAGTTATGGACGGTGAAGCATCTGAAGGAGACTGAGCCCAACCGTTAGTCTGCGAAGGTCCACAACTCGGAAGCATAAGAATGTCATCTAGACCAAGTACAACATTATTAGCGTTACAAGAAGCCGATGCTGCCGTCGAACTTGCTGATACTGTTACGTTATTAGTTGCTGACTTGAGAGCAATGTTAGAGCCGAAAGTTTCGCTTGGCTTAAATGTTATAGTTTGACCAGCTGGAACGTTGATATAATTAACCTGTCCTGAGATTGGCAGTGGAGTATTGGCGGTTAATGTTGATGGAGTTCCATATTCACTTGTTATGTTCATGTTACCTGCTCCGGAAAGAGTTGGTATTATGCTTGTAGTGAAATCATCCGCCCAAACTACTGCAACTGAGCCAGCGTCAGTGCCTGATGGGCCATAGAGAGCTGCATAAGTGTGGGGTATGCCTGTAGGTAGCCATTGTACAAATTTCCTATTTTGTGGAACTGTAGCTCCGTATAGCATGTGCTGCATAATAACTTGAGCCGTTACACCTGGCAAATCTCCACCATCATGACCACAACCAATTGTCCCCCAATTCAAGCCAGCAGTCTGATAACAACCATTATTTATAAATACCGAAAGATTTGTCATGCCTATAGAATTCTGCAGTATTGATGCCCTTACAATAACGTCACCCTGACCATAAGTTGAAGACTGACCACTTTGCCAAACTCCAAATTCAGAATCAGTTAGTGGTTTGCCGTTCAACAACGCCTTCATTTGATCTAAGTACCCAAGATTTGTAGCTTCGCCAGGATTGGCATTGAGCGTAGGAATAATTTCACCCTGCTCTTCATAGGAACGATTGTCTCCAGGATATGGGTGAATATCAAAAGCATCTATATAATTGAGCATTCCAGCGGCAACCATACCCTTTATATACGGAACATTTTGTCCTCCTAGTACAGAACCACCTATAACAGTTTCCGTTTGCCCTAATTTAGTTCCAGCTGTTTTCAACGCAGAGTACGCTGGGATAATTAAATTGTTTACCGCATCTACAGGTGTGCCGTATATAGTATTGTTAAACTCGTTATAGTCCATCCAGGTATTTACACTTGGAAGAGCTACTGCCATCTGATAGGACAGACATTCCCACATAGAAATACTTGTTCCGGTTTTGTAATTCGGACAAGCGGTTGTTTTTGTGTTGACTAATGTCTTATCTAGCGCATTTGTGTGGCCCGATATTTGTACTACGTAGGTCATTCCGTATTGTTTTGCTAAATTTGCCTCCGAATTAATACCATTTGCAACCTTGGAACAATCAAGAGTTGGTAAAGTGCTGAGCGATGTTGTATTTGGATCAAGAGTTGGTAAACAATCCGTCAAAGAACTTGAAGACCTAACCATATTTTGACCGAGCTCGTGAGCTTGTTCGATAGGATTTCCAAAGTTAGCACCACTTGGATTATATGCAACTCCAGGAGCCCCAACTGAATAATCTAAACAATCCGAACCAACCTGTTTGCCTCCTGTGGATATATGAGCACTAACTTCATAAGCTCCTGGAGCTGTATTGCCAGTTAAGTTCAACGGAATATATGAAGGAGTAGTTGAACTTAGTGCTGGAACAGTCACAGTTTGAGTTGTGCCAGGAAGATTAGCATTTATTTGAGCTATACTTCTTACTTCATAAGTAATAGTAAAGTTAGTTATTTGACTTGACCACCAAGGATAAAGGGCAAGATTAACACTTGAAGTGGTGCCAGATGGGAAGAAGTTGTTAGCTACCTTAGATCCTGTTATAGAAGCTTGTGTTGTAAGTCCTGCTCCAAGACCAAGAACGCCATTTGTTCCTTGTGGATATCCAGTATAAATTGCTAGTTGCGCAGGGGTGATGCTAAATATACCTGGAGTCTTATTGCTTGCCGCTGACGCAAAAACATTAAGACCCTGAGAGTAATAATAGTCAGTGCCGTTAAATTGAGTTAATAGTTTAGGATTAACGCCTAGAGTAGTATTAGAATTATTCTGATTCTGAAAATCTGGAGAAGATCCAAGATATGCGCCATTAGGACTGAACTTAGATACCCCCATCGATGTGCCAATTATGTCATAAGTGCCATCTGCATTTTCTATTGCTGATGTTGCATTAGATAGGTTTAGTGATGTCCCCGGGTTATTACCAGTACCCATAGAAAACTTTAGTTGGCCAGCATTTGTATAAACATACAACATTCCATTGTCTACTGAAGTTATGTCGCCATTAGCAGCCTGACGTACTCCATTAGGTGCATCAATTGAATTACTACCTATGCTTGCAAGGGATGTGTTATATAGCTGAGCTGTGGCTACCGCATTGTATTGATTAGAGCCTTGGTTTGTAATGTTTTGCTCAAGGCCTACTGTGAAGTTTCCGCTTGAGTTTACGTATCCAAAAACACCGCCATTAGGATTGTAAGATAGATTTATTGTATGAGCTGCAGCTAGAGAAGTGTTAGTGCTAAGA
>CAIYEO010000051.1 GCA_903925195.1 uncultured Candidatus Saccharibacteria bacterium | reverse complement strand
TCAAGGAGGATATTTATCTGGTTTAGTTGGTTCTCCAGTATCAATTTCTGGACAACCAGGAACTAACGGCTTTGTAATAACTACTAGTTCGGGATGTGCGTACGCTTATAACGGCGGGCAATACTATGGAGGAATGTGCGGAGTAGCGCTAAATGGTCCAATCGTCGGGATTACATCTACATCGGACGGTAAAGGTTATTGGATGGTAGCAAGTGATGGCGGAGTCTTTACATTTGGTGATGCTCAGTTCCAGGGTGCGATAGCAGTACCTCCACCTACTGCAGCTCCAGCTCCAACACCTGCTCCAGCACCAGCTCCAAAACCTGGATCTACTACGCCAACTGCTCCAGCTACTGCTCCTGGTACACCACCAAGCACTGGTGTGACTCAGGCACAATGCGATGCCCTAAAAGGAGTTTATTCTGATCCCGGCAAATGTGCTTGTGTGTATGGTTCTGGCCCAAATGACTTTGGAATATGTACTTCAAATGATGTTCTGAATTATAATGCAAATCACGGAATAGTTGGTGACACTAATCAGCCTGTTCTTCCTACGGGCCCTTTAAGCTGCCCAAAAAATGCTTCGGCTTCTAGTACTGGATGTAATTGTAACTTAGGCTTTAGCTCAGGTTATGGAGGAGCATGTGTTTCCTTATATCTTATCGATACTTATGGACACGGATGTATGAATGGTTTTAGCTGGTCGAAACCCGCAGGACAAGGACAAGGTTTTTGTGACTCAGGCAATCTTTCTGCAGGAGCAGAAAAGATTCTGGCTGATGCTACAGGAGTTAAAATTGATAAAGTAGGTACAAATAGCTATTCATATACTTGCCTAGCTGTATATTTATGCAAAAACTAATAAACTTCAGAATAATATAGAAATGTGGGAAAAAATATATGAAAAAAAATAAAACAATGATCAGAACATCGGCTGTAGTACTTGTAGTAGTTATAGCTTTAATAGGATTCGGTATATATCTAAATAAAACACAGTGGATGTTCACTCCTTCTTATAGTCAGCGACAAACTGTATCTAAATATTTGGATAATGTATACAACAATAAATTAAAAACAGCATATACCTTACTTAGTCCTAGGCTACAAGCACAAGAAAACTTCAATTATTTTGTCGAACACAATACCCCTCTTATCAATAATTCGAATCATACTGTTGTTGGAGCATATAAAATTGCTGGAAGCGTCGATGTCATAACTGGATCAATTACAGATAAGAAGCATGGAATTTCGTATAACTACTCTATAATCTTAGATAATAAGACGAATAAGATAAACTACATTCTAGTGACACCTAATTAATATTTAAACTATTAAATATCTTATTTAAAAGTACCTGATCGATATTTGATTTCTTGTTGACGCTATAAATCTCAAATATATGATAGGAGCTAGCATTCTTGAATATTATTACTTCATCCTGAGTACTACCGCAAATATTAAAAGAGCCATTCTTATATTTCACTTGGCCGATAGTCTTTATAGACTTGGATAGTTTTTCGCAAGAAGTGTATCCAGTTATTGGATTAATACTAACACTTGTTAAGCTCTTATTGTTACCTGTTAATTGATTGTAGCCCGTATATAAACTATTCCCTGCTATGGAATCTGAATAATATTTGAAAGTATATCTAGTACTCTGATTTATTAGAGTAAATTGTTTGAATCCGGTCTTCTGATTCATGATTAGGACAGTGCTGAATCCAATAACAGCAATTACGAATACCCCTATTGCTGGTAAGATTATCCATTTCTTAGAAGATCTAGTTTTTAAAGGTGCTTTTGGTATCTCATCGTTTGTAAATATGTTTGCTGTTGGAATTGGTAGTTCTTCTGCCTTATTTTCAGCCTCGCTAGGAGCATTATAGCTAGGCTTGAATATCTCAGCGCTATTTGGTTGAGAATCGTTTCTAGGTGGTTCAGGTGTTGTGTCAAAGCTATATTTAGATTGATCTGAACCTAGATCTTCTTTTATCTGGTCTGATTGTTCAATCGGTTCTTTTGTTGTAGCGCTTGGAATGTCAACGTTCTTATTGCCTAGAGTATCGCTTGGCGCAGGGTCCGTAGAGGTGTCAAAAAAATACTTACTAGGATCATAATCTTTAGGAGTTTCTTGATTTAATGGAAAGCTTGTTGGACTTGGTTCAGATGGGGTTGGAGGATTCAAATCAGATTGTTCTGGTTCTTCGGGGCTTGCAATAGGCGGAGGTGCTGAAGTAGCCCCATCTTCATCATGATTTATTTGGATACTACCCTGGCCTACTCCATCAGACTTATCTTCCACAAAAATCCCCTTTTTAAAGAGTATGCTTAAGAATTATTCACTTGTCAAGATATTAGATTAGAGAGTTATATACTATCTAATTGGTAACAATCATCGAATAGGACTGAGTTGCTGTTTGGGCTGGAACACTTGAATCTGTAGCTTTGATTGTAAATTGATAGCTGCTTGAGGTGACTAAAGTGGATTTTATGCACCCAAACATGCTATTCATAGTATAGCCAGGGTTGCAAACACAATTGCCACTAACTAAGGTTGAATTATTAATGCTAGCACATGAGGCTATTCCACTAACTATCGGAGCTGTCACAGAATTTAGATTTATGCACCCAAACATGCTATTCATAGTATAGCCAGGGTTGCAAACACAATTGCCACTAACTAAGGTTGAATTATTAATGCTAGCACATGAGGCTATTCCACTAACTATCGGAGCTGT
>CAIYEO010000050.1 GCA_903925195.1 uncultured Candidatus Saccharibacteria bacterium | reverse complement strand
TTAGATAAAACAGAGGAACAAAACAAAAACTCTAGCCCAATAGTTAATCGGATGGGGATGAATAAAGTTTCAGAAAATGATATCGAACAGCTCACCAGTCTGGTCTATCGAATAGCAAAGATAAAAAACTAATATCAAGTATGGTGATCCTGGCGGGATTCGAACCCACGATCTTCTGGATGAGAACCAGATATCCTAAACCACTAGACGACAGGACCATTAATACTCTCATCATCTTACATAGCTTTTATCAAATTTAACAGAGACAATAATAGCTACATATTATCGTCTAGCTATATCTAAATATTCTGTACGTTAATATTATTGATTAAGAAATTTTAATTGCTCAAAGATAAAAACTATTAATTTTTCTATATTTTTTTAGCGAATTATCTCCTTGAGTATTTCATGAGCCACTTCTCTTTCATCCCAGGCAACTTTCGTAGTTCCCATAACCCGATAATCCTGATGCCCAATGCCGGCGAGTATAACAACGTCACCTTTTTTAGAATCCTTGAAAGCTTGCTTAATAGCTTCTCGTCTTTCGGCAACCTCAGTACAATTAGCAATTCCGCCATGTTCCTCTATTCCCTTAAGTACTGCTTTTCTTATTTTATTACCATCTTCAGAATAGGTTTCATCATCTGTCAGATATATATAATCAGCAAATTGTGCTGCAACTGCACCCATTGGAGCTCTTTTTGAGGTGTCACGATCACCAGTTGCACCAAAAACAATTCGAACTTTATTACTAGAAATAGTACGCGAGGCCTTCAAAACATTTTCAAGTGCATCGGGAGTATGAGCATAATCTACTAAAACAGCAAAATCTTGACCCTCATCAATCGGCTCCATTCTACCAGGAACAGTGGGGAGATTAACTACAGCTTCTTCAATTGCATCTTTTGTACATCCAATTGACTGACAAATAGTAGCTGCCATGGCAATGTTGTAAACGTTAAAATGTCCGACCGCTTTGGATTTAAGTGCTAGAATTCCTTTAGCATTTACGAGATTAAAGCTCATTCCTGAAGGTTTGAGCTGCAAATCTTTAATTAGGTAATTAGCGTCTTTCTCTCCAATGGTAATAAGTTCGTTTTTAACCTTTCTTGCAAAAAATGAAAACCATTCATCATCGGCATTAAGTACAACTGTTTTTGGAGAGAACTCTGTAATAATCCGAGCTTTTGCATTTGCATAATTCTCCATCGTCCCATGGTAATCGAGATGATCTTGGGATAGATTGGTTATAGCAACTACTTCGAGAGGGACTCCCTTGATTCGATACTGATCGAGGGCATGAGAAGTAATCTCCAAAATTACCCATTCTACTTTGTTGCGCTTGGCTTCTGCAAAAAATTTCTGAACTGACCAGGCGCTCGCTACTGTCATATGGCTTCGATTAGGGGTTTGTTTACCAAGTATTTCGCTGTACGCCGTCGTGTAAAGTGCGGTCTTCTTTCCAGTGCTCTTAATAATTTCATTAACAAATGAACATGTAGATGTTTTACCATTAGTACCAGTGATACCGATAACCCGCATGCCCGATGCTGGAGATCGAAATACATTAACTGCAAAATGGGCTTTATTTAACCTATAGACCTGTTCTAATTGTCTTTTTTTAGAAGCTGGCAATGCTTTTTTAACAACCCGTTTTATGTAACTCATATTATCCTATAATACACTATTGCTGAGGGGCTATGTTACTGTAAATTTAATATCAATATACTTGGAATAATGAGCAGTTATGGCGATATTTATGGAGTAGCAAAAATTTACGGGGAGGGGGTAATGGTGATCCTGGCGGGATTCGAACCCGCGATCTTCTGGATGAGAACCAGATATCCTAAACCACTAGACGACAGGACCAAGTATTTTCCTATTATAACAGATACAAACCTTTATTTCATTAGTCTAGTTCAGCGAGTGCAAGTATATCTTTAGCTGGCATTTTTACTAAATCAATGATGTCTAGTTTAGAATTCTCGAGAGCCTGATCGATTACAAAAACTCCAGATCGGTACATTATCCATCTCTCTTTCATTTCAGGGTTATAGAACTTCCATTTTTGCCAGTCATAATTTTCAGGCAACCCCTTAATTAAATTAACCCATTCAACAACTTTTTCTCTTTCTGGATAATGAGACCAGCCTGGATCTGCATTGGCATAGGTTGTCTCAAAACGAGTCGCT
>CAIYEO010000049.1 GCA_903925195.1 uncultured Candidatus Saccharibacteria bacterium | reverse complement strand
GGAATTATAGTTGTCGCTGGACACTTTTGCTCGATAACGGCGCAGATATAGAAGTTAAAGACCAGGAAGGCAAAACCCCTCTTTTTGAAGCAGTGTATAATAAAGAAAAGAAAATGATTGATTTCTTAGTTAAACAAGGCTCAAATACAAATGCTATAGATAATGATGGCAATACTATTATGCATTATGCCGTCCGAAGTGGCAACCTTGATATAATAACAGGGCCGGAGCACAACAAAATAGTTAAAATGCATAGAATTGCTCAATATTTCATCTTTGCATTGCAAATAAGCTAGATTGTTTTAAGAATTATCTCATTAACCACCAAGAATGAGGTAAAGAATGAATAAGATTGAGCAAATTATTAACTACGCAGATGGTATAGAAGATTATAGAGATGGCGAAAAGGTAACTTATCCTTTTGCTGAAATTTTTTTGTCGGTATTTATTGCGGTATTAGCTGGCTGCAATGGTTGGGACGCAATAGAAGATTTATGTAAATCCAGGCTCAGCACTTTAAGAAAATTCTTACCTTTTACGAATGGAATAGCTGGTCATGACACTCTGAGAAGAGCGATGAGCGTTATTGAACCTAAGCATTTCCAGGCGTTTTTCATTGATTGGGTGAAAAGCTGTTTTGGAGAAAAATTACTAGATAAAATATATGCTATAGATGGCAAGCAAGCTAAAGGCAGTAAATTTGCTGGTAATCCAGCGGTTCATATGCTGAATGTATTTGCCACTACTGCTGGAATTAGTATTGCACAATGTGATGTAGACAAAAAGACTAATGAAATTGTTGCAATGGATGCTATACTAGATCTACTCGATTTAAAAGGAGCAATTATTACGGTCGACGCCTTAAATTGTCAAAAGAAACTCGCTAAGAAAATAGACCAAGCTGAAGGTAAATATTTATTTGCCGTAAAAGGAAATCATGGTTATTTACACAGCCAAATTATCCAGCATTTCAAGTATGATAAGCTTGAGAATCCTGCTTTGCAGTGTTTTGAGAAACGAGACATTGGTCATGGTAGAGTAGAAGTTAGAAAATATACGACATTGTATAATCTCTATAATATTAAAGAAAAAGATAGTTGGTCAGGACTTACAAGTATTGTTAAAGTTGAATCTAGCCGTACGATTAAAGGCAAAGCCTCTACTGAAGAAAGATATTATATTAGCAATATTAATAACATCTCTGCGGAGCGTGCTGTTCAACTGATACGTGGTCATTGGGGTGTTGAAAATAATTTACATTGGATGCTTGATATAGCGTTCAATGAAGACGATTGTAGAATCGTAGGCAATGCGGCTAAGAATCTTGCTGTAGTAAGGCAGATGGCTCTGAACTGCTTAAAAACTCACAAAAATGCCAAATATACTATACCAAGAATGCAGCGAAACTTATCGTTCTCAGAAGAGTTTTTAGATGGCTTTCTACAAAAGTTAATATGTTAAAGATGCTGTTGTGCTCCGGCCCTGCTATATTCAATGTATTTGTTAATAAAGTATTTGAATTTTAATTATATATAATTGGGGAAAAGTTATGATAAAAAAAGAAAAAAGTCCAGTAATTAAATTGGCATATCTATGTACGGCATTAACAGCATTGAGTTTTGTGGGTGGCTATGAGGCAATGGCGTTACCTACTAATACTAGTCCAGTACCACAAAGCCCATATGGAGTTAACCAAGCTGAAGAATTCTCTACTATGGACGATAATAAATTTGAGGATG
>CAIYEO010000048.1 GCA_903925195.1 uncultured Candidatus Saccharibacteria bacterium | reverse complement strand
CCCAAAGGGATTAATGATGAAGAAGAAATAGCTCATCAGGGATTTGATGAGCTACTCGATTATATATATAAGGAATGTCCAAAATTACTAATGCATGGCCATACTTATCCAGAAGAAGAGACTATGGTCAGACAACATGGCCCAACTAGAATTGAATATATCTCGGGATATAAGATAATAAAATTCTAGAATCATAATCTGTTAAAAATTATTTTGCATAAATGTTATTAACTCGTATAATCACTATTAACATAATCACTATTAAATGAATTTTAGAAAAAATACAAAAACACAATTTAGCACAGAACAGATAAACAAATCATCTAGATCTATTAACAACAAAATCGGAATGTCCAGGAACTATAAGACTGTTCTTATTGTTGAGTTATTGCTTATATTTACATCCATTGGTCTAATAACATACTTAGAAGTTAATAAGCCTAGTCAGAAAATAGCCTCAGCAACTGCTAAAACTAAGGTTATTCAGATGCAGAAACTAAGCTCAGCAGAGCAATCTAGAGTCAACTCTGGTTTAGCCCCCATAAAGACATCGGCCAAGGTTAATATAGTTTATGTAAAAATTCCAACGGGTGTACAAGAAGATAACAATTCAGCTGGAGATAGTGCAGCAACTGCAGCAGGACATTTTGCCTATATTGACGGTAGTGATAGTACCGGAAGCTATGATGGAGCCACTGGCGGTAAAGTTGTATATGATGGTAAAGTCGTTTATGAGGGCGAAGATGTTATTCAGGATAATATTGTAATTAGTAAGAATGGACTTCATTACGGCTACATAAGAGACGACGGCACTAACTATAATATCTACGTAGACAATAAGATGGTTCAGTCGGTATCAGACTCAGATACAGTATCTTTCGATGGAGTATCTGATGATGGAAAAAGTTATACATATAATGATGACAGTGGTGACGGTAAATATATAGAATTATTGAACGGAAGTAACCTATTCACTTCAAATCAGTCCTCTGTAGTGGTTGGCCTGTATCAATCATACTTATTTGGCGGTGATTTAAAGAATTACTTAAACATCACTCATAATCCATTCGACCATCCACTCAGTGCCAACCCAATGCCAAAGTTAGACTATAATTACAACGGACAGATTACAAAAACAGAAATAAATTCTTTGAATTCTGCTCAAATAAGTTCTAATGGAAAGCATTTTTATCTTTTGGGGGCCAACATTACTTCGTCTATAAATGATAGTCCGTACCCTAAACCTTCTACAATCAAATCAAATACTTCTAGCTGTACGTCAGTTACAGTACCCTCTCATGCTTGTCCTGGCAACCTGATGTTAAGTTATACGAATACAACTAAAGACATCTTCAGTGTTGACGGCAGGGAAGTATATGTTTCAAAAAATTATAAGGATATAAACGGTAAAGCTACTCAGGATAGTCAATTAAAAACACCAGAGTACTTGGCGGTAAATGTTAACAATAAAGGAGATTATGCGTATATAAGTACTGCTCAAGCTAAATTAATAATCGACAATAAGTATGTCTATAGTTTAGAAATGAATAATTTATCCGACAATACTTCTAAAAGTGAACTTATTGCTATCAATGATAGTCTGACTCATTACGCATAT
>CAIYEO010000047.1 GCA_903925195.1 uncultured Candidatus Saccharibacteria bacterium | reverse complement strand
GTTATTTTTAATAAATCGGTATCATTTATCAAAATATTATGACTAATTAAATACTGTTTAAATATAGTCTTGTAAAATATTATCTCTTCGTCAATAGTTTTAATTGCAATGTATAGATCTTTTAATATTTCATTATCCATAAATCCCGATACATAATAATCCCTAAAATCTTTAGGATCATTCAAGCCGAGTTGTTTGGCAAAATAGGATGCTCTATTTAGCGATCGTTTAGCTAATACATTATCGAAATCAAAATATATGAACTCAATATTATCATTAAATAGAATATTCATAAAAACGGTATTCAGCGCCCATTAGTTTGAGCTTTGCCCGCTGAATTGAACATATCAATTTTATCCTCTACGACTACTTGGACAGCATCGATGACTTTGCCGATTATTTTAACTACCGCATATTCAGTAGGATTGTCAGCCAAAACTTTTTCTAGCGTATCCCTGTAGGCAATACGCATATCACTATTAATGTTTATCTTACTAACCCCAATCTGTACAGCGTCAGCAAAGTAATGCCCAGGAGTGCCAGATCCTCCATGTAAACTTATATTGCAACTAATAGCACTGCGAATACTCCTGAGAAGTTCAATATCTAATTTCTTTGGTACTGGGTAATGTCCATGGAGGTTACCTACAGCTGCAGCGAAAGTATCAATCCCTGTCGCATCAACAAATTCTTTTGCGTTCTTTGGACTACTAAAAGTTTTCCTAATCTCTTCGTAATCAATTTTTTCTTTATGCACATTAGAACTGCCACCAAAATAATGGGGTTCACTTTCGACAAGGGCACCAGTTTTTTTAGCATATTCTACAATTTCTCGAGTTTTAGCAATAATTTCATCCTCAGTTGCGTCATGATTAGCCTGAGAAATATCTATATGTATAAATTCAAAGCCAGCATCAATGCCAGCTTTGCAAGCTTCTACACTTGGTGAGTGATCAAGATTAATATACATTTCAATGTCGTAAATCATTTTATAATTTGTAACCATATCGCGTATGTTACTAAGTGCCATAAACTCAACCTCACCAGCCGTTACTTCAACTAGTACAGGTGCATTTTTTGCTTTAGCAGCCCTGGAGATTGCCAGTAAAGTTTCCTGATTATCTAAGTTGAAAGCACCCAGGGCAAAATGTTCAGTTCTAGCTCTGTGCATTAACGCTCTTGCATTGGTGCAGTTTTCTTGGATTTTAGTTAAACTTAAAGGCATGTATTATTCTCCTATTTCTTTTTCTCTTTGATAAATACAGCAGATAGAACGATTTGCTTCGAGGTGAGTCCAAAGTGCTCGAGTAGCTCATCCATCGTACCGGACTCTCCAAATCTATCTTTCATGCCAATCCGAGTCATTGGAACTGGATGGTTTTCACCCAAGAATTCAGCGACTGCACCACCGAGACCACCAATTATCTGTCCCTCTTCGGCAGTAACTACAGCGCCAGTCTTTTTGACGCTTTTTAGGACTGTCTCACCATCAAAAGGTTTTATTGTTGGCAT
>CAIYEO010000046.1 GCA_903925195.1 uncultured Candidatus Saccharibacteria bacterium | reverse complement strand
TAACACCACTATTAGATGCTATTCCTGATAATGTATCACCAGCCTGAACAGTAACTTCACTGGTTGTTGTGGCTGTGTTACCTGAAGCATTAGATGCTCCTGGAATTTCTATCTGTTGACCAGTTGTAATTGCATCGTAGTTAGACATTGGGTTAGCCGCTTCAACATCACCCAAACTAACACCACTATTAGATGCTATTCCTGATAATGTATCACCAGCCTGAACAGTAAATACATGAGTGGAAACGGGAGAGTTCGCTCCAGCAGGGGCCACATCTGCAATACCCATACCAGCAACACTGCCAACTCCAGCAAGAGCTGCAAAAGCAGCCTTACCACCATGTTCTTTTGTCGCTTTAATAGCACTATCTATTTTTTGTTCAATTACTGGAGGACCAAGATCAGCTACGGCAGAATTATGCTCATCTATAATTTTTTTCATAGTTTCTTCACTAGGGTTTATTCCTGTTTTTATTGGCATATTATTAGATTGATCCATTACTTATCGCTCCTTTTGTTAAAACTTATAATAAATTGTATTACCTGATTGAGTAACTTCAGCTGGTTTTTGATTTATGGGAGTGACTGATTTTTTGTCGTTGGTTTGATCTTTATTGGTAGTAGATTGAATTTCTGAATTTTTGGAAGGTCTAATAATTGGAAGAGGGATATCTTCTAGGTCGTCTGTTTCTGGTTTAGAGACTATATTCCGGGTTGCAGCTTTTGCTAAATCTTTTTCTTGTTTCCTGGATTTTAATTCTAGAGTTTTTTGCTTGACTCGCTCCAAAGCAACTTCGTCAGAATCTAGATCACGAAGACCAAACCAGAAGGCAAGTCTTTCTTTCAATGGCAGGGCTTTTATGTTTAGGCCATGAAGTTCCATTTGTGCTGCTGTTTTTTGCTTGGGTGGTCCGCCTGGCATATCGCGTTTATTAGTATAACTGCCTGATTCTTCGTGGCTCGGAACTTCACTAATCGCACTAAGAATACCAGTTATATTGCTAGGATCTCTCTCTATATCAGAGATAGCTATAGATTTAAGTTTTGGACTTATATTCTCACCAAAACGCTGATCTATAGCGTCTTCAATAGCTATCCATTGTTCTTGAAAAGCTTGATCTGACATACCCTGAGGAAGGTCTTCAATAGAAATAACAGGATCAGTAGACCCTGCTATCTCTTCTTTAAATGTTTTATTATTCGTTTCTTGCATATTTTTTTTCTTTTTGTTTTGTTTTAAGTAAGCATAAGTATATCTCAAATTAATGTAATTGTCAATGCTTATCGACAGTCATATTTAATTTCTAGGGTTCATTAATAATAAGATTATTATTTTGTGGTGTGAACGAATTGATTGAGTTTTGCTAAATCTTTTTTTGAAAGATCTACAGGTAGTTTTACTGATCCATTAATGCCATCATATCTTGAAGTCATATTAATAACAGTCGAACCATCTTCGCTTGAAAAGTTAATGGCTTTAACACCATTCATTATTCCTTCAGACTGCGATTCCCAATTATTTTCAATTTGATCTAACTGAGATTTAAATCTTGGCAATATAACCTTAACTTCAGCATTTGGATATTCGGCATGCATATCAGCTAGAGTCTGTTGTTTAATGTCAGACAATATTCTGTCTTCAGCATATTTAGGTAATGGGCTAAGTACACCTGCGTTTTGGGCGAATTGTAATGAACCAATTGTATTACTAGCAGCATCGTTTGGTGTATCGAAACCTAGACCAGTAGTATCCTGACCCCAATTACATTTAATGGTTTGGTTTTTTTGCTTTTTAGAATTATAAGAATCAGATTGAGAGTGTATATCACCTACACTTGAAGTTGATGGAAGATCCATACATAGGACCTGACCATTATTGAAGTCTATTCCTGCATTTAAAGGCTTATAGTTAGGAACTGAAACTGTAACAGCATCAATATTACTAGCTGTGTTGTAATGTTTTTGTACGTCTAAAGTAAGACCATCTTGACCACATACGCTATATTTAACAGGATACATATGATCTGCCTTATATCCACTGACAGCTAAATATCTATCGTGAGATAATACGCCAACATCA
This sequence comes from uncultured Candidatus Saccharibacteria bacterium, assembly GCA_903925195.1. The sequence goes on along the minus strand of CAIYEO010000046.1, from coordinate 32,092 downwards.
ACACTAACTTCGTCTGTACAACTAGTTAATTGTTCTTTTGTAACAACTGTAGAATTTGGAAGAACCTGCCCACTAATTACTGGTGGTTGTGATTCAAGGCCAGGTAAATTAAGATGAATGCCGAAGTGGTTACCTAATTCATTAGATAAACCTACTACAGCAAAATATCCAACCGCAGCAACCGCAGAACCTTTTACAGCATATCTTACGGCTTTTTCTTTCATTCCTATTTCTCTATTACTATTAGAATTAGTCATCAAAACTCCTTCTTGCTAACTACTTATATCCTTTAAGGGGTTATAACTTAATGTAGTAAACATAAACTCAATCAAGAGTCCGGATATTTTATACTAATTATGCTAAAAAGTCAATACTAACTAATATTATGCATGACTATGATTCGATTAATTACCTAGACAAATCAAAGTATTTATGCTAATATATAGTTGTTAATAAAAAAACAAAAAAAATGTCAGAACAGTTAAATACACCAACTCAAGAAAACATTAAATTTATCGATAGAAAGTTAGCTGATGAATTCAATAATCTACCAGATAATGTTTTATTGGATAAAAAATTTGTTATAGAGACTCCAGATGGACAATCTGAGGTTTCAGTTGAGGATTTTGGACCAAAATATGTAATCGATGAGACCGGCAAAAGAACAGGTGAAAAATACCCAATAATTAAGTTCAAGGATGAGACTGGTAACATTATCGAGGTGCCCACGGAAGAATTCCTATCAAAGACCTTGCTAAGTGCTGATGAAATTACGAGTATGATTAGTGACGAAACATCCAACCGAAAAAAATCGGAAATTTTATACAAACCCATTAAAGAAACAGAAATCGTTAGTCCAAAAGAAGATATTGAACCTAGGTTAAAGCAACTATTTAGTCCAGTGAAGGATGAAACTGGTAAGAATGATAGTGATATTAACTATGATTCTATGTTTGATCAAGATATTGATCCTTTCACTTCTAAAGTTGAACATCAAACTCAGATTGAAGCAGCTATTCGAACTACAGGTAACGAAAGATTAAAAGTTACCGCTGAAAGTATGAAAATGGCGGAAGAAAGATTAGAAATTGCTGGTAATGGTGATCCAAATCTAAAACTAATATTCGAAAAATATTCTCCCAAAGGAACTCACCTTAGTGAGTTACTAAGAACTAATGAGGATTTTAGGACTGATGTAGGGCTATATCTTCTTCGTAAATTAGATAATCTTGCACTTAATGAAATGACTATGGGTCAGCAAATCAAAGATAACTCTGAAAAAAGTCCTAGAACAACTGGTTATTCTCACATACCAGAACTTAGAAGTCGTGAGTATGCAACATTACTTGCTATATCTATGCTGGATGGAACTTTTAAAGATGAATTAGTTCAATCAGATACTATAGAGTATGCAGATGATGGCGAGGTGCTTCTTGGTCAACATAGAGCAGCTGCTAAAAAAATAATTAATTTATCCTAATAAAACATGTCAGAAAAGATTTCTAATACACCAATCGAAAATGAATCTCTGTCAGAAAATCAACAGACTATTTTAATACATAATCAGAGCTTAAAATTGGATTCTAAACGCGTCCTAAGATCGCTCGATGAATCTAGAGAGCAGGCAATGAATGGTCAGGTAGTTGCTGAGATCGAAATACCTTCAAAAGTTCATGGCCTAGATATAGATAAGACTATAGCTATCATGGATTATGGTGAAGATATTCCAGAAAAGGGAAGAGCTATACTCTATAATCCAAGCGTTAACAAAGAATTAGATAATTTAGGTGTTACAAGATCAAGATATGGTTTGATAACTCAAAATTATAAACCAGAGGAATTAATAGCTGGTTTTGTCGTACTTAAAGCTGATCAGATAGTAACTATTGGTCGCAATAAAGAAGACCGTAATAATTATCTTTTAGGCTTGCTAGACATGCGTGATGACAATAGCCATCTTTCGCGTGAACATTTATCGATTTACCTAGATAAGGACAACAATATATCAATCGAAGATCATTCAACCAACGGAACTAAAGTAGTAATTCCAAAATAGGGTGATAATTTTACCAGCTATTTGTTATAGTATGACCAATGAAAGAAATAGATAAGACAATAATTCCAACAAAATTACTATGGGTTGATTTAGAGATGACGGGTCTTGACCATGCAAAAGATGTGATTATTGAAATTGCAGCTGAAGTTACAGATTTTAATTTCAAAACACTTGCCAGCTATGAAGCTGTAATTAAGCAATCCGATGACAAGCTAGCTAATATGAACGAATGGTCACAAAAACAGCATCAAATAAGCGGACTAATAGATAGAATAAAAAGTTCTGACCTATCGGAAGATACCGTTAAGAATCAGCTAATTGGTTTTATTAAGGCTCAATTCGGCAGTGAACCAGCAATTCTTGCCGGTAATTCAATCCATAATGATAGAAAATTTATCGAAAAGTGGTGGCCAGAGGTCAATGAGCTTTTGCATTATAGAATGTTTGACGTGAGTTCTTTTAAAATTTTAATGCAAGGCAAGTATAAAGTTGAATTCGAAAAGAATAATTCGCACAGAGCCTTCGATGATATTCAGGCTTCAATAGCTGAACTACAATTTTATATAGACAAATTTGCCTACATGACATCTAGTAGAGAACAAATTAATTAATTTTTTAAACTATGATTGACTATAAATCTATTATTAAAATAATTAATTCTTACCCTGATGTTGAATCTAGTTTTCCGTATGGAGATGATATCGAGGTCTATTATCATAAGGAAGAAATGTTCGCACTTGTTTATAAAAATATTTCTCCTGTTCAGATTAGTCTGAGGTGTGACTTTTTACTCGCTAAACATTTGAAAGAAAAATACGAAACTGTCCTTAGTGGTAAAGACTTAAATCCTAACAAATGGATAACGGTTCTATGTACTGGTCAATTAGATGCCGATGAAATCAGAGATCTTATTAGACACTCACTTGAAATAGTAAAAGATATAAACAAAATTTAATTAGTAGGTAAACTGCTTGTAGCTGTTAAGAACTTTGTGCTGTCATCGTATAAGCTATTTAGGATTGTTTTTTCAGATTTGTTTTTTGCACCTTTGTAGGCAAGATTGATATTTTTTTGATAAATCTTTAGTCTGTCTTGTAGTGAATTAATATAGGTAGACTGAAAAGTACCATTACTTATAGCTGTTACAAGGCTATTATCTAAAACTACACTTTTATACTCTGATTGTTTTTTGTTAATGGCTAATCCATTCTTTGATAGAACTGATATTATTTGTGATTGTTCGCTCGTGAGTACTACATTTATTGTTGAAGATGAATTTGTAGTAGATAGGTCGGTCGATGATGCGATACCTTGTTTAGTAATATCTAGAAGGATAGACTGATCTTCGACTATATTTATAAAATTCTTATTATTGGCCTTACCAGCGCTAGATATTATGCTTAATGCGACGATGATTATTATAATTAGAAATAATGAGCCCACACCAACAATAATGAGTCTTGATTTTATATTCTTGCCACCAGCCTTCAAACCACTAAGAGGACCCTGGGAATTGGCTTGATTTTGGTTAAGAAAATAAAATTGATCGTTGTTTTGTGGTTGCATATATACTATTTAACCATAACTGACTTCATGAGCCCAGGCAACTTTAGCGTACAATAATATATAGAATGAGTGCTATAGATGAAATTAAAGAAAGAATTGCCATAGAAGATGTGGTTAGTCAGTACGTTCAACTAAAAAGAGCTGGGCGTAATTTTAAGGGGCTTAGTCCTTTTAATTCCGAAAAATCTCCTAGTTTTATTGTTAGTCCCGAAAAACAAATATGGCATGATTTCAGTAGTGGAAAGGGAGGTAATGTTTTCAGCTTTGTTATGGAAATGGAAGGCTTAGATTTTAGAGGAGCTTTAGAGATGCTAGCCAGGCAGTCTGGAGTTGATCTATCTAAGTATGATAATAAGTCATATAAAAGAGATGCTGTGATAAAAGAAAAAATGTATGAAATATTGGAATTAGCTACAAAGTTTTATCAAATACATCTATCTAAAAATCATACTGCTCAAGAGTATGTATTCAAAAAACGATCGATAGATAAACCAACAGCTCTAGCTTTTAAGATTGGATACTCTCCAAACACTAGATCTTCATTAGTAGATTTTTTAAAGAAAAAAGGATTCTCTGAAGATCTCATAAAGTCATCCGGCCTTGGGATTATTAGAGACCGCAGCATGTTAGACATGTTCAGAGGCAGAATCATGATACCTTTAGCTGATCAAATGGGTCGGACTATTGGTTTTACTGCCCGAGAATTAGTTGCGAGCGAAAATTCTCCAAAATATATAAATACTCCCCAAACATTACTTTACGATAAGAGCCGCCATATATTTGGACTGGATAAGGCTAAAGATTCGATCAGAAAATTAGGATACGCAGTGGTGGTAGAAGGAAATATGGACGTTATATCTTCTCATCAAGCAGGGGTTAAGCAAGTAGTTGCGACTGCTGGAACGGCATTAACCGAATATCACCTTAAGGGTCTAAATAGATTTGTCTCAGACATTAGACTTTGTTTTGATAGAGATCAAGCTGGTATTAAAGCAACCGAACGTGCCATTCCAATAGCTGCCAAAGTAGGGGTTAGTTTGTCGATGATATCACTTCCAGAAGGAGAGAAAGATCCTGACGAGTTAATAAAGAGTAATTCTGCTGGTTGGCAAGCCACTATAGATAAACCAGTCTATGCTACTGATTGGTTGATAGATTATTATCGTAAGATTATAGATATTAGTAGTGGACAGGGAAAAAGGCAATTCTCAGATATCGTTCTTGGAGTTATTAAAAATCTTACTGACCCAGTAGAAAAAGATCATTATCTCGCCAAAGTTGCCAAGATAATTGATGTTTCTAAGGATGCGTTAGAAATGAAGCTTGGAAATAGTAAACCAGAAAACGTCCAAGTATTAAAAAAACATATCAAAAAAGAAGATATTAACTATGACCTGGGAAGATACCAGAATCATCTTTTAGCCTTAGCTATGAACCAACCGGAGCTTAGAATATTGCTGGACCCATTAACTCCTGAAATGTTCGTAACAAAAGAAGCTCGAACATTGTTTGAGTTTATGCTGAAGAATCCAGATACTATTGACTTCCAACAGGCTACAGACGATTTGCAATTTATTGATGACTATATTAAAATATTATTATTACAGTATGACGAATTATATAAAATTCAAGCTACTACTGAACTTCATTACGAAGCCAGCCTATTACAGGCTCAAATAATACAACAATACGTAAAACAACAAAAAAAACTTATTTCTGAACAAATCAACCAAGCTGAACCAAAAGAAGCTATTAGATTATTAACAAAAGCTAAAGAACTCGACAAATTATTAAAGATTAACAAAGGACTAACAAATGACTAAACCTAAGAAGATTAAGATACATACACAAGAAGAACTAGAGCAAATAAAAGACAAACTATTAACTCAGGCGATTAAACAAGGCAAAATTGAACAAAAAGATATTCTAAAAGCTATCAATGATTCACCTGAAAACGTTGAGATACTCGATAGTCTGTATGCTGATTTAGCTGAAGCTAAGATTGAAGTATCAAGAGAGCCTAATGGCGAAGAATTCAGTGATGAATGGGTTCTAGAACAAGGCGAAGAAGTAGTTACTAATGATACTAGTTATATTGATGATATTGCCGATGATTCAGTCAGACTATACTTACGAGAAATTGGTAAAATACCACTTCTATCATCAGCTGAAGAGTTAGCCCTAGCTAATAGAGTTGTTGCTGGCGATAAAGATGCTAAAGCCGCAATGGCAGAAGCTAACATGCGACTCGTTGTATCTATTGCAAAAAGATATGTTGGTAGAGGCCTTGATTTATTAGACCTAATACAAGAAGGTAATACTGGTCTCCTGAGAGCTGTTGAAAAATTTGATCCAGACAAAGGCTTTAAGTTTTCAACTTACGCAACCTGGTGGATTAGACAGGCAATTACTAGAGCTATTGCTGATCAAGCTAGAGTTATTAGAATTCCTGTTCATATGGTTGAGACTATCAATAAGTTATTGCGTACTCAAAGACGATTAACTCAAGAATTAAATCGTGAGCCAACTAGTGAAGAAATTGCTACTGCCATGGAAATTGATGTTGAAAAAGTTGAACACATTATGAAGATAAAACAAGATATTAGCAGTCTAGACGCTAGCATTAAAGATGATGAGGAAGAATCTGTATTATCTGATTTTATCGAAGATGAAGATACTATTAGCCCAGAAGAATCTGCAACTGGTCAACTTATGAAAGAGCAGATAAAATCTTTACTCGGAGCCTTAACCGAAAGAGAACAGAAGATATTAAAGCTACGCTTCGGCTTAGAAGATGGCAAGTATCATACTCTCGAGGAAGTTGGACAAGAATTTAGTGTCACTAGGGAGAGAATTAGACAAATTGAAGCCAAAGCTTTAGCAAAACTTAGAAAACACAAAGATTCAAAAAAACTACACGACTACATCAGTTAATAATAGAGAATTGAATGAATAATTTAGATAAGATTGTTGGTATTGGGGGCTATAGTAGATCCGGAAAGGACACTCTAGCAAATTATTTGGTTAAGGAAGGTTTTTTTGGTATTTCAGTCGGCGATATCGCACGTGAGTTTACGTTAGAGCGCCACAAGAATGAAGAAAATCCAATATCCAGAATTAATTTAACAGAAACTTCCAATTGGCTTCGAGAAATGAGGGGTCCTGATGTCTTCATGAAAATTGCTTTAGATAAATACAAGCAAGCTAAGCAAAATAAAGACTATAAGGGATTACTGATATGGAGCATAAGAGCTCCGATTGAGGCAGATTATATTATAGAGAATAAAGGTCAGCTTGTATGGATCGAAACTGATGCTGAGACACGCTACAAGAGGTCTATGGAAAACTTAAGAAAAGGCGAACCAAAATTAGATTTTGAGGAATATATGCGACAAGAGCAAACCCAAGTCGAGCCTCAGCCCGGCATAGACCCTTCAGTTCAGATGAATCTGGACTATATAAAAGAAGTCGCTAACTTAAAATTAGATAATAATTATTCTAGCACTGAAGAGTTCCTAAATAACGCCAAATCCATAATTAAATTTATTTAATTGAGCTAGAGCTAACCTATTACGTTGGTTAGGGTATAATTAAAGTTATATGGCAGAGTATGAAAAACGATTTGTAATAATAGATGGTAAAAGTATTTTTTATCGGGGTTATTATGCCATGCCTAATCTATCGACTAAGGAAGGTATCTCTACTGGAGGGGTTTATGGATTCGCGGTTATGGCCCTAGAAGTAATACGTAAGCTTCAACCAGACTATGTTGCCGTTGCCTGGGATAAGCCTAAAACTAATATCCGAAAACGTCTTGAACTTTATCCAAAATATAAAGCAGGCAGAAAACCAGCTCCACCAGATTTTTACGACCAAATACCTTTACTGCATGAGTTGTTAGAGGCATTTGGCTGGCCACTTTATGAGCTTGATGATTATGAAGCTGATGACATTATGGGTACATTAGCTACTCAAGCTAAAACTAAAAATATTGAAACAATGCTCGTAACTAGTGATATGGATGTATTGCAACTTGTAAATAGTCATACTAAGGCTTATTTACTCAAAACAGGCCTTAGTCATATCGAACAATATGATCCGAAAAATTTTACAGCCAAATATGGTTTAGACCCTAGCCAGTTTATTGATTTAAAGGCATTAATGGGTGATTCTAGCGACAATATACCCGGTGTACCTGGTATTGGTCCAAAAACTGCAATACAACTGCTCAAGGACTATAAAACACTTGATGGGGTATATGATAATGTTGATTTGCTTAAGAACAATATTGCCGACAAGTTAAAAAATGGCAAGGAACTCGCATATTTAAGTCATAAACTAGCTGAAATTTGGCTTGATGCTCCAATCGCGTTAAATTTGGAAGAAGTAGATGGTAAGAAAGCTAATCCTGAAAAAATATTAGAGCTTTTGAAGAAATTTGAGTTTCGTACCTTAGTTAAGCAACTACCTGAAATTATGAAAATAGATAGTGATAGCCATGACATTAAAAAGCATGGCTTCAATAGTTCTGTTGAAAAAATAATAATAGATTCTCAGAATCAATTATCCGATCTAGACCTAGACAAGACAGAAGAAATAGTAATTTTTAGTCGATCTAAAGGTAAGCACGGGATTGATCCTCAGTATCTTTTTTTGAGCGATAAACCAAGCCGAGTTTTTGTTCTAGATTTGAACAAATTAGATCCTAAAAAAACGTCCCAGAAACTGGTTGTTTTATTGGAAAACGACAGTATTAAAAAAATTGGCTATGATATCAAAAATACTATAGAGGCCTTGAACGATATTAATATAAACCTATCTACTGTTGGGCATGATGTCCTGATAGGTTCTTTCTTGCTTAATAGCCTAAGAAGAGATCAGTCTCTATCTGAGCTTGCATCTGAGGATTTAGGTATTGAGGTTACTAGCTTCGATAACTTAAGTCACGAAGAGTTAATCGATAGATCTGATCAAATGGCTGGAATTATCTGGGAACTATATAAAGAACAGAAGACTTTATTGCCAAAGACTGGTAGCTTAGAAAAATTAGCCGAAGATATAGAGTGGCCAATTATTCCAGTGTTAGCTCGTATGGAAGAGACGGGAATATTGTTAGACACTAAATATCTCCATAGTTTTTCTTTAGAAATAAACGATTTGATCTCAGATCTTGAACAACAAATATATGGTCATTCTGATATGGAGTTCAATATTAGTTCACCAGCTCAGTTGTCTGAGGTTCTTTTCGATAAGCTAAAACTACCTACCGACGGTATTAAAAAAGGCAAAACTGCTTACTCCACTGCGGCCAGTGAGTTAGATAAGCTAAGAGGATCCCATCCGATTATTGATTTAATTTCTAACTACCGGGAAGTCATGAAACTAAAGACCACATACGTTGATGCTTTGCCAAAAATGGTAGATGGTAATTCAAGACTTCATACGACATTTAATTTGACCATTGCGCAAACAGGAAGACTGTCATCAACTGACCCTAATTTACAGAATATACCCGTTAGAACTGATCTAGGAAAACGTATTAGGACTGCCTTTGTGGCTGGACCGGGCAATTTGCTTATAAGTGCTGATTATTCTCAATTCGAACTTAGAATAGCAGCTCATTTATGTGAGGATAATGATTTAATAGAACAGTTTAATAATGATGTTGATGTTCATACTATTACGGCATCTATGATTCATAATCGAGCGATAGAAGATGTAACTAAAGACATGAGGCGTGATGCTAAAGTTGTCAATTTTGGTGTTATGTATGGTCTTGGCCCTCATGGTCTTGCCTCGGGAACGGGTATGACTTATGGCCAGGCAAAACACTTTATAGATCGTTTTTTTGAAGTAAGACCAAAACTTAAACAATATATTGACGCTGTTAGAAAAAAAGGCGAGGAAGATGGCTATGTTGAAAATATTTTCGGCAGAAGAAGACCAACTCCAGACATAAAATCCTCAAACTTTGCTGTTCGTGAGTCTGCAATGAGAGCTGCTGTTAATATGCCGTTTCAGGGTACAGCGGCTGATATTATGAAGAAAGCTATGATTGATTTAGATAAGAAATTAGAAAATACCAGCGCAAAAATGCTCTTACAAATCCATGACTCCGTCTTGGTTGAAGTTGCCGAGGAAGAGGCAGATAAAATAAATAAACTAATAATAAAAACTATGGAAGATGCTGTTAAGCTCAGTGTTAAATTAACCGTAGAAAGCTCAATTGCTAAAAATTGGGGTCTACTCTAGCTCATTGCATAAACAGTATAAATATGTTATACTAAAAAGGTAAATGGAGTTTATATGAGATACGTTATTTCAGCAGTGCTTTTTATCATCTTACTTGTAGGAGTAATATTCCTGCTCTTTAAAAGTCTAGCTTCAGGTCCTACTAAAAAACCTATTAATATGGGTGATTACTACAATACAAACATGCAAGTACGTTTCGTTCAAGACGGTATTATTAATAGCGATCAACTTCACCGATCAATAGCAATTACTGTAAATAAATCTAACGTTAATATCACTGTCTATCAAGGCTACCAGGGTAATATTTTGAGTTCAAATGATATGCCAAATAACGAACAAGCATATCATAACCTTCTTTTATCTCTTAATAGCCTGGGTTACCGTGTTTCAAAAACTTCACCATTTAGTAAAGTTAATGGATTATGTCCACTAGGACTTAGATATAGTTATCAGATTACTAACGCTCCTACTAATATAAACCAAAATCTTTGGTCTACAACTTGTTCTCAGGGAACTATTGCTGGAAAATTTGGCTCAATTCAAAGTGTTATGAAAAACCAAATACCAAACTATAATCCAATAACTAACAGCGTGAACTTAAGTCAGGCATTTAACCAATTCTAAATATAATTGTTTCAGTTATATTATATTGATTAATCAGTTCTCTTGCGTTAAGTCTTAAACTGTTAATTAGCGAAGCACTCTCAGATGAGATTATGATTGTTTTGGGTTTAAGGCTGACTTTCACTTCAGCTTTATATTTTTCCATAACAAATGATTTAATATTTGTTATTAGATCAGGTTTTTTAATTTTTGATCTGTTTAGTATCTGAGAAATATCATCCATACTCCTATTATAACTGATACAATAATTAGACTATGCCAGAGTTACCAGAAGTAGAGACAGTTAAGCTTGGTCTTAACCGGTTAATTAATAATTTAGTTATTACCGATATTTCTTTTGATTGGCCAAAAGGTTTTCCAAATTCCAAGGCTGATGTTGATAATTTTCTGATTGGAGCTAAGGTATTATCCGTTAAAAGAAGAGGCAAGGCCCTAATTGTTTTTTTGGATAGTAGCTATTGTTTAGTAATTCATCTTAAGATGACGGGCCAATTAGTTTTTAGGGGTTATGAAAGTTTTGGAGCTGGACATCCGAATGATTCTTTAATCGGTCCGTTACCAGATAAATCTACAAGAGTAGTAATATCTTTTGAGGATGGATCAAAACTATTTTTTAATGATCAAAGAAAATTTGGATGGATGAGGTTAATGCCAGAAGTTGAAGTCCCAAATTTAAATTTCATGAAAAAATTAGGCCCTGAACCTTTAAGCTCTGAATTCACTAAGAAAGAATTTATTGAAAGAGTTATGAGGAGAAAAAACAGTTCTATAAAAGCGACAATACTAGATCAGACAGTTTTGGCTGGAGTTGGAAATATTTATGCCGACGAAAGCTTATGGGCTGCAAAAATTCATCCTGCTAGTCTTACTGGATCAATCTCTAAAGCTAAGCTTGGTAATCTTTATGAAGCAATTCGTGAGATACTAGCTAGAAGCATTGAGCTAGGTGGTTCTACGGATAGAAATTATGTAGATGCAGAAGGTAAACGGGGAAGTTATTTAGAGTTTGCTAATGTTTTTAGAAGAGAGGGGCAAAATTGTCCCAGGTGTAATAGTATAATTATTAAAACTAAAGTAGCTTCTAGGGGAACTCATATTTGCCTAAAATGCCAAAGGAAAACCAAATGATATATGTAATTTCTGGCAATAATGACCTGCAAAGAAGCCAGGCTATTAAGAAATTTACATTAGATTTCGTAGCTAAGCATGGAGATTTTTCGGTTGAACACGCAAATCTTGAAAACCTTAATTATCCAGAGATAATTAGTCTTGTATCAAGTCTGCCGTTTTTGGTCGAAAGAAAATTAATAGTTTTAGAAGAGCCTGGATCAATCAAAGAATTTACCGAATCCTTCGACGAATTCATGAAGGTTACTAATGACAGTATTGATGTCCTTATATATGAACCTAAAATAGATAAGAGATCCAGTTATTTTAAAAAACTGAAAAAACTTCCAAATTTTTCTGAATACTCAGTCCTTAGTGAATCAGATCTACTGAAGTGGATGGGAAGTTATGCGAAATCTCTAGGCGGTAGTATATCAATGTCGAATTCAGTTAAGTTGATGCGCAGGGTAGGTGTCAATCAAATGATGCTTAAGAACGAACTTGATAAACTATTTTTATATAATCCAGAAATATCTTCTGGCTCAATTGAGTTACTTAGTGATGAAAAACCAACAAGTACTATTTTTAATCTCTTAGATTCCGCACTAAGAGGGGACAAGAAAAAAACACTTGAAATTTATAACGAACAGAAAAAGCTGCGTATTGATGCTATGCAAATATTAGCTATGTTAACCTGGCAATTACATATACTCTGCATCATCAAAACAGCCAAAGATAGAAGTACGAGTATGATTGCTGCAGATTCTAAGTTTAAACCTTTTAATATCGATAGTGGCAGTCGTCTTCTGAATCGTATCAGCCTAGAACAATTAAAAATGATTATAAATAGAACTCTAGACTTAGATACTAAATTTAAAACACGAAATATAAATCTAGACGATGCTCTAACATTACTGTTAGTTACACTCGACAGTTAATTATTTTGTTTTTTTAGTAGTGGTCTTTTTCTTAACAGGAGCTTTTTTTGCAGGTGCTTTCTTGGCAACTGGTGCTTTTGCAGTAGATTTTGCTTGAGCTGCTAATTTCTTTTGCATTCTTGCAGCCTTATTCTTATGAATAACTCTTTTTTTAGCTGCTTTTGCAACTTCGCTTTGAGCTTTTGAGTGACTCTTAGTCGTAGCTTTACCAGATGTTGCATGAGTCTGGAATAATTTAATAGCTGCTTTTAATGATCGTTTAGTTTTACTGTTCCTAATAGCGGCCTTTTTGGCTACTTTAACTCTTTTTTTAGCTGACTTAATGATTGGCATATTCTTTTTCTATCCTTTAATTTACTATTTCAATCTTATAACTATACTAAAACTTAGCTAATTTTGCAAAAAATGTAAGTTTAATACTCGACAAGCATTAGTATTTATGATAATTTAGATTTAAAGCTAAATAATAAAAATTATGGATAATCAAAATAATCAAACCTCACCAATAACACCTAATCCTTCTCCAGCTCCAGTTTCTTTGCCCCCTCCAGCTCCATCTTCTTTATCTGATTTACCTATTGCTCCTACTAACGCCAGTGTAAACGTTGTCGGTAATCGTGCGCAAATTGCGGCGAAGTTAAAACAGTCATATAACATTCTCGTAACAGTCAACAGTAATCCTAATATTGATGAGCTCACGGCTTTACTGGGACTTTCCTTAGTCTTCAGTAAACTAAAAAAACATGTAAGTGCAGTATTCAGCGGTGAAGTACCTTCAATATTAGAATTCTTAGAACCAGAAAAAACATTCGAAAAAAACACAGATAGTTTTCAGGATTTTATTATTGCAATTGATAAATCTAAAGCCGATAAATTAAAGTACAAAGTAGAAGACAATAGGGTTAGAATTTTTATTACTCCTTATAGAACTTCTATTAGTGAAGATGATTTAGAGTTTAGTCTAGGTGATTTAAATGTTGATGCCATAGTGGCATTAGGTGTCAATAAACAGGAAGATATAGATCAAGCGATTGCTGCACATGGCAAAATACTCCATGACGCTACTATTATTGCTATTTCCAATAGTCCTGAACCATCAACTGTCGGAACTCTTAACTGGGTTGATACAACTACCAGTAGCTTATCTGAAATGGTTACTTTACTTGCCAATGATTTAGGAGCTAAAGATTTAATTGATGCCCAAATCGCAACATCACTTTTGACTGGAATTGTTTCAAATACAAAGAGATTTGCAAACGATAAAACATCACCCCAGTCTTTATCGGTTAGCTCACAATTATTGTCGGCCGGTGCTAACCAACAACTTGTTGCAGATAAATTAGAACCTGCACCAGTAGCTTCTGAGCCAGCACCTGCACCAATTATTGCAACTTTGCCGGAGGTTGTTCCTGAATCTGTTGAAGATGACTCGGCAAATGCTCTACCATCCTTAATAAAATCAGATAAAAATCCAAAAAAGAAGGAAGAAGAAAAAACTAATTTAGGCGAATTAGATATTGATCATACTGAGGAAGATCTAAACGTATTAGCTGAAGCAGAAAGAGTAGAAAAAATAAGAATCGATCAATCTGGTAACTTACAAAAAGAAGGCGAAGATTACGATGAATCTGAACCGGTTAGTGAGAACGCTAGCAGTAGTACTGGTGATTCTAATAATCCCACACCAGTAACAGCATCGCCTCAAGAAGTTACTCCGTTACCACCAGTTTTACCACCTCAAAATGCGCCTATTGAACCAGCTCCAACTATGGTCAGCGTTGAAGCATCTTCGCAAACAACATCTAGCCCTAATCCATTAGTCAGTACTCCAACTCCAATTGTCCCAAACCCTCTAGTTTCGGGACATAATACATCTGGTGATCCATATATGAACCATAATCCTATGGGTAATTCCGATAGCAATAATTCGACTGGCGGATCAGAAGCTAATTATTCAGAAGCACCTTCTAATGGCTCGAATATAAACAATAGCTACATGTTAAATCACGACAGTAGTATTAAAAGTAGCGGACTAGTATCTTCGTTACCTAATGCTCCAACTTCTCCATCGATTAGTTTTCCTGCTCAAACTGTTGCACCAGATAGTGCTTCAGAAATAGAACAGGCAAGAAGAGCTGTTAGTAATTTAGCTCAACCAACAACAGTCCCTCCAGTAGCATTCAATGCTTTACCTTTAGGTAACGAGTTGCATGATGCATCGAATAATGCACCTGGACCAAGTATGGATATGCCTCTTCCGACAAATTTAGTACCACCGGTTGAAGAGCCAACAACTTCTTCAACTTCACTTAATGTTGACCCAACTTCTCCACCCCCAGTTCCACCTCCTTTAATTGGTCCATTACCTCAATAGGGTTTAGTTTAGTATTCTTTTGTAGTAAACTTTTGACTTAATGAATGGAATATTACTAGTAGACAAAGAGTTAGAATGGACTTCTTTTGATTGTGTTGCAAAGATTCGATCATTAATTAGATCCATTGAATCTATGAAAATCAAGGTTGGCCATGCTGGAACTCTGGACCCAATGGCAACTGGATTAATGATAATTTTAGTTGGTAGCTATACAAAAAAAGCCGATACATTAACCAAAAAAAATAAAACTTATCAGGTGACGATGAGATTAGGCCAGGTTTCCACTACTGGTGACAGTGAAGGTGAGATAACTGATCAGTCTTCAGATCAACCTAGCACGCAAGACATTAAAGATGCCTTTGTCCATTATATAGGGAACATCGAACAAGTCCCACCAGCCTATTCAGCTATTAAGATTAACGGGGTAAGAGCCTATAAGTTGGCCAGAGAAGGCAAGTCAATAGAGATGAAATCTAGACCCGTAACAATATATTCTATTGATCTTATGGATTATGAATATCCAAATGTTACTTTTAGTACCAATGTAAGTAGCGGAACATATATACGTTCATTGGTCGGTGATATAGGGGATACTCTTAAGACGGGGGCATATACAACTGATCTCAGGAGAACCTCTATAGATAAATATAATGTAGTTGATGCAGTGAAGATAAATGAGCTCAGTAAAGATAATCTGAATAAATTATTAATTACTGAATTATAGAATGAGTTATTTTTAGTAATCTACATCTTGATTTTATCTATAAACTATGATAATATTATGCGTAATTATGATAACAATCGATAAAAAACAAGTGCTAGTGGATAGCCTGCAAGTAAACAAGAAAGATACTGGATCAGTTGCTGTTCAAGTTGGTATTTTAACTGAAAGAATTAAAGAGTTAACTGAACATCTAAAAGTTGCTAAAAAGGACTTCTCAGCCCGAAGAGCTTTACTACAAATGGTTGGACGAAGAAGAAGACTATTGAAGTATCTAGCCGATAGAGATAGCCAGGCATACTTAGATCTAATAAAAAAAGTTGGACTGCGTAAATAGTGCTTAGACTGTGAGTCTTTTTTGAAGAGAGACACAGCTTGTGCATTTTAACAAAATAATAATAGATTCATTTGCGGATAGAGAACAGATATATTACTTTTTCTAGGTAACATAGCACAAGGTACTTTTTTAAAGAGTATATATTTGAACCTTATCCGTAAATATCTAAACTACCCAATACGGTAGAAAGGTAATACATATATGAGTCAAACGACCATTAACCCATTCAATAAAGATATTCTCACAGTTGAGACTGAGTTCTGTGGAAGAACTCTTAGTATGGAGATTAACCGTGTAGGTTTTAGGTCTACAAGTTCAGTCATAGTCCGCTATGGAGATACAGTTATTCTTGGAACAGCTATGGTTAGTCCAGATACAGTAGCTCATTTAGATTACTTTCCACTAAGCATCGAATATGAAGAAAAAATGTATGCTTCTGGAAAAATTAGCGGTAGTCGATTTATAAAAAGAGAAGGCCGACCAAGTGATGACGCCATTTTAATTGGTCGTCTAATAGATAGACCAATAAGACCTCTATTCCCTAAAGGCTATAAAAATGAAGTTCAAGCAATAGCAACTGTCTTATCTATGGATCCAGATTTTAGACCTGATTCAATAGCTATGATAGCTATATCTGCTGCTCTTACACTAACAGGAGCTCCATTCGATGGTCCTATAGCAGGAATAAGAGTTGGTAAGGTAAATGGCAAGTTAACAGCTCTAGCTAGCCTAGAACAGCTCGAGAAGGGCGATCTAGACCTAGTTGTTGCTGGTACAGAACATGCTATTACTATGGTTGAAGCAGGTTCTAATGAAATTTCAGAAGAAGATGTTATTGAAGCTCTAAACTTTGCGCATGAAATAATGCAACCAGCTATTAAGCTTCAGAAAGAACTAGCCAAGAAGGCCGGCGTTGTACCTATGGAATATACCCTAAGTACTGTTGACCCAAAGATTACAAAAGCAGTTGAAGCTTTCCTAAAGAATAAGTTAGGTGCAAAGATTCGTACCGATTACCCAACTAGACAAGAAAAAATGCTTGTTCTAAAAAAAGAGTTAATGGAACACCTAAAAGAGAAGGATGGCGACGATAAATTTGCAGAAAACAAATCTGCATATTCTGAAGCCTGGTCAACTATCGTAAATCAAGATGTTAGAGATGGTATCCTTAACGATAACTTACGACCTGACGGCAGAAAACTTGATGAAATTAGACCAATTAGTTCTGAAGTTGGACTATTGCCAAGAGCTCATGGATCTAGCTTATTTACTAGAGGAATGACTCAAGGATTGAATATCGTTACATTAGCTCCCCTAAGCTATGCTCAGCTCATAGATACAATGGAAAAGAGCTCAGAAAAAAGATATCTTCATCACTACAATGCACCTGGTTATACAGTTGGTGAAGTAAGACGACTTGGTAGTCCTGGTCGCCGTGAAATTGGGCATAGTGCCTTGGCTGAAAGAGCCTTACTACCTGTAATCCCTTCTGAAGACGTATTTCCATATGTTATACGATCAGTTACTGAGATTATGAGTCAACACGGAAGTACATCTATGGCAGCAACATGTTCTAGTTGTTTGGCGCTCATGGATGCTGGAGTGCCATTGAAAGCCCCAGTTAGTGGTATTGCTATGGGTCTAATGATGGACGGTGATAAGGTCTCTATCTTAAGTGATATTGCCGATGCAGAAGATTTTGCTGGTGATATGGACTTTAAAGTTGCTGGAACAGCAAAAGGTATTAATGCCTTACAGATGGACATGAAAGTTCATGGCTTGAGCGTAGACATTCTAGCCGATGCTTTAAGACAGTCTAAAAAGGGTAGAGCCCATATTCTAGATATAATGCTTAAAACTCTAGCTAGACCAAGAGCAGACCTAAGTAAGTACGCACCTAGAGTCGAGTCAATCAAGATTAACCCTGAGAAGATTCGTGAAGTTATTGGAAAAGGTGGAGAAATGATCAATAAGATTATTGGCGAAACTGGTGCTGAAATTGACATCAAGGATGATGGTACAGTATTTATTGCTAGTCCAGACAAGAAATCAATTGATGGCGCAATCGCTTGGATAAAAAACTTAACTGAAGACCCAGAAGTTGGAGTAGTATATAAAGGGTGTAGAGTAGTAAGCGTTTTAGACTTTGGTGCTTTTGTAGAGATACTACCAGGCAGAGAAGGCTTAGTCCATGTCAGCGAAATGTCTAATGAAAGAGTTAACAATCCGAATGATTTCGTGAAAGAAGGCGATGTAGTTGACGTTAAGTTAGTTTCAATCGATGACCGAGGAAGACTACAATTGAGTATGAAAGCAGTTGTAAAATAAGGAAAATAAACTTTGTGATATGAAAAAACAGCTTGATCAACATAAAAGAATCCTAAATTTAATTTTATTCTTTGTGTCGTTAATCCTAGCTTATATTTTTGCATCAAGATCATTAGATAGTGCTAATTTGTGGGAATATGCTGCAACTTTTACCTTATTAATTTTTGGTATTAGTAGAATAATTCGAGCAATCAAAAAATCTGAATAATTATGAATAAAATTGAAAAACAAGCTTCACTAGATAAGCTGAAAAAAACTATCATCGACGAGAAGGTTTGTCCTGAACTTGCCGACTCTGCAACTCAGCTTGTTTTTGGTGAAGGTGACCCAT
Organism: uncultured Candidatus Saccharibacteria bacterium; assembly: GCA_903925195.1. The sequence goes on along the minus strand of CAIYEO010000046.1, from coordinate 13,458 downwards.
CTTCAGATATTGTTTTTATAGGAGAAGCTCCCGGCAAGAAGGAAGATGAAACTGGAAAACCATTCATTGGAGCTTCGGGGAAATTTCTCAATGATTTGCTTGAAAAGATTAATCTAGATAGAAGTAGCATCTATATAACCAATATAGTTAAGTATAGGCCCCAGGATAATAGAGATCCCACGAAGTTAGAAAAACAAGCCTTCTTGCCATATCTTATGAGTCAGATCGAAATTATTGCACCGAAGTTGGTTATTACTCTTGGCCGTCATAGTATGGATTGTTTTTTACCCAAGAGAAAAATTTCAGAAGTCCACGGTCAACCGGAAAAGATAGATGGAATAACATATTTACCTTTGTATCATCCAGCCGCAGCATTATATAACGGCTCGATGAAACAGACGTTAATAGACGATTTTTTGAAAATCCCTAAGTTATTACAAGAAATTTAAAAATAGATGTTAAAAGCAATCTAAAGAAAGGAATGCATGGCTAACGATAAAAAAAATAATAGAGGATCATCTAGAGGAGCTGCAATTAGAGCTCAGAAAAGAAATCAAGATGATGCCCAGAGAATAGTGAATCAGTATGCTTCATCCAGTAACGATAGTAAGACCAGAGCAAATCTCATTGATGATAGTCCAACCTTACGCGTTATAGCACTCGGTGGTATGGATTATATTGGTTCTAAGAATATGATGATTGTTGAATACCAAAATGATGCAATTATTATTGACTGTGGAATTGATTTAAATGGAGGCGCTTTACCAGGTATTAATTATCTTATCTGCGATACTTCATACCTAGATACAATTAAGCATAAAATAAGAGGCTATGTCATCACTCATGGTCACCTAGATCATATCGGTGGAATGCCACATATTGTACCGAAATATCCAGCACCAATTTATGGATCAAAATTTACAATTGGTAGAGTTGAAGAGATCTTCTCAAATTTTGGTATGCCAATGCCAGAAAACTTCGAGTTAAAAACTGTAATTATGAACGAAGATACTCATGAAAAGTTAAAAGTTGGCAGTTTCTTCATTGAACTCATTAGAATCACACACTCTATACCTGGAAGCACCACAGTAGTTATTAATACACCTGTTGGTAACCTGGTTTGTACAGGAGATTTTAGATTCGACCCTAGCCCACTAGACAAAGAAAAGAGTGACATAGAAAGATTGAAAGAAATTGGAAAAGAAGGAGTACTAGCCTTATTTAGTGAAAGCTCAGCTACTGAGAGAATGGGGCGAACACCAAGCGAGAGTACTATTGAGCCTAGCTTTATAAGTATCATGGAACAAGCTCCTGGTAGAATTTTTATTGCTACTTTCTCGACTAATATTAACCGAATTCAGATGATTATTAATGCTGCCGTCCACCATAACAGAAAAGTGGCAATGGATGGAAGAAGTATGATATCGACTCTCGAAATGGCTATTCGTTATGGTTTCGTTAGAGTTCCAAAAGGAACCTTTGTGCCGATAGCCAATGTTACTAACATGAAGGATCATGAAGTTATTGTTGTTTGTACTGGTTCACAGGGTGAGCCAAATTCAGCTCTTCAAAGAATGGCTAATGGTGATCATAAGCACGTTAAACTAAAAGCCAATGATTCAGTAATCTTATCTAGTACACCAATTCCTGAAAGTGGAAATGACGCACACATTGGTAGAATGGTTGATGATTTTATGCGAAAAAATGTCCATGTCTTTAGGCATGAAACTCACGAGCTTGACGGTTGTGGTCCTCTGCATATATCTGGACATGCTTCAATTGATGAATATAAGGAAATGATTAATATTGTTAATCCTAAATTCTTTATTCCAAATCATGGTAGCTATAGAACGAAACAAAGACATATTGAGATAGCTGTTGAAGAGGGAATGCCAAGAGCAAATACTATGAACCTAGAAAATGGCCAGATTCTTTCATTCAGTGATACGAAGATGGAAATTATTGGCGATGTACCTCATGGCACGATTCTTGTTGATCAAACAGGTTCCATAGTATCTAGTATTGTCATTAAAGATAGACTAATGCTATCTGAAGAAGGCTTGGTAGCTATAGTCCTAACTATCGACAAGAAGAATGGTAATCTACTTACTAGTCCAGACATAATCTCACGTGGCTTTATATATATGCGAGACAATGAGGATCTCATGAATAATCTTCGACAAGAACTTCGTCGTGCATCAGCTCAAAGATTTAAGCGAGTTGAACTTGATAGATTTAAAGTTGAATTAAAAGACTACATTACACATTTCTTATTCGAAAACACCGGCAGAAGCCCGATTGTTATACCAGTAGTTAACGTAATTGGTGCAAAGGGTGATATACAGAAAAATCATCCTGGTGGTCAAACTAAAACACCAGATGAATTAGCTACCGAACAACAGGAAAGATTCGCCAAAATGCGCGAAAGACTTCTGAATCAAGACGCCAGAGGCTAAGATATTGATTTATACGCCATAATATTTTCATGAGCGATGAATTAAGGGTAACCTTTTTAAGCTGTACACCTTAAAAAACAATAAAATTAGCTACTAGAGATATTGCTGTAAAAAGAAGCGCTATAGATAAATTATTTTTATAGATACAAACATGTTAATTAGAGTTATAACTGGTGATATGCCAGATATGGCTATGAGGCAATAAACACTATACAGTCAGGAGCTAGGAATGAATTTTGTATACTTGACGTGATCTTAGTCGAAGTATGTTTTGTACTTGAATTCCATGATTATAAAATGGACAGAGAATCCATTGCCGAGGCATTACTTGCACTAACAACAAGCCCACAAATTTTTGTTACAGAAGCTACTATACAAACTCTAAATGTGTATAAAAAAATCATAAGCTTGATTATGCAGAGTGCTTGCTTTTGTGTAAGTGGTGGAAAAAAAGGCGTCTATACTTTTGATAAGCGATTAGCCAAAACGTTTTTGGAACAATAAATGTACATAAGTATTGACAAGTTCGTAATTTGTTTATATAATAGCATAAGCAATTAAGTTAAATATAAAACACAATTTTTATGATTAACAGATAAATAAAAATGATATAATAATCCAAATGGCAAAAAGAAAAAGACAAACCAAAAATAGAAAAAGACAAGCTCAAGTAGAGGGTTCTTCTTTTTGGCCTTTAGCTGGTGCAATTTGTCTCATGATAATTGCAGTCTTTATATTAATAGGAGGATTTGGCGGGGGTGGTCCACTACCTAATAGCTTATTTCATGGTACCTATTGGGCACTTGGTTGGGCAGCTTATTATCTTCCATTTGCTCTTATATATTGGGGTGTAGAAAAATTTAGAAGTGAAGATAATAGAATTCCACTGACTAAATTAATTAGTGTAATTTTGTCCGTTGTTTCCTTGTCTGCTTGGTTCTATATTATTGGCATATACCAGTTTAATGGTGATTGGATTGGTGGTCACGGTGGTAGTATCGGAAAACTAGTCGGTAGTATGAGTTTAATAGCTTTAACTAAAATGCCAGCATCCTTTGTATTTTTAACTCTAACTGTTTTTTCGATACTATTTTCACTAAATGTTTCACCAAAGATTTTTGCCAAATTAGGCGTATTAATAAAAAACCGAGATAAAGAACCAGACAGTGATATTGCTGCACTTAAGTCTAATCCAGGATTTAAATTAAACGAAGGTGTTCCAGTTGAACATAATGGTGTGAAATCTAGACTTTCAACTTTTAAGAATGCGGCTCAAAAAATAACCCCAGATGAAAATCACGAAGCATTAACAACAGCTAGCGACCCAGATTGGAAGTTCCCATCTATTAATTTACTAAATCAGCAACAAGATAAGGCTGATGCTGGAAATGTAGCTGGAAATGCTCAGTCAATCCAGGATACATTATCTAACTTCAGCATAAATGTAGAAATGGAAGGGGCTAATGTTGGTCCGAGGGTAACCCAGTTTACGTTGAAACCATCTAACGGAGTTAAACTAACAAAAATAACTAATCTAGAAACAAATCTTGCGCTTGATCTAGCAGCTCATTCAATTAGAATTGAAGCTCCTATTCCTGGTAAGAAGGCAGTTGGTATTGAGGTGCCTAATGTTAAAGCAGCTATTGTTCGAGTTAGTTCACTCCTGAAATCTAGAGAATGGCAAACACTTAACTCTCCACTCGGTATGATTATTGGTTGTGATATTACTGGTGCACCAATAGTCTATGATTTAGCAAAGATGCCTCACTTACTCGTTGCTGGACAAACTGGTTCCGGTAAATCAGTTATGATTAATACCATTTTAACTAGCCTACTTTATCATAATAGTCCAAGTGATTTGAAGCTAATCCTCGTCGATCCAAAGCAAGTAGAACTTGCTCTATATAATGATTTGCCACATTTACTTACGCCAGTTATTAATGATCCTGAGAAATGTATAAGTGCACTTAAGTGGGCAGTGGCAGAGATGGAACGACGATTAAAAGCTTTAGCTGAAGTTGGTCGTAGAAACATTGAAGAATATAACTTACTCAAAAAAGAAGCAGGCATGCCATATATCGTTATAGTCATTGATGAGCTTGCTGATCTTATGATGATGGCAGCGAGAGACGTAGAATCTTTAATTGTACGTATCGCACAAAAAGCCAGAGCAGCAGGTATACATTTAGTACTAGCCACTCAGAGGCCATCAGTAGACGTTATTACGGGTCTTATTAAAGCTAACGTACCAGCTAGGATTGCCTTTACTACAGCTTCTCAAATAGATAGCCGTACTATTATTGATCAGATGGGTGCGGAGAAGTTACTGGGCCAGGGAGACATGCTTTTCTTAACTTCAGATATGCCTAAACCTAAACGTGTCCAAGCTGCCTTTATCTCTGGTGATGAAACAGCTAAGGTTAATGATTTTATACGCAAACAAAGACCTCCTCAGTACGATGATGAAATAATCTCACAACCTGTCCAGCTAAATGGTAAGGGCGGAGTTGTAGCGGATTATGGAGCCAACCAGGCAAACGATGAAATGTGGAAGGATGCTATTCATGTTGTCATTGAAGGCAGAAAAGCTAGTACCAGCCTACTACAAAGAAGACTAAGAATAGGTTACGGAAGAGCTGCAAGACTAATTGAAACAATGGAAGAACAGGGAATTGTAGGTCATGCTGATGGATCAAGACCTAGAGAAGTATTGATTAGTAGCATGGATGAAGTATTTGGCGACAATCAAGCTGGGGCTGAATCACCAAAAGAAGATGCCGTTTCTAGCGACGAATTGTAAGCAACAGATTATTGACTAACAGAGTTGAATTGGTTATAATAGTATTAATATTAACTCAAGCTTATGACAATATGGTGCATAGGCTAGATAACCAAAGGAGAATTCTTGTATGAATAAGTACGAAATCGGATTATTATTTGATCCAGGTTTAGAAGTAGATTTAGATAAAGCTACTAGCAGAGTCGAAAAAATATTTAAAGACAACGGTGCAAAAGTTGTTAAAGTAGATAATTGGGGTAAAAGAAAATTAGCTTATAATATCAAAAAACAAGATCATGCAATTTATTTCTTCTATGATTTAGAAATACCAGCACTATCTGTTATTAAGATTGAAAAAGTTCTAAACATCACGGAAGAAGTTCTAAGATTTATTATTGTTAGACCTGATCTTAAGAAGATGGCAAGAGCTGAAGCTGCTATTAACGATAGAAAGAAAAAACAGGCTGAAAGAGAAGGTCCAGATTCAGATAAGTCAGCAAAAAAAGAAACTAAGGAAAAAACAGTAGTTACAGAAGAAACAACTGTATAATAACTTTAGAAGGAGAATTTTATTATGGCAAGAAGTCTTAATCAAGTAACACTAATGGGTAATCTAACTAGGGATCCAGAACTTAGGCAAACACCAAACGGTCAGTCAGTTTGTAGCTTTAGCCTAGCGCTAAATAGAAGCTTCAAAGACTCAACGAGCGGCGACTGGAAAGAAGCTACTGATTATGTTGATGTCGTAGCATGGGCTAACTTAGGTGAAAGAGTTGCTCAGTATGTTACTAAAGGACGAAGAGTTTTAGTTCAAGGAAGACTACAAAGTCGTAGCTGGGAACAAGATGGCGCTAAGCGTAATAAAGTCGAAGTACTAGCTAATGATGTTACGTTCCTAGATGCTCGCGGTACAGAATCAGGAGATAATGAACCATCTTCAGACAGTGCACCAAGAGCAAAGGCGCCTGCTAAAAAAGCCAGTCCCAAAGAGGACAGTGTCGTTATTGACGACATTGGCGACGAACCAATTAATTTAGATGATATACCGTTTTAAGGAGATAAATAATGGCAAAGATATTTAAAGTACAATCAGATTCAACATATTTTGAATACAAAGACTACAAAAATCTGCAAAGATATGTAGATATTTATGGACAGATAGAATCAAGAAAAAAGACAGGTCTTACTGAAAGTCAGCAAAGACAACTTGCTAAAGCTATAAAAAGAGCTCGTCACTTAGCACTTTTACCTTTTGTTGCAAATAACTAGTTAGATAGCGAAGGTTATTCAATATGGCTTTAAGTATTACCGATTTAAAAAAAGGCACAATCTTTCAATTAGATAATGTGCCTTATAAGGTTGTCGAATATTCTCAAAAGGTTATGGGTAGGGGAGGCTCTATTGTTAATGTTAAGATGAAAAGCCTAATAGATGGCAAGGTTCTCGATAAAACATTTAAAGGCAATGAGTCTATTCTAAGTGCCAATGTAACCTATGATAGTGTTCAGTATCTATATGAAGCTAATACTATATATTACTTTATGAATCTAGATAACTATGAACAGTTCGAGGTGAAGAGCGAAGATTTAGATGAACAAAAAGACTATTTAAAAGAAGGCGATAAAGTTACAGCTCAATTTTTTGGAGATAAGCTAATTACCATTGAGCTCCCTAAGAACCTAAACCTAGAAGTAACCTACTCAGAGAACGTTGTTAGAGGAGACACTACATCAAATGTTCTCAAGGACGCTACTCTCGAGACCGGTAAAATTATTAAGGTCCCAGCTTTTGTTAAGGTTGGCGATGTAGTGAAAGTTGATACAAAAACTGGTAATTACATTGAAAGAGTTAAGTAAATCTAACTAATAACTTCCATGAACGATAATAACTACGTTGGCCGAGGTGGACTAAAAATTGAAAGTGTTGCCAAGAAGCTGAATCTAGATTTCAGGAACAGCATCGTCTTAGATGTCGGAAGTTCTACTGGTGGCTTTACTGACTATGCACTTCGTAATGGAGCTAAGAAAGTTATAGCAGTAGATCTAGGTGTCATGCAATTACATCCTTCTCTGCGCATCAATCCAAAAGTTGAGCTTTATGAGAAAACCGACATTAGATCTATTACAAAATTATCTGATAAGCCAGATATTATTGTAATAGATGTATCTTTTGTTTCTCTAAGAGACATACTGCCCAGCATCGTACACTTAATTCCGGCTAAAGCTTTGGTATGTGTCCTTGTGAAACCACAGTTCGAGGCAGTATCTTCTGAGAAGAACAAAGGAATCATTAAAAATGATAGTATTCGGAGAAAACTACTTAAGGAATTTGAGTCTTGGGTTAAGAAATATTTTATACTCATCAATAAGGCTGATTCTGAAGTTCATGGTTCAAAAGGCAATAGTGAAAGATTCTATTTGCTTAGCAAATTAAGCTAAAGATAGCTCTTCATTTTTTCTATATCTAAAAGTGTAATAAAGGAGCTTTTTTTAGAGATTAAATTTTGTCTTTCTAAATAAGCTAGTTGTCGTCCTGTTGTTTCTCGGGTAGCATTTATTGAGCTTGCAATGTCTTGTTGTTTAAGGGGTACTGCAATGAGGCTCTCATTTGGTTTTTCTCCAGGTTTTCCAAATCTTTCTGAACACGTTAGAAGATAGGAGATAAGTCTTTCTCTAACCGTACGATATTCTAGGTTTAAGATTCTTTGAGAGTGCATCCTATACATGTCTGTTACCATGTCCACGAGTGGCAGGCTAGTTGTAGGGTTAGATTGTATTGAGTCACAAAAAACTTTTCTGGATATACACCATATGGTAGTAGATTCAAGAGCTGTATAGATAATACCTCTATCTTCACCAGTTATTGCCCAGGTTAAGGCCAATATTTCACCTTTTTGCCTTATAACCAGTAAGTTTTCTTCGCCATACTTAGTAATATCGTAAGCTTTTGCTAAACCAGACTCTAGAAATAAAACACCCGGCGGAGTTTCGCCGGGTCTTATGATGAATTCACCTTTAGAGTAGGTTATTTTTTTTCCTTGATGAAATAATTCTATCAAAGCTTCCGTCTGTAATTTGGAGGCTAACATGTATACATTATGCCAGAAAATGCACTCTTTAACAATTATGTGATTAATATCTCTACCTTAAAGTGAGCAAATTAACATCCCAAATGAGCCCAAGAAGACTATCATATATTAGTAAGGAGGAATAAATTATGGTAAGTATACGTACTATCGATGAGCAGTTAAAGCAAGCCGGCCATCCCATCGGTGCATGGGGAAGATCTGAGGTTAAAGAACTCCGTAATATCCTTTTACCTGGAGAGATCATCACCGATTGTGTGAACGGTCACTATTTCAATGGTTTTGCACTACTTTGCGCCACTAACCAAAGGATTATACTGGTAGATGTTAAGCCAATGTTTATGACGGTTGAAGATATTCGCTATGACATGATTGCTGAAATTGATTATTCACACAGATTATTGGATTCTTCCATTAAGATATTTACTCCAACCAAAAAGCTAGATTTCACATCTTGGAGTATTACTAGACTCAGAAGACTAGCTATGGATTCCCAGAAACATGTTTTGGCAATACGTCAATTCCAAGCTTCTCATACTCAATCTTATAATCAGACATATCATTCTAATATACCAACACAGCAACAACCACCAATCTATCAGCAAAAAATAGAACCTGAGATTGTTGAATATGAGGTTGAGCGTCCATCTCTTACCGATAAAGGATATTCTCCAGTCCCTGAAGAAACATACCCAGTAATGAGTAAGCGTTCAGTCAACAATCTTTCGCTAGCATCTTTAGCGGTCAATAATTCTATCAAAGATGACAAAAATATATCTCCGAATTTTAGCCAGGCTGTATCACCTTCAGGTATGGGAAATATTAGCTCTTATCCAGCAAACCCTTTCACTACTAATTCTTTCAGATCACGAAATAGATCCTGGCCGAGGAGCAGTATAATAACTAGACGTTGAAACGGAACTCGACAACATCACCAGGTTGCATAATGTAGCTTTTGCCTTCGGTTTTAACTTGACCCAAAGACTTAGCTGTCTGCATTGAACCAGCATTAATAAGATTATTATAATCAACGATCTCAGCAGCAATAAAGCCTTTTTCAAAATCGCCGTGGATAACACCAGCTGCTTGTGGAGCAGTGCTTCCGGAATGAATAGTCCAAGCTCTTACTTCTTTCTCGCCGGCTGTTAGGTAGCTCTGTAGGCCCAATGCTTTGTAGGCTGATTTGATTAATATATTTAGTCCATTTTCGCTCTGACCATAACTCTCAAGTAATTCTGTGGCATCAGATTTATCTAGTTCTCTAAGTTCATTTTCTAGTTTGGCACTAATGAAGACAGTTGCGTAATTATTTACTAATGTCTTTAGTTCATCTTGTTTATCTGTATTAGATAAATCATCTTCATCAATATTGAAGACAAATATTTGAGGCTTCATGGAAATTAGATTTAGATCAGACAATTCTGTAAAATCTTCATCACTTAAAGTATTAAGCATTATTTCTTGATCGAGATATTTCATTGCTTTTTTCGCCTGTTCTAAAAGGCTTTTTAATTTTGGATCAGCTCGTGCTTCTTTTTCAAGTTTAGGTATTTTTTTTTCAAGAGATTGTATATCGGCTAGCATAAGCTCAGTATTAATAGTTTCTATATCCTTTTTTGGATTAGGTTCTGAGTCGACATGGATTACGTTTGAGTCACTAAAAGCTCTAACAACGTGAACTATCAGGGCAGTAGATCTTATATGGCCCAAGAACTGGTTACCAAGACCTTCACCCTTTGAAGCACCGGCAACAAGTCCAGCAATGTCTGTGAAGGTAACAGTCGCCGGTATGATTTTATTAGTCTTATATAAATCGGCTAATTTACCTAAACGTTCATCTGGTACTGCCACTGTGCCACTGTTTGGTTCGATCGTGGCAAAAGGATAGTTAGCAGCAAGAGCGCTTCCATCCGTAAGTATATTAAACAACGTAGACTTACCAACATTTGGTAATCCTACGATTCCTATCTCTAAAGATTTTGACATGCTTAAATTGTAACAGATAAGCACTGAAGCATAAATGACGAACTTGCAAATAACGTGACATTATGCTAATGTATACACAAGAATATAAAAACAAAAATGACAGAATCACTTAAATTAAATCAATCTGAATCTAACGAAGAAACAACTAGCAATATTGAATTTAAGCGTCAACAAGTTATGCTTAGCTTTATAGAAAAGGGACTCATAACAGAAGATTTCTATAAATCTGGAGCTATCGAGGTTTTTGATATAGATAATAACCTAGGCAGGGATGCATTGCTTCATATGCTAGTTGGAGATGAGTATGGTGGCGCTCATCATATACCTTCAATAATGGCTCTAGATAGTAGCCCAGTTCGAATCGCCTCATTAAGTCAAGATGATGGAAGATTAAGAAGAACATATTCTAAAGGCGATTTGAGAAGAGAACAAACAGAACGTAGCAATGGAGTTTTTAAATCATTGGATGTTTTAGTCGTTGATGATGAAGGGCGAGAACTTCAAAAAAGTGGTGGATCGGTAATGTTTCCTAATACTTGGACAGCCGAGAAGGTTATCGATGCTGTAATTAAGGTATCTCAGGTACCAGGAGAAGTTAGACAAGATGATCATGCCATAAAACATATAGCTAAGGTCGACGATGTACAAATAATTGTTGTCACAGATATTATTAGCGGTAAGATATTAACAGGTTTTCCAAAATAATTATTATGAAAAATTTTGAACGAAACAATGAAAAACTAACGACCAATGAATTAAGTAGACTGCCGATATATGAGGACAGCCACGGTGTTAATTATTCCGATGGTCCAGTCGTAAAAAAAGCAGTAGAAATTATTAACAATACTATCCATTTAGAGGGGTACCTAAGACTTGGCCAATTAAAAGAAATAATTGGTCATTTAGTAGTCAGCACGGAATCAAATGAGGGAATCTTAATCGAGGATGAAATAAATTCAAGTGCTCTAAGAATATATAGTCAAGAATCTCTATTATTAACTAGGACTAATGGTAGGGAGAGACTTCAAACTACTCGTGTCCTGGATATAATTAATAGCTGGATTGATATTAAAAAATAACAGCTAAACTTTTCATACTACTTAACACGTATATACTTGCAAAAAGCCAATTTCTAGACTAAGCTTATGCTATAAAGTAATTGATCGTGGATTTGTATTGTGTTAAAAATATTTCGAAATTATTATAATTTTATAAGGCATTATTTAAGTAAGCAAAGTTCAAAAAAATATAAAATTATTATAGTTATTTCGGTAATTATCATATTAGCCTTACTAGCTTTAATAATGAACAATAACAATCACAAATCAACTAAAATATCAGCTCCAGGCCATGTAAATGAAACTAAACTGAGAACAGATAGCTCTAACCTGATAGGTCAAAATAAATACGCTGATGCTCAGAAGCAACTTCAGAGTCTAGTCGATCAATATTCTCAAGAATTTGACTACATGACTTTAGCTAGTGTTCAAAGTAGCCAATATAATTATTCAGGCGCAAATAAAACTTTATTGTTGGCTACAAACAAATTCGGTAAAGACTATATGCTTTCGGTAGCTTTAGCCCAAAATTCCATTACTCTCAAAAATAACACGCAGGCAATTCAATATTATAAAGATGCACTCACTTCACTCCAAAATAAGCCAAGTCAGGTCAGCGATACAAAGGCCGCATCGGATAATATTAATGCTATTATTAATCAATTATCTAAGAGTAAGAATTAAAATGAATATTTTTAATCTCAAAGGATATAAATTTACTAAATCGCTCATTACCATATTTGCTTTAACTAGTTTTATTATAGTTGCTCAGGCTGCTTTTGGAGGTAATCCAGTTTTTGCATCTTGCACGTCTCAGAATTATGGTACAAACAATCTCACCTATAATTATTGTAATTCCTATGGGGGGCATAATTATGGCTGTGGAGCTGGTGCTCCAAAGGCTTCAAATGATATGCATCCAGATTACTGGGATAGTTCTGATGGTAATTGGCATTACCAAATGTATGTCTTTGTAATTGATTTAGAAGAGACATCTGTTCAGCCCGATCCAAACGCATCCGACCTTTCAGGATTGAAAGTAACTAGTCAGCAGTGTAATGGATCAGGGGCTCCTGGTGACGAAATTGATATAGCAGGAGGAGCATGGGCTTATGATGGTAGCACAAAACCTTCGGATTTATATTTAGGTGCTAGAAGTTCAGATGTACGGAGTGGATTCAACTCTGCTGTACTATCAGAAACTCCTGGGCTTAACTTCAATAATCCGCCTGTTCAATCTGCGACTAATAATAATTTAGCTGCACTTATGTCAGACTATGGTGGTTTTATTATAGGTGGTGGTGGCGCTAAAGTGGGAGATCATGCTGTTTGGTGTCAAAATGATGCAAACGACGCCAGGAGCCCTGACCCTCAAGCTGTTTATTCATTTGGTTTGTTTACTGATGCAAATTGTGGCGGAGATGGCTCTGCTTGGGCGCTTGGTGGAGCTACACAATATTCTAGGGGCTTCTTGTTGACTCAGGATTTTTGCACTGGTAGTTGTGATCCTAGTAATTATACTTGGTATTCAAAGTTTAATGCTAATACAGATTTAGGCACTAATTTCACTGGCCATGATGCTTATGGAAACTTAAATGGCTTTACTGCACATACACAATTAGGAGTAGGTAAATATTCACCTCAAAATATAGTTGGAGAAGGTATTAGGACATATGTAGAAGCTAAATATCCTATACTAACATCTGATTTTACTCCATCGTGTTCTGGTAATATTTCATGGAATATAAGAGATGCTTTGGCGAGTAATCCATTAGATAATCCGAATCCATCCTTTCATTTAGATGATGGTACAAACGTAATAGATATATCAGGGTGGGGAACGACAGGATCATTGCCCATACCTTCGGTTTATAATAGTTCCTTTACTTTAAATATTACCGAAACTGTAACCTTGAATGGAAATGTAACTAAAAGTTCTAATCACAGTTTGTCTTGCGTAGCCCTAACTTGCACTAGCTCAATTTCATCCATCACAGCCATTCGCGATCAAAATATGGACATACCATTGTCTATAACTATTGATCCATCAACATACAATATTCCTGGTGGCACAATCTCCTATCAATATAATGG
>CAIYEO010000045.1 GCA_903925195.1 uncultured Candidatus Saccharibacteria bacterium | reverse complement strand
AATTACCATAACGATTTCGTGCCATGCATCTATAAATTCCAATGTCTGATACACGTGCTTTATTTATTGTTAGTATGACACTTCCGTGTTCCGATTGAGAAAACTTAAATCTATCGTCACCACCAATTAATAACTGATCATTGAAGTACCATACAGTTCGTGGCGTTGGATTGCCCTCAATGCGACAATTTAATAAAATTGCGGACCCCACTAAGAAATGCGTATCGTGAAGTTTTTCTCTTAATACTGGCGCTGAACCCTCTCCACCAATCTAATTTTTTAGTTTTACTCATATGCCTGTAGACTCCTTTGTCTATATTATTTTTATTAATTATTTATAGATTACACTACTGAATAAGCTAATCCTAGTATGTTTACTAATTAACCATAAATTGATCATGTCTGGCATAGAAACTTGTCCATTCTTCTGGACTAAGTTTTTTACCGGATTTACCTATCTCAGCCATTTCAAAGAAGAATTTTTCTCGTGGTGGTCCTGGAGCAAATAAGATTAACATCGAAGCTGGTTCATCTGATTCATTTTTGAAGGCATGTATACCACCCTCTTTAACAAACATGAAATCTCCAGCTGAAGTTTTTGTCCATGTTGTGCCGTCCCAAACATCGACATGTCCAGATAATACGTAGAATGATTCTGAGAAAGTTTTATGAAAATGTGGTGATGGTCCTCCAGCATTACCTGGCATATCCCATCTAAAAAGTCCAAATCTTTCATCTGTTGAATCACCTTTAGCTATAAGATGAACAACGATACCACTGTTCATTCTTATAACTGGAGATTGACCATTCAAATTAAGTTTTGCATTGACTTCTCCATTTGACCCAGCGTAGCTCATGATATCTCCTATATTTAGTCTTTAAACTAATACTAATGTTATACCTTTTGAATTACAATCAAAAATATATAGAATAAGCATTATGGTATAATAGCCGTAAGATTTTAAAAATAAAAGGAAAATATTATGGAAAATGATAACTCTCAAGGACTAACTCCAGAACAAAATGAAGAAGCAATTCGTTTAAGATCTGAACATAAAAATGCCAATCAGGAATTATCTTACGCTGTATTTGATAAGGCTAGAGACTTATACCGTAATCCAGACCTACCAACTGCCGACCTTGATCAAAGTATAGCTTCAGCTCAGATAGCCTATGATGATAACTTAGAAGCATCAAAAAAACATTTGGATGATCATTTGCCTGGATATATAGAGCAAGCAAAAATAGATGCTGAGGCCGATGGTGTTGATATTGTTTCTTCCAATGAACCCTATAATACTTCCGATACTAACTCAGATAAATATATAGAAGATGTAGATAAGGCACAGACCGTAGCAATAGCGGAAGATCCTAACCGTACTAGGGCGGCTGAAAGTAGAGCCAATGCAGAAACTTCAGATAACCCTGATACAGCTGAGGCTTGGCAGGTAATGTCGACTGCTTTTGATAATAAGGCCGATAAGGTCGGTGATTCCGCGGCTAAGACATATGACCGTGCAGAAGGAAAAGAAGAACAGAAGAAAGAGTCTGCAGAAATGAGCCCTGAGCTAATAGAAGAACTTAAAGCTCGACTAAAAGAGTTTGGTCCTGCCGATAAAAATGTTGAGGGTGCATCCAAAGAACTCTTTGAAGAGCTTGAAGCACTTGGCATTGACCCCAACAATCCAGATACTTGGAAAACTATTTATTTAACTACTAAAACTATACTTGCCAGAGAACATGATTTATCTAGTAAGGGCCTACCACATCCATGGAGCGAAAAAGTAATATCGATGGCTTTACTTAACTTGATGCCTGAAGAATTAAAATCTCAGTTAGATACCTAATCTGTAACCTTTCAGTTATATAATTTAAATCATGAGCATTAAAACTAAATGGATAATCTCCGTCATAGTAGCTTTAGCTAGCCTTGTTTGGTTTTCATCTGCGAGTCAATATATTCTTTCAATACAAAATCACCCTAGTTTCTATATTTCAGTAATTATATTTTGTGTTAGTGCTATTTATTCAAGATATTATTGGTCTGTAATGAGATCGAATAAAGACGACAGCTCTATATACTCAAAGTCTAAGATAATGTTATCTAGCAGTCCAAGAAAATCTCAGGACGATATTGCCATTGAAACATTAAGTAAAATTGCTAAAACTAAATATAGGAAGTAGCTTATTTCTTTTTAGCTAAGTCTGAATTGTAGTTAGGACAGGTTATTTTCTGATTCTTGAGTATTTTCTGGCTAATCTTATGTTCGGCAGCAAATACGCAAACGGCACTCGGTAATACTTTTTTAGCAATAATGTCTGGTGCAGTATTTTCTAGATTTATTATTGCATCTTGGACTTGAGAGTTCATAGCGGTAAAAGCTGCATCACCAGCCTCCGCACCAAATCTCTTTGCTAAATAATCCCCACCCACGACTAAACTGCCTAAAGCGGTGGCTCCGACGGCTAGTAGTACGACTGCTTTTTTTAATGCCCTACTCTGCCATATGTTTGGGCTGGTAATCATAAAGTCTTCATTTTGTTCTGGTAAAGTTATTTTATTTGAATCGTTATTGCTAGCGTTCATTTCCAAGTAATAGTTGTTTGTCATTGATTATTACTATGAAGATATCAAACCGTCTATGCAAGCATAAGTTTAATTATTTTTTACCTATAATATAAAGAAGCGTAAGATAGATATATGGCTATTGAAAAACCAAAGTATATCGTACTTGAGAAAGATAACCAGATAGAAATCAGGCAGTACTCTGGGTATATTAATGCGACTGTAGATGTGGAGGCAGATTCACATAATTCGGCTGGCAGTCAGGGGTTTAGTTACCTCGCTAATTATATTTTTGGTGGCAATAAAGAAGGTCAAAAAATTTCTATGACAGCTCCTGTGTCTTCGACTAGACAAGATAAAGCTAACAAGTATGTTATTTCTTTTACTATGCCCTCTAAGTATTCACTAAGCTCTCTGCCAAGGCCTAACGATAGCAATGTAGCTATTAAGCAGGTAGATAAGTACAGGGCGGTTGTGATTAAGTTTTCTGGCCATACTACTGAATCCAAGCTTAAAAGAAAGCTCAGCTTACTTGAGATGTGGGCAGACCAGCATAAACTACACTTATCTGGTGAACCAATAGTCTCAAGATTTAATCCTCCTTGGCAGCCTGGATTTTTAAGACATAACGAAATATCTATAAAAATACGCTAGACTAGTAGGATGCTTTCTGCAGTTGAATCTACTAAACCCAAACAATCTTTAATTTTTGAAGTCTTAGTCGCGCTATTTATTACTACCCTTTTAATTAGCAATATATTAAGCGTTCGGATTGTTAAGATTTCATTTCTTACTTTTGATGGTGGAACAATACTCTTTCCCTTAGCCTACATAATCTCTGACATCATTACTGAAATCTATGGTTTTAAGAAGATGAGACAACTAATCTATATAGGTATATCTATGCTAGGAGTTATGGCAGTCTGTTTTTATATTGCTCAGTACTTGCCTGCCGATACTCAGAATCTAGTTAATAAGCAGGCATATCTATCTGTTTTGGGTGTTGCCTGGAGAATAGTTCTGGCTAGTATGACTGCACTGTTCATTGGAGATTTTATAAATAGTTATGTCCTTGCCTATTTAAAGATTAGGACTAAAGGAAAAGCTATGTGGCTAAGAGTTGTTAGTTCAACTGCTATCGGAAGCTTAATAGATACAACTCTTTTTACGGTTATTGCTTTCATGGGATCTTTATCCGGCAATCAGCTTCTAAAGATTATCGCTACGGTTTATTTCATTAAAATAGCAACTGAGGTTATAATTTCTCCTGTAACTATAAGAATAATAAATTATATTAAGATGCGAGATCATATAGATACATATGAAAAGCCTCATCTGAAATTTTATGGATAAATAATATAAGAAAGGAACATTATGTCAAAAGATAAAGGACGAAAAGAAGTTAAGAAGCCTAAAAAAGAAAAAGTTTCAATCTAGTTAAATTTAAATAATAAATAGCATAATTGACTAATTGAGTACAATGAGGCATAATATATATTTGAACTTAAGTAATCTTATTTAAAAGGATATATATTATGTCAAATTTCGAAACACCAAACAACATCTCATACATTAATCAATCTGCCGAAGCTTATTATAGTGAATTAAATAATTTTCCATTCATCATAGTAGAACCTACAATTAGTGATGTACCTCCTCAGCCTGTACCTGAGCTTAATATAGTTCAGGATCCTTTAGTTATTGGATATAAAGGCTTACTAGAACTTAACAATACCATTACAAATTCAATCAACCAGAGAAAAGAACTTGCTCCACTAAACAGAATGGACAAAAAAACACTTAGAATATTAAAGAAAGAAAAAGTTTCACTTTCTAATAGTCTAATTAGAGAATTCAGACGAGCCAACTCCCAAGATTAAGTTAACTATCTTTCCTATAAAATTGACACTACCTCAATATTAGTCTATGATCGTACCATTCTTTATGAATAAAGAATGTACCTTATCCCGCATTACCTATACAGGAAAGAAGTGGCATTATGAATCAACTCGAATCATCGTATCAAAAGCGCAATTCGACAACTACAGAATTCCTTCCGATCGCAACTATGCCGATTGTCTGGACATTCTTCTTCGTCGCCGAAACAACCTGCCTGATTGCAACGTTCAATTTGATCTCTTCCGATAGTGATCATACGCCTCTCACGCATGTTGCTCTGTTGCTTATCAATCTGCTTGGTAGCTCTTTCGCTTTGGTTAACACCATCGGCGCAATTGCTGTCTATGTCAAGAAGATGATCAACCGATAACCTAATTCACTGCACTTCCCTTATAGGTAAAGAGGTTCTTATTTATTCACATAAATAATGATGCCCTATCTGGGAAGGTCGCCGCGAGGTATTGTCTAGATGACGCTCGAACTTTTCACTAAGTTCATTTCCATCTAATAACAATCACTATCGCGGCTTTTTTCATGGCTAAAGTTTTTACTAGCCGTTAATAAAATATACATTTGCTTAATTGGTTATGCATATGTACTATGCATGTAAATGAAATCTAAAAGTTTATTAAAAAATAAATATTCCTTACCAATAATTGGCCTGTCTTTAATCCTCCTAGTTCTTATAGTGTTATTCATAACCCAACTCAGTAATGGCAAATCTTTAAGTACTGCCGCTAGTCTTAGTACTGCTAATCAGGTTACGGCTCAAAGTAGTTGTAGTTCCGCTCCTACGGGATACGCACATTGTTTGTCGGTTATGAGAACTGACCCTTTAGCCCTCAAAACTAGACCAATCAAACCTTCAGCCAGAAAGACAACTCAGCCAGAAAATTTACCTGGCAGCTGTCCCGTAACGATTACTTTAGTCGGTAATTGTGGTGGATATGACCCTGCTACTCTTCAAGCAGCATATAATTTAACTGCTTCATCGGCTAGTCTCGGAAGTAATAATACAATAGCAATAGTTGATGCTGGCGATAATCCAACAGCTGAAGCTGATCTTGCTACCTATAGAGCTCAGTTTAACTTGCCTGCTTGTACGACAGCTAATGGATGTTTTCTCAAGGTTAATCAAACTGGTCAGGCCGGTAATTACCCTGACTTCATGGACTCAGGCTGGCAGGGAGAAGAAGCACTTGATTTAGATATGGCTAGTGCTATTTGTCCAAATTGTAAAATTATACTTGTTGAATCAAATTCAAATTTTTCTAACGATTTGGCAGCCGCAGAAATAACTGCCGGAAAACTAGGTGCAGTTGCGATCAGTAATAGTTTTTCTGGTGGTGAGAATTTAACTGATCCAACTATTGGTTCTGCATATAATCAACCTGGCGTGGGAATCATTGCCTCTTCTGGTGACAATGGTTTTCCGAATATAGGTGATCCCGCAACCGTTCCATATGTCACTAGTGTTGGTGGTACTTCACTAACTCAGGCGACAGGAACCACCACTAGAACTGGAACTGAGACTGCCTGGAATCAGGCAGGTAGTGGCTGTTCTATAGCTCAACCAAAGCCTACTTACCAGCATGATAATCTTTGCACAACAAAAACCGTTTCCGACGTATCGGCAGTCGCAGATCAGAATACTCCAGTATGGGTGTACAATGCTGGAAGTTGGCTTTTATATGCTGGCACCAGTGTATCATCACCTATTATTGCCGGTGTAGTTGCTCTTAATAACACTAATTACACCTACAATCCAGGATTACCCTATGCTAATCTTCAAAGTTTAAATGATATTACTACTGGCAATAATAATCACAGCGGTATGGCTTGTACATTATTGCCACTTTGTAGCGCAGTAGTTGGTTATGATGCTCCAACGGGTCTTGGAACTCCTAATGGCGATAAAGCATTTACTAATACAACTCTTGCTCAACTATCTCCATCTCTCAAAATAACATCACCTTCTAACTTAAGTAACACTCTAAGTAATACTGTTCATCTAGCCGGTACTATTGGCCAGAATAGTTCAAATACTGTAAATACCATTGGGCTAGTATTACAGTATAAAATAGATAATGGATCAGTATTTACGATTCCTAATCCACCTGTCGTTACTTTTCCGTATAATTGGGGATACGACGTGCCTATTTCTACGCTAGGACCAGGAGCTCATTCAATTAAATTCGTTTTAAATACACAAAATCTATCAGGTGCACCTTTGCAAACTCCAGTTTTTGCTGGGACTACAATTATTGTTGGAAACGCAATTGCGCCTTCCCAACCAGTAAATCTTACAGTTACATCTGATCCTAGCTCTACTTCATTGACAATTAATAATACATTGATATGGAGTCCAAGTTTATATATTCCAAACGGAGGATCGGCTGAAACATTCACTATAAAAAGATCAGATAATATGACAACTCCAATAATTGTTAATAACTCATCGACTAGTTTTATAGATACAAACGTGCAACCTAATACATACTACACATATTATATATATGGAAGTGCTACAGGTTCTCCTCTGTCTTCTCCTGTAATTGCACCTGTAACCTCAGCGCGTTTGCCGATACCTAATCCATCAGCACCAACCAATCTAACTTCTAGCTACGTTCTAGATAGTCAAAAAATAACTCCTGTACATTTAACCTGGGCACCTAGTCAGCCTTCACAGTATATAAATTCTTATAACATCTATAGATATAATAACCTAGTTGGAAATATTAGTGGCACGGCGCTTAATAACACAATTATGTCATTTGATGATTATGGAAATAATACTGGACTGTATCCTGCCGATACAGCCTTATTGCCAGGTAGTACTTATAACTACACAGTTAAGGCAGTAGATGTGAACTCAACTACCTCAGCTGCTTCTAATTTATCATCTGTGAATATAACCAATTTCTTAACAGCACCAAGTAATTTAACTGGGCAAGTAATTTCATTAACTGAAATCGATCTTTCATGGAATGCCTCGACAGGAGGAAATTTCGGAAATGGAGCTTCTGTATACTATATCTATCGTAACGGTTCATTTTCAGGAAGTATAACGGGCAACTTAACATCATTTGCCGATAGAGGTCTACAGCCAAACACTACTTACACATACTATGTAGTTGCCCAAGATTCTGGAGGCTTACAATCACCTCGATCCAGTGAAATTACTGCTACTACTCAGACATCTACCCCTCCAACTGTACCAACTGGAATACAAGCATCTGCTTATTATTGGTACGGAGTTAATCTAAGTTGGAACCAAAGTACAGGCGGCAATCCATTAGTTGATCATTATAAGATATTCAGGAACGGCGTATTCTTGTTATCTGTTCCTTCTCAGGCTACTGCAGCTACGGCTAATTTTTCAGACGGTGGACTAGCACCTAATACATCCTACACATATTATGTCCAAGCATGTAATGTATTCAATATTTGTAGCGATAGTTCTTCTACAGCTCAAGCAACGACTCAAAACTATAATCCCAATGCGATTCTTTCTGGAACTGTAGCAACTGGATCTGGCAAGAAGTACCAATTATTAAGCGGGGTAACGGTAACTGCAACCTCAGCTTCAGGCGTAGTCTCTACTGCAACCACAAATTCTCAAGGCCAATATATGTTTGCTAGTCTCGCACCAGCTAAATATACAATCTCGTTCCAATCAACAGGCTACGTCATAAAGGTTGTTAAGATGAATATCCAACCTATTAGTATAGATATGAAAAACGTTAAATTAAAACCAGGTGTCTAAGAGAATAAATTATGGAAAATATACAAAACAGTCAAACCTCTGCACCTGAAACAAACCATTCAAGTAAAACTGGACTCTATATTGTGATTGGTCTCATTGTTGCTATTATCGTAGTCGGTAGCCTCCTAGTCGTCCTTATGGGTGGAAAAACGACTAAATCTACAAATGTATCCCATCCTGTTGGTATTAGTACTCCTATCCAAGCAAATATAACTCCTGATGGCTTCGTTCCATCAGCAATCTCCATAAAAGTTGGTCAGCCAGTCATCTGGAAGAATTATGATACAAAAGCTCATACTATTTCACTAGTAGTCACCACTAAGTCATCTTCCCTGCCTGGCTTTAATAGCTCTGCACTAGCACAAGGTCAAACTTATAGCTTCATATTCCCAACTAAAGGCACCTATACCTACCAAGACAGCTCAAACGCAAAAGTCTATTCTGGTACTGTAATAGTTAAGTAGCTGCTTATATAACCCTATGTACGAGTTGTCCTAGGCTCTTGAATTAGCTAGCTATACATTTCGTGCTCTCAGGATTTATATTAGCTAGCACCTAGCCTAGTAAGTCCCTGCTCCACATTTTCTTTTAGCCAAAGACTAAACTCTTTTTTTTGCTTACTTGGAGTATGGCCAAAAACAATAAAAGGACAATAATCTTCTATGATTCGATTGTACTCACTCTGGTTGCCCTCAGTAATGAATCTGATAGCATGAGATACTTCACTCGTGAAAGTATCATATTTATCTGCTAGTTCCACTTGTTCATCTAAAAAAAGATTAGATCTAAAAATATCGAATAGATTATCTCCAAGGACAATTACTGATGGAATATGATCGAATTTAATGTCATGCATATAGGAAGAAAGACTAGCCGTTCCAATAGGATGCTTGCCTCTTAAGATAATGGATTGATAAAGTGCTTCTGGGATTCTAGTATTCTTAGTTGTTGAAACTCCGGATAACTCAATTGGAATATTATTTTGCTGACAGGCGTTAACTAGCCTACTGGGTTCTGGATATAGGACATTACTTAGATTTCCCTCCTGGTCATAGTCATAGATAAAACCTAATTTAGATAAGATGTCTCTGACGAATTTACTATCTTGAAAATTTATAAAATCGATTCCCTCTACTTTATTAAAAAGGTTTTCAGTCTTGGCATTATGATCGCCGTTAAAAATAGTGAAAACCTGTCCACCGTATTGATCATCGATATTAATTAGTCCACGATCAAATATCTCGTTCTTAAGATTATCTGACAAAACTAATTCTTCGCGGGCTTGTGCTATTAACTCTGACATTCCAATTAATCCTTTATTCTAATCTGTTAATTATATACTT
>CAIYEO010000044.1 GCA_903925195.1 uncultured Candidatus Saccharibacteria bacterium | reverse complement strand
GTTTCCCATTAGTAGCATTGTACTGTGTCCAACCTCACCGCTAAGCCATTCAACGCTTCTAGGAGCATCTCGATCAACATTTGGAAAAACCAATTTGATGTCATCATCATTTGTGTTTAATTCATTTTTAGCTAACATACTAATTATTTTAGCATGTCATGAATTAGAATAGCTTTTTTTGATACTATTTTCAGTAATATCAATTATTATGAAATTTTTGTGCGATCAGACTCCTTGAATTCTGGGAGATGGTTCCTAGTCAAAACTTTTAACTATGAAGATATAGTTATTTCTGAAATATAAGATGTGTTGAATAGTAATTATCAAGTCTCATTAAATACGAATAGAATAGTTACATTAGGTCGCTGTTAACCTAATTAATAAAACCTCAATAAATTATTTTCAGTGCGGCTAATAATTATTTAGCCTTCTTAATAAGGCGTTTCCATCTTGCGAGTCTAGTTTTGAATGGATACGATGCGTCTACTCCATTTCCTTCTGTGCCGTCCAAGATAGCGGCTTTTAATTCATTATTAATAGAGTCTGCCCAGAAAATAACTTCTCCGTTTGGGTCTATTTTTACAGCTCCACCATCGGCAATATTTGCATTTACCTTCATATCATGATTATCGGCAATTGCTGATGCTATATTTTCATTTCCATTATTGTCACCTGCAGTTGAGCAAGAAACCAGTACGACTCGACAATTCTTTCCAAGATGTTTCCGATAGTCATTTATGCGTGATGAAGTTTTTTTATTGGGATTTTGGTAGTCGCTGGCTTGTAGCATTTGTCTGCCTGATCCAAGTAAAATTGCTCCTGGACTTCCATGCGCAGCTATTATTAAGTTTCTAATACTACCAGCTTCTTCTGGATTCCGTCCATTTTTTCTTTCTCTATTGCCAACAGAAACAATCTTTTTTGCCATACCAAGACCATTAGATGCCTCAAAGAAGAATGTGCCCTTAGTTCCTATTTGGCTGATAAGCGAATCTAGATCACCAAAAGCACCGTTCCAATCATCCTGTGCAGATATAATTAGATTCTCTGGTATAACTTCTCCATTATTCCACGCCTCCAACTGATTATGGATGAGCTCATGGGTATAGCGTGTAAAATTTGATATTCCAAAAATATCCATTATTTGATCAAATTCTTCCTTTCCGTATTGTTCAATATAGTCATCTACTGAACCAATTCCATTTAGTAGAATCTCAGATTTAGATTTAGCATATTTAACGATATCATCAGGATTATTAGGATCCATTGCTCTTCTGTCTTTATCATATGAAGCCCATGAACTATAAAGTAGATTTTTTTGATCTTCACTTAACCCTAATGAATCTGCCCATTTATTCAGTTCAGGAAAAGTCGCCATATTAATTTCGCCTTCAAATATTCTCGCCTGATTAATAATGAAATTCTGTATCTCTTTTCTAGATTGGGCAATTCGTAATTGATTCGAAATTATTTGTTCTATATTTTCCGCGCTGGCTGATTCACCGAGTAATTTTATTGCCTGAGTAATTATACCAATGTAGTTAAATCCGGTTGATCGGCCTGTTTCCTCTAGTTGAGTTAACTCAGCCGGGCTCATTCCTGGGATTATCTCGACACCATTTTTGACCAATTCCGCTAGATTACTTTGTCCTTCAATTAGGATATAGGCACCATCCGCAGTTGCTTCAGCTATAGCTAGCTCGACGTAACTTTCTTGGTTAGAATTGTAGTGAGCTTTTGATTCTCGCAAAACATCATAAACTTCTGAACCTGCATCAACTATTCCGTCTCTTATTTCCATATAGCCCTTATAGAATTCTCTATCTCTCTGTTTATCGGATAAATTCTTTGAAGCTATTTCTGTCCTTAGCTCATTTACTTTAGAATCTTTATCTATTTTTAAGGATAATTCTCGGTCTTTTAATGTTTGATATCTTTCATGAAATTCAATTGACTTGTCGGCTATAGCTTGTAGTTCTTCGCTGAGTTTGGGAACTTTTTTTTCGTCTTCAGATTCAGTAGTATCCATATCAGTTTCTTCATGAACAAGAATATCGCCAATTGTTTCCTCTGCCAATCTCTGAGCATGCTCTCTAATTAACGGGTCAATCGATGGATTTCTAGCTAAATCAATATATGTAGGAGTTTCTGGACTTATGTTTATAGGAGGAGGTGTTTCTTCTGGCATATCTATTTATTTTATACTTTTAACAAATAAATTATACCATAAGGTTTATAACAAAATATATATATGATTTAGTAAATACAGGAGAAAAGATTTGAGCTTTTTTAAAAGATGAGGACCTTCAATTTTAGTAAATTGTATTGCAGTGGGCTAAAAGTAAAAGCTATAAAAATCCGTTATTGTAGGTTTTATATGACTGGCAGGGGAGATGGTTCCTAGTCAAAACTTTTAAATTTATATTCAATGATAATTATCTTGTATTTGTCTTTGGATTTAAATTGTATTAATTACACTGAATATCTAATTGACTCGTTAAAGATTCTTCAATTTTTATTTTGTCGTCATGAATGATTGAATCATGCTTATATAAATCATTAGGCTGACTTTCTGGGTATGTATATTCCTCAGCTAATTTAGTTGCACATTTGAGGCCAATAATTGAAAAATCAGGTGTTAGGTTCGTTGCTGTTTTACTAGACGGTGTACATAAAATATGATTTGCGGCAGCTATATTGAGTGAAGATGCATAAAAGCTAGATATAAGTTTCAAATCATCGGCTTCAGCCTTATAATCTGCAGCTTTAAAAGTTCCTGGTTTAGTTATATCTGAAGCAACACTCCAAAGAAATTGTTTTTCAGCATCAAGTTTTAATACGCAAGCGCCGCTAGCTTCTAGAGCTCTTGGATTTGTAAGATCAGCAACAAATTCAGATCTATGACTGAGTGATTCGTTTGTGCCTTTAACGGCAATATATGTTCCGGCTATGGTCGCGGCAGCTAGTGCTACAACGCCAATAACTTTAGCTAATTTATTATTTTTTTTGGGTGATAGCTCACTATCACTATGCTGAATTTCAGCTAGCTTGTTTTCTTTAACTTCAAATGAATTTTTCATTGTTCTATTTTACAATAAATAATAATATATGTCAATGCTTAATAGCTTATAATGGGGAATATATTGCAGTATTCCCTCAATTTTTTTATTCAAGGATTAGAATATTCCATTTATCCTTTCTCATTGTATCTTGTTTTGGCTAATTTGATGGATTCTATAGTTTTATGGGATATACTACCTCCGTCTATGAAGTTTGAAGGTTCATTATCAATATTTATATCCTTTAATACTTTCATACAATTTTTTTTCAGGACTATTTCTTTTGATAATAATTTAATTGAATTTTAATGAAATACTCCCGTTTCATTATCTTAAATTCGGAATCTATATTATCTAAATTTACTACTGTTTTTTTATTTACATATTTTTCCATCTTATAATAGCTATCAGTCTACTTTAGTAAGACGGCTATACGGCTAGCTAATAGTAATGATTGCATATTATTAGATAGAGATTTTCTAATTAAATAAAGCTTATTATTCCTTGTCTTCTTACGCATAAATAATTCATAAGAGGGTATGTCGGTATTCGAATCTATGGCATAATTTATTGCCTCATGATACTTAACAGAATCTATTTCGTATCGATTTTCTATCTTCTTTGCAATAAATAGTGCAGCGAAGAATAAGGTAAAGACAATAGGTGTTACTAATAAGAAACCAAACTTAAGACCAAAGCCAAGTAGTGAGCCATAGCAGAGAGCTTCTACTGGCATTAACCAGCCTATTCTATAACCATCTTGTTTTTCTCTCATACAATAATTATAACACTAAGCGCAAGCGGAGTAATTTTCATACTAAGTGAATCTAAATACAGTTTTCTATCATTTGTTTAATCTTAAAATAAACAATGCACTCAACTGTAGAATCGAATAACTCATTAACAGCAGGAAAATGGATTCTTTACGCACGTATAATCAGTAAGTTATTTACTGGATGCTGAGATTTCATTTAAAACCTCTACTATCCTGTCTTTAGTAAATGGAGTAAATTCTTTTCCTGTAATACCAGCTAAATCAACCCATTCATATTTGTATACTTCTTCAGATGTTTTGAGCTTGTCTTCAAAAGCTAATTCACCTTCTATTTCGGCCGTTATAACAATGAATATAACGTCATTATATATATTATTATATCTAATTTGGATAGGCTTAATTTTTAATCCCACCTCTTCGTACACTTCTCTGACTGCTGTTGCCTCGATTGTTGTGTCTCCATCTTCCATGCCTCCGCCAGGGACGCCCCAATGTCCAGGGAAATGTTCATCATTTATATCTCGTTGCATTAATAAAACTTTATTTTTGTGCGAGATAATTGCACTAACATTTACTCTCATGATGAATACCTTTCATGCTTAGGAGGTACTTCCTTATTTGTTATTTCTTAGGATATATACTACATTAGTGTTTGATATATTGCTTTATTGTCAGCTATTGATGCTTCTCCGTCAAGATTATTATTTTTGTAGTACCGTGCTTTATATTAATTATTTAGTTGGTCATGAATTAGAATAGCGGTTTTTTTGATAGTATGTTCAGTAATATCAATTATTATGAAATCTTTGTAGGATCAGACTTCTTGATATCTGGGAGATGGTTCCTAGTCAAAACTTTTAACTATGAGGATATAGTTGTTTCTGAAATAGAAGAATTGATAAGGACCGAAGATGTGGATTGATCCGACAATAATTACAACTCAGCTAATAATGCTACCTTGTTATTTTCATTAAATCACGCTATGAGTTAAGCTTCTATTCGGCTTGCCCAGGGGTTATTACTCGTTTTTTGCCCGACCAATAAGTTCCGTGATATTGAATTCTTCCATCTATATAATCTATTAATCCTGAAAATGGGTCATTCATGTTGCTGACTGCAAAACGAAGTCGAATCCCTGGTGTAATAAATTCTCTGGCTTCCTCTTCACTCCAACCAAGTTGCTCAGCGATAGCTTCATCGTTAAGACTTTCGAGGTTAGCTTTAACTCTGTCTAAAGCTTCCATAGGGTTGTTGATGTTGCCGATTGCTAATTGACGTCGAATGCTAGGTGTAATAAATTCTCTGGCTTCCTCTTCACTCCAACCGAGTCGCTCTGCTATAGCCTCATATTTTAGACTTTCGAGGTTAGCTTTAACTCTGTCTAAAGCTTCCATAGGGTTGTTGATGTTGTTGACTGCTATATGACGTCGAATCCCTGGTGTAATAATTTCTCTGGCTTCCTCTTCACTCCAACCGAGTCGCTCTGCTATAGCCTCATATTTTAGACTTTCGAGGTTAGCTTTAACTCTGTCTAAAGCTTCCATAGG
>CAIYEO010000043.1 GCA_903925195.1 uncultured Candidatus Saccharibacteria bacterium | reverse complement strand
CGGGTAGTAGCAAGAATGATATAGGAAAGCTGGACCGTGTTACGAGGCAACGAATCGCGAGGAAGCTCCAATATTTCCTAGAACAAGAAGACCCGCTAGTTTATGCAAGGCAGTTAGCCCACTCCAATATAGGTAGCTACCGCTTTCGTGTTGGCCATTATCGTATAGTGTTTGACATAGATGGCCACACACTTCAGGTGCTTAGTATTAAGCACAGGAAAGATGTCTATAAAAGCTAGAACTTTATCCCGCCCAATTATTCCTTATACTGAAGCTCCATATTCCACCTGATGATTTCTCGGACAATTTCCTTATAAATCGAACCCCTCAGGTTCACCAAAAGAGACTTTTCTGCGTAAAGGTCTTTTTTGTTGTCTTCTATGGGGCAGTTGATTGCGGGAAACTACCCTGGTTTTGATACTGCTGATTCTGTTGCTGAATTTTCTGTTGTTGTAGTTTAGCATTTTTTTGTAGTGATGGAATTGCTAGAAGAATCATTAAGAATACAACTAAGCTAATAAACATAGATATTATACCCACAATAATTGCTGCTAATGCTAATCCATGGCCTTTGCCATTAAGCTCTTTACTCTTTTTCAGTCCTATAATCCCCAGTATCACGCCTATTAGTCCTAAGCCGATAATACTGAAAATTAAACCCAGTACTGCAGCAAGGTTATTTTCATTTGTAGTTGGTTGAACAGGTACGCTAGAAGTTGTTGGAGAACTAGATGATACTTGTGGTTGCACGTTAGTATTATTTGGATCTACATATTGGTTTTGAGGTTGCTCTGGTTGTTGATTTTGATTTGGTTCTTGTGGCTGCATATTTTTTACTTTCTTTATATATAGGATTGTATCATAGAAATATGCATCGGACGCTTTTTCTTACATGTTAAATTATTCGAGTAAGTTATTGTCTTTTATTTAATTAGAACATGAAAAATGCAATATTTCTACACGGCACATGGGGAAGTGATAAGGACTATTCTTGGTGTTCCAGGTTTTAGGTTGCTGTAGGTAGGTAGTTTATCTAATATTGCTAATAAACGCAGCTATCCATAGCATTTAATTGAACCTATATTTGAACTAAGGTAATTAATCTTATTCCACATAATCATTTCTTCGTATAATAGGTTGCTTTGTATATATGCACATCAATCGCACGAAATTACATCCTTACTAATTAATACTAGTAACTCTGTATGTGGTATGTTTGCTTATGATAACAATCGGAGCAAGTTGAAACATGAATACCTAGGTTCCACTTACTGCGGGAATGCAAACATCCAGATTGCCACCTTTGAGAAGGTCGTACCACTGAACTATTTCAGATAAGATATAGTTCCAGTTCGAGTTTAGCTGGTTAACTAATGACATAATTATACTACTTTGATACCATTAAAGTATGACTACGAAACTACAAGTACCTATAGATAGTGATGTAAGAGACGGCCTTGAGCTACGTGCAAAAGAACTTGGATTTGATTCCGCACAAGCTTATATTAGGTTCTGGGCAAAAGCTGAAGTATCTGGAAGAAGGATAGACTTTGGTTCCCCTACTATTACTCTTAGTGATGAATCAGATAATCGTTATGAAGAAGCTGTATCCGACATGGCTAAACTTAGAAAGACAGGCAAGCTAAAAACCTACACCACAGTAAGTCAGTTCATGGAAGACCTTAGGTAATGAAACCTATACAAAGGGATAAAAACTTTGATAAACACTTTAAGTCACGCATTGCACCTAATGAAAATTTAGTTAAACTATTTGAACTAAGACTTGAAATGTTTATGAGTGGCGTAAGAGGTAATCCCATTAATGACCATGGCCTCAAAGGTAAAAAAAGAATGTTTAGGGCTTGGTCTGTTGCGGGTGACGTAAGGGT
>CAIYEO010000042.1 GCA_903925195.1 uncultured Candidatus Saccharibacteria bacterium | reverse complement strand
GTCTCAATTAATCTTGCAGCACGTCCATAACCAATCCTAAGTCGTCTTTGAAGGAGACTTGTGCTTGCCTTCTTTCCTTCAATAACAACCCTAATAGCGTCCTTCCACATCTCATCATCGGCATCATTAGCACCATAATCTGCAACTACTCCGCCCTTACCATTAAGCTGTACTGGCTGACTAATAATTTCATCGTCATACTGAGGAGGTCTTTGGCCTCTAATAAAGTCTGTGACTTTTGCGGTTTCTTCACCCGATATGAAGGCTGCTTGCACACGCTTTGGCTTTGGCATATCTGACGTCAGGAATAACATATCTCCCTGTCCAAGAAGCTTCTCGGCACCCATCTGATCAATAATTGTTCGGCTATCAATTTGTGAAGCAACAGTGAAAGCAATTCTTGCAGGCACGTTGGCTTTAATTAATCCCGTTATAACGTCAACAGAAGGCCTCTGAGTGGCTAAAACTAAGTGAATGCCTACTGCTCTGGCTTTTTGAGCCAACCTTACAATCAAGGACTCTACGTCCCTTGCAGCCATCATCATAAGGTCTGCTAGCTCATCTATAACAATCACTATATACGGCATACCTTCTTCTTTTTTAAGATCATTATATTCACCGATATTTCTACAACCAACACCAGCTAGCGCCTTAAGTCGTCTCTCCATCTCTGCGACTGACCATTTAAGAGCACTAATACACTTTTCGGGCTCATTAATAACAGGCGTAAGTAAGTGCGGAATATTATTATATGGAGCTAGTTCTACTTGCTTTGGGTCAACGAGAATTAGCTTGAGATCACTCGGACTATTGTGGTAAAGCAAGCTTGTTAGGATATCGTTAATCATAACTGACTTACCTGATCCAGTTTGTCCAGCAACTAATAGGTGAGGCATTTTAGCAAGATCGTATACAACTGGTGCACCAGTAATGTCCCTACCTATAATCATGCCTAGTGGGCTCGTAAGTTCCTGCCATTCTCTTGCCTTCAACATTGAGCTTACCCTAACAATAGCTGGCTTAATATTTGGCACCTCAACTCCAACAGCTTTTTTACCAGGGATTGGTGCTTCAATACGAATTGAATGAGCAGCTAAATCTAGGGCTAAGTTTGTTTCTAGGTTTACGATCTTTGTAAGCTTAACTCCAGTTGATGGTTTAAGAGTAAACTGAGTAACTCTTGGACCAACATTGGCGCCCTCCATCTCAACTTGAATATTAAAATTAGCAAGAGTATTTTGAATGGTTTGTGCATTGCCAGCAACATCGCCCGCATCGGCCTTGTCTTGTTTTTGATCAAGTAATGTAATGGGTGGGAATTTCCACTCAGGATCCCGAGATGTGGTAAGTGCCTGTTGATTGTCGCTTGGATTAACTTTTTGTGCGGCATTCTTAAAAGTAGAAAGTCTAGGTTTGACTGTACTGTTCTCTAGTGGCACTCCTTCATTTAACTTAAATCCAGGATTGGCCTTAAGAGCAGTTAAGTCGCTATCAGGGTCTTTTTCTTTTGTTTTCAGAAGATCGCCAAGTTTCATAACAACTTTAGGTGAAACTCCAAAAGCAAAAAATATAGACAGAATTGTTAGAATAAGGAAAACAAGTGAAGCTGGTGTTTTAGTAACAGCTATTAAGCTCGCATTGCCAATGACCTTGCCTAAGTTACCGCCATGGCCGCCAACCCAAACGCCATTCACATTACTGATTCCAAGAATATAAAACCAAGAAGACATAGAAACAACCGAAATTGTTATACTAACCAATTTAGCTAGTGGAATTTTATTATCTTCAGTCATAAACTTAACTACTCCACAGTAAATAAGAGCTACTGGTAAGTAATATGCAGCCCAGCCAAGAATCCAATATGTACCATGGAAAAGTGCATTAGGTAGTGGTCCGCCGCCGCCAAATCCGCCTAGCAATACAAAGAGAGCTAGTATCATGAGTACTACTGCTCCAGCTAAAGGCCAAAATGATGACCCTTCTGCTAAATTCTTCTTTTTTGCCCTATTTTGTTTTTTCTTTTTTGCCATGTTGGATTATTATATCATTTATTTTATCTGTTAATAACAATTTTTAGTATTTATTTTTACTTAATTGCTAGTGCTATTATATAAACAAAATACGAACTTGTCAATGCTTATGCTAATTTACGCTTTGAATTTCAATAT
>CAIYEO010000041.1 GCA_903925195.1 uncultured Candidatus Saccharibacteria bacterium | reverse complement strand
CCAACATCTTATTTCAATTTAAAAGGTCCGGGCTCTACACAAGCATATTTTGGTGCAATGCCAAACTCTAACGGAGTCAACTTTAAGCCCGGCTTAGGAACCTATTATTATATTCAAGGCGGTACATGTAATGCTAATGGCAGAGACTGGGCTGGAACTCCAAATTCTAATTCTACTTCTTTTGCACTCGAATGGGCATTATCTAATAGTTACTTTTGTGTAAGTGGTTAAGCTAATGAAAATAAGAATAAACCAAAATGGATTCAGCAGTCACCTGTTCATAGGCGCTTTTTTGCTTATATTGTTTATTGGAGCAGCTGGATACTACGTCTACATGAGTAACAATAATAAAATTTCGAATAAAAGCTCCAAATTAAATGATTATTACTGGATGATAACTGAAGGACAGTTGGGCAAGATGATCAACTCTGGATTATCTCCAGCACTACAAAACTATTTTTTAACAATTCACACACCTTATTAATAATAAATAAACAATCAGTTTTGGATAGTAAATTTCCAAAAGCCCTTAAAGTGAAAAACTATACCTCGGAAGCACAAATTGCCAGTGATTCTGAGACAGGATTTCCATCAGGACTTAGCTATATTGCTTATGATGGAGAATCCTGGGCCCAGACACCGGAGAATGAACAACACTGCCCTATTGACTATGCCGAGAAGGCTAAGGCAATAGTCAATCAAAAAGGACTAGGTTTTATTTATACCCCGGCCATTAACTTATCACTGAAGCTCAATAACTCAACAAACTGCAAAACAGTTTTAAATACAAGCAAAAAGTACAGCATAAGTGGAGCCGCTCCTAAATATGCAGCTTTTCTAAACCAGAATTTTGCTGGCTTAGCAGCACCCAATTCTGATATTTTCGAAATTCAAGCTCAGCAATTAGAGCCTAATTCTGCTGGGTTTAACTATTTTAGTAGTATAGCTACAGATCAAGCAAACCAAGCTACGCGAAAAAAGGTGCCGATACTGATCGGATTAACAACAGACGATAGTGCACAAACAATGACTCTCCAGGAATTAACCGACGCTTATAATGGAACAAAATCTTTTGCTTCAGGATATTGGCTGAATATACCAGCAACCGGTACTCCAAATCCTGATTTAGCTGTTAGCTTTTTGCAGGAAGTATACAAATTACAGGCAAATCATTAGAAATTCTACATCTTTAAATACAGATCTACTATTAATTTAATTCCATAAGCGCTAAAAACATCGCTTGGGTATGTTACAAATATTTTAATAGGTATTAATTTTACTATTTATAAATGTTCTATAAAAAATATTAGGTGTAATGAACTTATGCCAGTATTGATAAGCATCTTCTTATTTGATATATTGACATCATAACTTAGGAAGATAAATAGGTTTATATTCTTGAAATTTATAATACTTTGGAGGTTATATGGCTAAAACAGAAGGACCTATGTCAGGATTTCGAGATCTACTAGCAGAACAGATGATTCCTAGACAAGAAGTCTTAAATATAATTACCTCAAAATTTGAACTTTATGGTTTTGTTCCATTAAAGACACCATCGCTTGAACTTCTATCTACACTTGACGGCAAGTATGGAGAAGAAGGTGATAAGCTGATGTATAAATTTGTTGATAATGGCGGCAGGAATGTAGCCTTAAGATACGACCAGACTGTTCCACTGGCAAGAGTAGTTGCTCAATACGGAGACCTCCCTAAGCCCTACAAGCGATATGCTATAGGAGACGTATGGCGCGGAGAAAGACCTCAGGCTGGAAGATATAGAGAATTTCTCCAGTTTGATGCCGATATAGTTGGCTCTGATAGCTATCTTGCAGATACTGAAATAATTGCTATGATGTCTGATTCAATGACTGCCCTTGGAGTCAAGGCAACAGTCAGAGTTAACGACAGAAGAATTCTTGATGGATTAGCTCAATCATGCGGGATTACAGACAAGAAAGACTTCTACAAATTAGTAGGATCTATAGACAAGGTAGATAAGGATGGTTTTGAACTTGTAATCGAAGAGATTGGTTCTCATTTCGGCGATAAGGCTAAAACTTTAGTTGAAAAGTTTCTTTCCGTTAAAGGCAACTCTAAAGAAAAACTGTCTGCAATTAAACAATTGCTCAACAACGAGATCACCGATGAAGCTATAGACAATCTATCCAAGATATTAAGCGCACTGTTTGAAGCAGGATATGAAGATAAAATTTCTTTCGATCAAACTATTGCCCGAGGATTAAATTATTATACTGGGACTATTTATGAGACTACTCTTAATGAAATTCCCCAAATTGGGAGTGTTTGTAGTGGTGGCAGGTTTGATGGATTAATTGAACAGCTTGGTGGGCCAAGCACTCCAGCAGTCGGTACTTCGGTTGGCGTAGATAGATTGATGGAGGCTATGAGACAGATAGGAGCGCTAAAGGAAATTAAGACTAAGACAAAAGTATATATTACTAACGTTGAGGATGGACTTGATAACGAAAGATTTACTTTAGCTCAGGAACTTAGAAGAAACAATATAGCAACAGAACTAGTTTATGATTCACAAAAACTCGGCAAACAAATTAGTAAGATAAGCAAACTTGGCGTTAATGAGATAATCATCCTCGGCTCTAAAGAAATTGAAGATCGGAAGAGCACACGTCTGAACTCCAGTCACTAAGCGTTATCTCGT
>CAIYEO010000040.1 GCA_903925195.1 uncultured Candidatus Saccharibacteria bacterium | reverse complement strand
AACTCCTGACGCTAAAATTGTTGATAATCCAGAAAAATTAGAAATATTAATAAATAGTGCTGTATTCAAGTCTTTGGATTTAGACATGCAGCAGCAATTATTAGGACATCACGTAGAAGATTTAAAAAACAATTCAACAGAGTATATTTAAATGAGCTTAGAAAGTAAAAAAATTTTAATACACGAAAAAGCTGTGAATTCTAGTAGTGTAGAGTTATTAGAAAGTTATAAAGATTTACAAAGGATAACGATGTGGCAGTATCATAATGATCAGATGCTTTCTAAATTGCCCTCTAATTAGGGTCCAACTACAAAAGCGGCAAGAAAGTGGAATGATACATTAATATATTAATAAGAGAACGTTCGCTGAACTGTGTCAGGTTGTATATCATCTTCCTAATTTCAACCTATCTGGGAAGAAGATATCTAGCTGCGAAATAATCAAAGCCCAATTTTGTATGGGTTGATTCCATTTCTCAGAGATTTTATTTATAGCACAAAATACTAATTTAAACAAGGCGTTTTCGCTAGTAAAAGCGCCCTTAGTTTTGGTGTATTTTCTGATTTGGCGATGGAAACCTTCAATAGCATTGGTAGTATAAATCATTCTCCGAATATCGCTACTATACTTAAAATAAGTCGATAGATTATCCCAATTTTGTTGCCAAGATTTGATGACCATCGGGTATTTATTACCCCATTTTTCGTCTAATAACAATAGGTTATGTTCAGCTAAATCCTTGGTTGAGGCTTGATAAACGGTCTTTAAATCAAGCATAAATTCTTTCTGATTTTTGCTGGCTACATATTTTAATGAATTACGAATTTGATGAACGATACAGAGCTGAACTTCAGCTTGAGGAAAGGCGTTAGTTATAGCTTCTGGAAAACCCTTCAAGCCATCTACGCAAGCGATTAAAATATCGTCTACTCCTCTAGCTTTTAAGTCGTTCAGCACCCCCAGCCAGAAATGCGACCCTTCAGATTCACAGGCATAGAAGCCTAGTATTTCCTTGTGTCCACTCTGAGTGACTCCCATTAAATTATATAAGGCCTTGGTTGATACTTTATTATCTTGCTTAACTTTAAAAAACATCGCATCCATAAATACAACTGCATAAACAGACTCTAAGGGTCTAGATCTCCATTCGGTAATTTTAGGCAATAATTTATCAGTCACCGAAGAAATAGTAGCGGAAGAGACGTCAACCCCATATATTTCCTGAAGATGACTGGTAATATCATTGTAACTGCCGCCCAAAGCATAAAGAGCTAAAATTTTATTATCAAGTTCATCGTTTAAAATTGTCTGGCGTTTTTTTACCAATTGCGGTTCAAAGCTACAATTTCTATCGCGAGGAACCTCCAGCTCAAAAGAGCCTGAACCAGTTTTCATAGATTTATTGGATAGACCATTTCTACGATTTCCACCTTCTTCCAGGCTACTATCTTGTAGATGAGAGTCGAGCTCCCCTTGCAGGGCCAACTGAGTCAATTCCTTAACCATATCGGTGAGTAATCCATTGGGTCCAAGCAAGGGCTTGCCTTGATACATACCTCGAATAATTTCGGCATAAAGTGGATTAGAAGCAATAGTAGGATGAGAAGTGATTTTATCAGCAAACTCATTTCTTGAAATATTTTTATTCATGTCAAATTTTCCTAAGTTTACGTGTATAATATGGATAAGTTAAGGAACTTATCCACATAATACACTTATTACAACAATACAGAATTAAATATATAAATTTATAAAAAACTCCGTATTCTCAAATTTGACACAGTTCGTTGAACACTCCCTGATTCTATCCTGAAGTAATTCTCTCATTGCGGCGGTATCAAAGTACCATGACGTTAGTTCGGATTTAGTCCAGAATGCTTATTTATTATCTCCTGTTACCTTCTCTTTTTGATTTTTT
>CAIYEO010000039.1 GCA_903925195.1 uncultured Candidatus Saccharibacteria bacterium | reverse complement strand
TGCAGGCTTCGGTGGTGATGAATCCAAGATTGTTGGCAATGACCCAATCAGCTTTAGCGGTAAGCCTGCTTATATGCAGTACCGTTCTAACATGAAGCCTGATGGTACCTACAATACCACTATTGATGCTGTAGCTCTATCAACGACTCCAGATCAAAAATATAAGTTTCCAGTTGCTAAGAATAATCTAACTAATGCTCAAAGCATGGGCAATGAAACTGCTTTCAATATTAATATGAGTTTTGCTGCCGGAATGTCACCAGCTAATCTTGCAGCCGCTAAAACAAATAGCGAAGTCAAAGATTTTAAATTAATTATTCAATCTGCTAAGTATTAATATCTGATTATTTGCTATAATAAACTGATGGCAAATAAACTCTTAAAGAAATTAGAAAAAGATGGCGAATCGAACATAAGACTTTTTGTAATCGGAGGAGTACTATTATTCGCTCTGAGTATCGGTCTGTTTATTAATAATATATATTTGAATCCAACTAATGTATTTTGGGGTTCATTTAGTAATGACATTTCTACTATAGGTTTTACTAAGACAACTAAGACAAATAATAATGGAGCCAACCTTAAGCAGGTAGTACAGATTGGTTTAGGCGGATCGAGCTACTCTCATTCACTTACATATCTTACTCGTAGCGGGACTACAGTTGTAACTGAAGAAAACAATAGCCCTACTTATGAATATGTAAGATATTTGAAGATATCCGCTAATCCTAAAAATGCTGGTGGAAAAACTGCTAATTATTCTAAGGTTTTAAATATTTGGGGTTATCAGGCAATAGCAAAGGGATCTTTAGGTAAAACTACTCAGACTTTTTATCAGTCTCTATTTGGTATTCTACCTTTTGGCAATTTGACATCTAGCCAAAGAAACTCTCTTGTCAGCTTTGCTAAATCTCACAAAGTATATGTTGTTAATAAATCCAAATCTGAAACTATTAATGGTCAGAAAGTAGATAGCCTAAATGTTTCTGTGAATTTATCTGGCTATATAGAAATGATGCAAAAATTTGGAGGCTATATAAATTATGATGGCTTAGCCGGTATTAATCCAAGTCAATACTCGAAGCGTCCACCTGTTAAAATTACTGTCAGTATTAACCCAGTTTCAAGGAATCTAGTAAGGATAAATAACGGCAGTCCTTCCGGAATCACTGATTACTCAGGATTTGGAATTGATCCAGCATTTAAGGCTCCAACCAAATATATTTCATTGCAGCAGCTTCAGACTAAAATTCAAGCAATAAAATAATAAAAACTTTAGTATACTAAGCATATGCAAGTAATCGTCGATGATCTGCTTATAAGTTACGAAACAAGAGTTGGCAAAACTTCTAAAAGTATTTTGTTTTTGCATGGTTGGGGTGATAGCGCAAAGGGACAGGCTAAATTCTTGGATAGTTTATCTGAATTTGGTAATGTAATCGCTCCAGATCTTCCTGGATTTGGAGATAGCCAAATTATGAATGATGATTGGATGCTTTTAGATTATGCTAAGTTCGTATCGGACTTTGTTAAAAAAATTAATTTAGTGAATATTGATTTAATTGTTGGCCATAGTAACGGTGGATCTATAGCAATTAAGGCAATATCTAAAGAATTAATATTGCCGGAAAAACTTGTACTTATTGGTTCAGCTGGAATTCGTGGCAACAATAATGGCAAGAATAGTTTACTCAAAGTGGCAACTAAGACAGGAAAGATTGTTTCGTCGCCATTACCTAAAAACTTTAAATCTAAACTTCGTTCAAAGTTTTATTCATCCGTAGGTTCAGATATGTTACTTGCAGAAAATTTACAAGAAACATTTAAAAATATTGTTGCTGAAGATCTCAGAAGTGAAGCTGTGAAGATTGACATCCCAACCTTACTTATTTATGGAGAAGAAGATAAATCTACGCCACCTAAGTTTGGTATGATTTATCATGAAGCAATTGCAGGATCAACACTTGAGTTGGTTGGTTCAGCTGGACATTTCGTACAGTTTGATCAGCCTGAAGTAGTAGGAAAACTAATTAAGGATTTCATCTCATGATAAAAGCATTGTTGGGAATATACAGACCAAAGTTTTTAGTAACTATTGCATATATGCTTCAGTCAAGCGAATATGATGTCCTTAAATACTTAAAATGGTTTTGGACGACTCAGAATTTCAATAAAGTAAGTAACCGCGGATCTCTTAAGAAAACAAGTTCTGCTAAGGCCTTACTGTACGCACTTTATACTGGATCTTTAATTTTGATAGTTTCTGGGCTACTTTGTATTTTTCTTTGGCACAGTAATAAACTTTATGCTGGATGGACTTTTGGCCTGGCATTAATTGTCGGATATCCAATAATAATAGGGAATATTGTTGTTGTGCCATTAATACTCGGAAGACTTTTTCTTGTTAATCCAAATAATAATAAAAAGATATTAAGGAGCGAAAAGATATTCAAAGATTATAGGGGTGAAAAGATAGCTATTGTTGGCAGTTATGGAAAGACCTCAATGAAAGAGTTACTTATGACTATCCTTGGAGAAAATAAGAACGTGGCTGCTACGCCTGGGAATAAGAACGTTGCAATATCTCATGCTAATTTTGCTTTTAAATTAACAGGCGACGAAGATATATTAATAATCGAGTATGGAGAGGGGCAGCCAAGAGACGTTGAGTTGTTTTCTAGAATCACACATCCAACCCGGGCTATTATTACTGGCCTTGCTCCTGCACATTTAGATAAGTATAAGACATTACAGGCTGCCGGTGATGATATTTTCTCGGTGGCTAATTTTGTCAATCCTGAGAAAATTTATGTCAATGCTGAGTCAGAAGAAACAGAAAATTTCATGAGGCCCAAGTTTAATAAGTATTCCAAGTCTGGCGTCAATGGTTGGACAGTTAGCAATATTAAGACTTCTATTTCGGGCACTACTTTTAAAATATCTAAAGGAAAGACTAGTCTAGATCTTTCAACCTCTCTAATAGGCGAACATCATATTGGAGGATTAGTTCTCGCCACTTCACTAGCTTTAGAGTTTGGTCTTAGTGAAGAACAAGTTATTGCTGGAGTTGCCAGAACTACTCCTTATGAACATCGTATGCAACCATATGAACTTAATGGCGCCTGGGTTATAGATGATACATATAATGGAAATATTGAAGGGATACGAGTCGGCTGCGAACTACTTCATGACCTTAGTGCTAAAAGAAAGATATATGTTACTCCGGGACTTGTAGATCAGGGCAAGGAAACAAAGCTGATTCATGAAAAATTAGGTAGCTATATAGCTGGGTCTGATGCCGATATAGTAGTACTTATGAAAAATTCAGTCACGGAATATATTAAGAATGGTCTTTTAAAAGGCGGCTATAAAAAGAAAATAAGTATTGAGTCTGATCCTTTGAAATTCTATCGGAATCTTAGTCACTTTATAGCCTCGGGTGATGTTGTGATGATGCAGAACGATTGGCCCGATCAGTATAAATAATTCTGCTATACTAATTATATGAATAAGCTTAATGTAGCCGTTGTCTTTGGTTCTAGATCAACTGAACATGATGTGTCTATTATCACTGGAGTATCCAGCATCATTAAACCCCTAGAACTTAGTGGCGACTACAACGTCATAGCTGTCTATATTTCTAAAGATGGATCATGGTACTCTGATGATAAGTTAAAAGATCTATCTAATTATTCTGGCGGTCATTTTCAAGAATTTCTAAATAAGCTAAAACCAGTTACATTGTCTTTAAATTCGGGACTTAAACTTGTGAGGCCAGGACTTACCAATAAGACAATAGATATCGATGTTGTTTTTCCGGCTACTCATGGAACCCACGGTGAAGATGGAGAACTCATGGCAATTTGTGAAATGGCAGGCGTAGCATACGTAGGTTGTGACGTTAGATCGAGCGCAATTGCTATGGATAAAGTCGTAGCTAAAGATGTAGCCATGAGTAACTCTATTGATACGGCTAAGTTTGTCTATTTTTCTAAGCATGACTTTAACCAAGACCCTAAAGGAGCTCTAAATAAAATAGAAAAGGAATTAAAGCTACCAGTCTTCGTAAAACCGGCTCATCTTGGCTCTTCAATTGGTATCACTCGTGTCACAAAGACTGAAGATGTAGTTAATGCAATTGAAGTGGCACTTCATTATGACGATAAAGTTCTAATTGAAGAGGCGGTTAATAACCTGGTTGAGGTAACCCTACCGATAATTGGAAACGAAGAATTAAAGCCGGCCTACCTAGAACAGCCAGTGCTTCACAGTGAGGATTTCTTTGATTTCGACACAAAGTACTTACAAGGTGGCAAAAAGGGCAAGAACAAGGGCTCAAGTGGCTCTCAGGGCTATTCAACTATTCCGGCCAAACTTCCAAAGGCACTTTATGATAAGGCTGAAGCTACAGGCCTAGCAGTTTATAGAGCAATTGGTTGTAGTGGTATAGCGAGAGTTGATATGTTGATTGATACTAAAACTGAGAAAGTTTATTTCAATGAAGTCAATCCACTTCCCGGTGGACTGTATTCTCACAACTGGAACAAAGCCGGAATTAACAATGTTGAATTAGTCAGTCGACTTGTAGACCTGGCTGTAGAAAGATTCACTGAAAAGAAATCACTCGAAACAGTCTTTAAGACAAACTATTTATCTCAGTTTAAATAATCTAAGAATTCAAACATTAGTGGATAAAGCTTTAGTTTACAGTAGGTAGGCTATTGTAAACTAGAATATTTTTAAGAAATCACCAGGGTTTAATATCTTTA
>CAIYEO010000038.1 GCA_903925195.1 uncultured Candidatus Saccharibacteria bacterium | reverse complement strand
CATCCGTCAAATGACTTATGCTTGCACTAGCAAATAACTCGCTGGATCGTTCTACAAAAAGCACGCCGTCACCAAATAAATTGGCTCCGACTCCTTGTACGCACACAATTTCAGGTTCTATTTCACTCCCATTCCTGGGTTCTTTTCGCCTTTCCCTCACGGTACTTGTTCACTATCGATCGAAAGATATATTTAGCCTTGGAGGGTGGACCCCCCAGCTTCAGTCAGGATTGCACGTGCCCCGACCTACTCTACAAAACAAATATAAGGTTAGCGATACTTGGCATACTAGGCTTTCACTATCTTTGGCTCAGCTTTCCAACTGATTCTGCTCGCGTCGCTAATTTTTTACCTTATGTACGACAATGGTAGATCGTACCCCCACTACGGATTACTAGATAAAATCTAGGACTCCGTACTGGTTTTTTGTTATGTCACAACCCCTTTTAGATATTCGTCTACCAACTTATCCGTCTATTACTAGGCGGAAACCTAAAAGGTTTGGGCTCATCCGGATTCGCTCGCCACTACTACCGGAATCGTTGTTTACTTTCTATTCCTCGAGGTACTAAGATGTTTCAGTTCCCCCGGTTACCTCATCTTAACCTATGTATTCAGTTAAGCGTGATCAGACATTACTCTGACCGGATTTCTCCATTCGGATATCTTCGGATCAAAGCTTAGTTAGCAGCTCCCCGAAGCTTTTCGCAGCTCCATACGTCCTTCATCGGTATCTTACGTCAAGGCATCCATTGTGCGCGCTTGAGTAACTTTTTACGTTATTATGCATTGACTAGTTATTGGTATTAACCAACACTTTGCCGTTTGTCATTTTTACTAAAATTTAAAGCCAAATTTTTAAGTTACAAAACTCGAAGTCAATTTTCACACATATAATATATGACTAAGGCTTGAGTTTATGCTAGAAGCAAAACTAGTTGTATTCGTGCCTAAACTCAAACTTCAACTATC
Organism: uncultured Candidatus Saccharibacteria bacterium; assembly: GCA_903925195.1. The sequence goes on along the minus strand of CAIYEO010000038.1, from coordinate 14,812 downwards.
TTAGCAGTTATAACAGATATGGTCAAGCAAAAAACGATGACAAAATTGCTACAGTTTTTAATCTGTAGACTAAGACCTATTTTAGATTACCTAGAACTTATTAGAGTAGTATCGTTAAATTATTATAAAACAGTGTAAAAATAACCTACCCTTTCGATTGATTAACCTAAGTCAAATAGTCTATAATGGTTACATAAGAAGTTAACGGGGGTATTAATGGATAATTCAAGTCAAGTTCCAATTAGAAAAAATAGTAGCGCTCAAACTGCGCCTAAACAATCAAAGAAAAAAATGAAATTAGGCTTACCTATATCATTAATTGTTGGCTTATTAATAGTATTAGGGGTTGGCTATTTTGGATATACTAGACTAACACCGAACCCAATGAATAGTATTGTGACTAACGAATATCAGGCCCTATTCCTAACAAACGGCCAAGCTTACTTCGGAAAGATTACAGCAATAAATAGTAATTACGTAAAAATGACTAACATCTATTACCTACAAGCTGGTCAAGCTGCAGTACAACCTAAAAGCACATCAACAACTCAGTCTTCCCTTTCCTTGATTAAACTTGGAAAAGAGATACATGGTCCAGAAGATCAAATGTTTGTCGCTCGATCTCAAGTATTGTTCTGGGAAAACTTGAAGAGTGACAGTCAAGTTGTTACTGCTATTATGAAAAACCAAAAATAAAAAATAGATAAACTAAAAATAACTTTCTACGCTATAATATGCTAGAAAGTTATTTTTATTTATGTCCGATAATAATTCACCAATACAAAACAACCCAAAAAGAAATAATTTCCAGATAGTCATTGCGGAAGATGATGTATCTATCGCTAACCTGCTCAAGCTACAGCTAGAAATAGCTGGCTATAAGGTTGAGGTAGCAAATAGTGGCAATCAAGCAGTAAAAACTATCCTACAGCTTAAGCCAAGTTTTATTCTAATGGATATAAATATGCCAGAATTAAATGGCTTTGAAGTCATTGACGAACTAAAAAAACAGGACTATGATACGAGATCATTTAAATTAATATTTCTTAGCAACTCCTCTACGCCTGGAGATATAACAAAAGCAAAAGAATATAGTGCTGGTTATAAGATAAAGGCTGAACTCTCTCCCAAAGAACTTATAGATGTTATAGACTCTACTCTACTCTCTTAGTTTCGATCTAATACTTAGAGGTATAGTTGATTGTAATATTACCAAGCTGAACAGTTCCATTGTTTGACGCCGCAGTTAATCTAACCCTAAAGGTCATCATGCCATTAGCGCTGTTATCAGTTATAGCGCTTAAAGCACAAGTGTTCTGTGTTGCCCAAGCAGAACCTACTGTAAGACTACATCCAGTCAAATTATTTTTTGACCAATTTGATTCATTACTATTATTGTTCCAAAGCCATGCAGAAATAGAGCTACCACTCGTGCCTTTAGTGTCTATTTGGATATTGCTATTCGTAGTATTGTTAAATGTATTGAAGTCAGAAGGCAGCGGAACCTGTAATATAACATCGTAACTTTGATTAGCGCCTTGACTAGTAGTCCATGAATAATTATTTTCTCCTGGCCTTGCAGATAAACTACCAATTGTAGTATCAAAACCTGCTGTCATTGTTCCAATAGTTGTGGTATTTGGCTGGTCAAAAGCAGAACCACTATCCAATACTGCGCCAGCAAATTCTGGCGATAATATAATTTGCTTTGAATGAGGTGAGTTTACGGTACCTGTAAATGTAATATTTCCAGTTGTGTTATTAACGGATATATTAGCGAGCGAATTTCCTATAGTAACTATTCCACTAGAATTATCCACTTTTAAATAAATATTCGCACTTGAGCTATTTTGTCCAACCTGAAAACCAGAGGCAGAGTTATTGTATATAGATGCGGAGCTATTGATGGTGGTTGCCGCACCAATAGTGACGTTATTAGATGAGCTGCCAATAGTGACTAGTCCTGATGTTCCATTAGTTCCAATATTTGTTGTATTAGTTGATTTATTATCGTTAAGATTTAAAGTCGCTGCTGATATGTTGGCAGTACTTCCTGAAAATGATAATGATGAGCTGGTAAATGTGTTTCCATTGTAGGTGCCAGCAGTGCTGAGGTTACCACTAGCATCTACTTTGAAACCATAAGAGATGGAGTAGGTTGTGTTGGTTCCTATACTTGTGCCAGGACCACTTACTGTTAGTGTAGTGGATGTAGGCACTGCAGTTATAGTTTCAACAGTTGGTGTTGGAGTTGTATTGATTGTGATTGTTCCGCCGACCATAGCACTAGTGAAGGCTGTTCCATTCCCTGCTTGTGCTGTTATTGTATTTGCAGATTGTGTAACTTTTCCAGTTGAATATGATCCAATCGTTAAGTTGCTTCCTTGAATGCTAGTACCATTTATGGCATTGAATGTATTGGTTGTGCCTGTGAAAAGATTATTAACGCCTAGCTGAGCATAGTTGCCACTCGCCTGATAACCTGAGCAAGCCTGATTTTCTACACAAACATTTGAATTATTTAATTTAATTGAGCTCGTACCAATAATATTGTTAGCGGTAGATGTTCCGTTTATTGTAATATTGCCATTTTGAGTAAACTGAGTGCTATTCGGATCTTGGGCAACAATCAACTCCCCACTTATGTCTGGAGCGGTAATTAAAGCAGTATTATTTCCATTATCAACGTTAGACTGGCTAATAGCAACAGTGTTAGTCGTAGCTGCATTTTGCAGAATATAATATCCCGTTACACTATTATTACTTCCAAGAACTATTGCATAAGCCTGATTGGATAGATATCCAGCAAGCAAACCATTAGATATAATGCTCAAATCTGATCCCTGAAGATTAAGCGCACCACTCAGGTTACCAATAGATACGTTGCCCGTATTGCCTCCATTACCTATGTTCGTATTACCCGAACCATTATTAGTATTGATATATGTGTCTCCTTCAATTGCTAGACCTCCCTGACCGTTGATTATTCCACCTACATTAAGGCTAGCTCCAATGATGTCGCCATTTGATGATACTGAAAAACTATTATTTGTATTATTGAATGATCCGCCTTGGATAACACCTGTAACATTGATGTCTCCATTATCAGATCCATTTGTGGGACTAAGTCTTACATACCCATTAGAATTAGAGTTGCTAGTCGCATAATTACAATTATTATCATAGCTAGTACAAATCTGAGAATTACCAGTTATAGTCGGTATACTTAATGTAAAGTTGCCCAAAGGTGAATCAGGTCCAGTTATAGTAATCGAGTTAGAATTAGAATTTTTACCATTAAAGACTAACTTACCTGTCTGAGAACCTTGTGCTCCTAAAATTAATTTACCATTCGAATCAAAAGCTGCAACAGTAGTCCCACCGCTATTGTTTATGTTAACAATGTTTGCAGTTTGGGGTGATCCAATTACCGAATCGCCCTGAAAAGTAGCTGTTGCTACTGTTGGAGATCCTGATGCTAACTTAATATTGGCAGTCTGAAGACCTGAAGTATAACCAATAACATAGTTTGAACTAGATGAAACAGTTTTAGATACTGAGCTAGTTAAATGGGTTGAATCAACCCAGGTTATGGTTGCTGTTGAGCTGTCAGGATATGTTATGGTTCCTCCACTCATTGAACTAGTGAAGTTAGTACCAATACCAGTTATATTGTTACCGATTTGAGAAATTGTTCCTGCAGAATAGTTAGTAGTAGATAGAGAGTTCTGGATATAGTTATTAGATCCAGATTTAGGAGCACATTCGACTACACTGCCGGAAATAGAACAGATTGGTATGCCATTAATATCAAAACCTGTTGCATTAACAATTCCTCCGACATTAAGTGAATATGAAGCATTTGGATTAGCATTTATTGCTATAGAATTATTATTAGCATTGGCTATGAATAGAGGGTTGTTGTTAGAATTTGTCCCTTGAATTTCAAATGCACCAGAACTTGTACTAGTAAAGTTGGCACTTTTAGATTGAAGAGCAACATCTGAACTATTGCTTAGATTAGATGTTGAAATCTGTGCTCCATTAACTTTAAAGTTCCCAACTATATTCAGATTACCGGATGCATCAACGCTTGCAACATTTTGGTTCAAGCCTGAAATCAAATAGTTAGAACCAGATGAAACAGTTTTAGAAACTGAGCTAGTTAAATGTGTGGCATTAACCCAGGTTATGGTTGCTGTTGAGCTGTCAGGATATGTTATGGTTCCTCCACTCATTGAACTAGTGAAGTTAGTGCCACTACCAGTTATGTTATTGCCACTTTGAGAAATTGTTCCTGCAGAATAAGATCCGTTATAGTTTCTCAGATCCAATAAATCAGCATTCTGATTGCTAGCTCCTTGTATGATGGCTGCAACATTTGTTGAATTAGCAGATTGTATGTCTATGTTGGCAGTTTGATAATTATTCGAATTTGTTAATGGAGAGTTATCTCCGATTTTATTAGTTATTGCACTATTTCCAGGATTACTACCAATCTGACAACCTGTAGCATCACAAATTTGATGAGTGCCTACATATATACCATCTGAAGTATTAATTCCTCCTGCAACATTTAGCTGAAAACCACCAGGATTATTACTGCTATTGACTGTACCGATATCTATATTTCCATTATTTGTATTTTCTTTGATTGAAGAGCTAGTTATTGAGCCTGTTTGATCAAATACAGCTAACTGTCCAATGGTTCCAGACCCAGCTATTCCTCCACCAGCACCTGAGGTACATGTTGTAAAATTAGCTGTAGTACAGACCTCATATGTCCCTGCTGCCACTGATGAATTAAATTGATAGACAACATTACCTATAGGAGTGGTTGGTGTTTTAAATCCAATAGAAGTTGTATGTCCAGAATTTGTACTGGAGAACGTAGAGCTATCAGATCCCTGTAAATTTAATGAATTACTAGTCGAACCGACTGTTAACGGTGATGAAGAAGGTTGTATAGAGTTTACAATTATACCATTATCGAATGTATTAGATACACCAGTAAAATGGTTGCTAGAATTATTTCTAGTAACATTAGAGCTAAGATATTGATCATTAATTATGCCAGTCGAATCTAGTTGAGCTAACTGATTAGGGCCATTAAAGCTATTGCCCATATAGGTTATACTAATCGGCAGTCTACTAGAATTAATAATACCTGATGAAATCTCAGAAGCATCAATATTTCCGACTAAATTAGTAGCCGAAATAGTACCTGAAACGTTTATATTACCAGTCTGCACTGCTGGAGAATTACCTTGTAAACTAACATAGGAACAATTATTCGTAAGACTTAAACAAACATTATTACTTAGTCTTGAGTCAGCAACTGTTCCAGAACTTAAATTTGATGCATTAAGATTGGTTAGATTAGAACCATTAATGACCGGTAACTTACCATTAAGATCTACCTGTAGTAACTGATTAGCTCCATTAAAGGTGTTGCCTTGTAGTGTGACATTATTACTTAGTCTTGAGTTAGCAACTGTTCCAGAACTTAAATTTGATGCATTAAGATTGGTTAGATTAGAGCCATTTAATACTGGAATATATCCATTACTATTCAACTGAACTAAACCATTGTTTTGGTTGAAATTATTATTTCCAAGAGTTACATTACCACTAAGTAAGGAGTTAGCAACTGTTCCAGAACTTAAATTTGATGCATTAAGATTGGTTAGATTAGAGCCGTCTGCAACCGGTAATAGACCGGCTACTAATTTAACTAAGCCGTCCGTACCATTGATTATATTACCTTGAACTGTAACTTGGTTATCCAAGCCAACGTTAATATTACCCGATGTACCACCACCAGTTAGTCCAGCACCTACTGAAACTCCGGTAATTGTACCTAGTCCATTAGGTAATGATATTATTACCTGATTATTAGTTGGGTCAGTGCTGACATCAATATTATTACCAGCAACAATATCTATATTTCCGCCATTATTAACAAGACCATTAATGCTAGATACGATGTTTGCCTGGATTGCGTCCAAAGGGATAGTTTGGCCTAGTAATGTAACGTCTGGAGACAGATGTGAATTATCTATCTGGCCTGAAGTAATGTTATCGGCGCTTAGGTTGGTAAGGTTTGCACCATCTCCAGAAAAACTGTTAGCAGTAATATCACCAGAAGTGTCGATATTTCCAGCAATAGTAAAATCTCCTTGAACGTTCAAATTTCCGGTAGCAGAAATATTTCCTGAAGTATTAATATCACCTTTAGTATTAAGGCCGCCTTGAACGTTAACATCACCATTCAAGGTAATTGTTTTAAACCCTGACTGGTTGTATAGAACCGCTGCCTGATTGGCATTCTGAGGAACCTTTATTGAAATTGTTTTCGAAACGGTTGAAGCATTTATTGAAGTATTCTTCTTGTTCTGATTGCTTTGATGAACAACATAGGTTGCACCAAAAGCCAATCCACCTAACATTATAAATCCACCTAAAGCCGCCCCTATAGATGTGAGGAGTCTTTTTCTTGAAGATGATTTATTGGATGAAGGAATATTATTCTTCGTATTTGAATAAGTCAAGTTGTTTAAATCAGAAATTGGTTTGTTGCCAACAGCATCTATAACCTGCTGATCACTAACATTGAGAGACTGAAGATTATTTTGAGATGCATTAACAGGAGTCAAACCTTCATTAGAAAGCTGACCATTTGTATCATTATTGCTAGAGCGAGAATCGCCTATCTGGTTTCCCTCGCTACTATGTGTTTTATCACCTGGTAGCATCCAATAAATATCCCCTTAAATGGTTATCTATATTTTAGGTTCTACATAAGCTTTATGCAACCCCTGTTTTTATAGATTGAGAGGTATATCTTTCCCTACAGAGGTGAGATTATCCACAGGATAATAATCTAGAATTAAACGTTTGCGAAGACCTCAACCTGGTTATTGAAAACATAAATTATACCCTTGCTGATTCCAATGCTTTTAGGACCATCAGTAGAGACTATTTTTACATCGCCACTAGTTAATAATCCAACAAAGTTATTGTGACCTGGCAGTACATCAAAAGGTCCTGAAATGTCGCTGGCAGAAACCGATTGAGCACTACCCTCAAAGAAAGTTTCAAATGGGGATATAAATTTTACATTCAAAATATCATTTTTTTCAGGTACTGACATTATTTGACCCCATTTCTAAAATTGCCTTTATGCCTGCGATATTATCTACCCTTGATACGTATTCACCAGGCTTGCCATTTAATTCTTCAGTTACAAACATAGATTGAGAAAAATATTCTATTAATTTTTGAGCAAGGTGATAATCATTTCTGTCACTCTCCGAAAGTTCAGATTCCCCAATAACAGCAATAATCCCTTTTAGTGAGTCGTATTTTTGCAATATCTTCTTAACTCTACCAACTAAATCATAGTGCTCTTTTCCAATAATTTCCTCTGATATGAGAGATGAGTTAGTCTGCAGTAGATCAATAGCTGGCAGTATGCCGCTCTCAAAAATAGATCGCGATAACACAATCACACCATCTAACTGTTGAGATATTTCAACAACTGCTGGATCGGATAGATCATCAGACGGAATAAAGACTGACTGTATTGTGGTGATTGCTCCATTATCATTCGAATCAAGTTGTTCCATAAATTTTTTAAGATCCGAATACATAGTTGGCTGATAGCCCCCTTCAGCTGGAAATTCGCCAATCATGCTAGATAATTCATTATTAGCTTGGACGTGTCGATAAATGTTGTCAATAAAAAACAGGACGTCTTTCTTCTTAGAATCCCTAAAATAACGCGCAGATTTAGCAGCAGTTATACCAACCAATGATCTTAGAGCAGCGTTTTCATTCATTTGGCCTAAATACATTACGCTACTTCCCAGTAATTGTTTTTCTTTTAGAGTATTGAATAACTCATGCCCTTCCCTCATTCTCTCACCGATACCAACAAAGTAAGTTAGATTATCCTTTTTATTTCCTACGTTATGCATTATCTCGGTCGTTAATACAGTTTTTCCAACACCCGCACCGCCTATAATTCCAATTTTTCTACCTTTCACGAATGGAGTAAAAAAGTCTATTGCTTTGATCCCAGTTTCTACAATTTCAGTCTCTAGTTTGCGGTATTTTCTGTCAGGTTTTGATTCCTCAAAAATATCAATCATTGAACTTTGTTTTAAATCTTTCGCAGCAACATCTATGGGTCTACCTAGAGAATCAAAAACATGCCCTAAAGTCTCTGGGCCAACTGGTACCATGAGCCCTTTATTTGAGCTTAGTATCTTGGCTCCTTTATACGGCTTACTAGATCCCGTAAGGTTTAAGCATTTTGCTATGTATTTATTTTCATAAGATATTACCTGAAATATAACTTCAGGATATTCCTCCATGAAAAGGATGGTATTTATTGCTGGCTTATTAATTATTGTTGTAATAACATCAACAACTAGCCCATTCAATGCATTGATTTCTCCTGCAATAATCATCGTCTAACCCCTTGAAATAATTGAGCTCTAAGCGCCTCATCTTTAACTCTTCGCTTTGCCTGATTATACTGCAATTTCAATAATCTTATGCTTTCTTTTGCCTTTTCATTAATAACTGTTGTTGTTTTAAATCTATTCGCATACTCACTTAGTCTAGCTTCAAAAATAATCTGAGTTAAAGTAATGTTTAAAATGACTGACTCAAGGTAATTCATGATTTCAAGGTATTCTGGCTCTAATATAAAGCTATCAATGTCTATTTTAATTCCCTGCTCGCTAATTATATTTTCTGACGGTATTAGATTAACCCTGATAATCTTTTGATCTGCAATAGATATAAAGGTCTGATGTATGCAATATGCATTCTTATATTTTTTTATTAAATCAGCAAGCGGAGTTACATCGATTGGTCTTGATATATCTGGCGAATCAAAAGCAAGTACCATTTTTCTACCTTTGGCCGTTAAAATAGAAACCCCTTTTTTTCCAATCATAGCAATATCACTACCGGCCGTATCCGTATCACTATCCAGTAGTCTAAGAATTTCATTATCCGCTGGACCAGAGAAACTTCCAGATGAAGTGACTACTAAAGAAAGTGTTTTATTATAGCTTATTGAGCGTTTAGGTAATTCATCAAGTTTTTGAGCGTTCACTAGTCTCTGATAGAGGCTGAAGAGATCGAGATAAAATTTTTGAGAGGCAAAAACACTAGACTTTGTGGAGTTAATTTTAATCGTGGAAGTTATTTCAAAAATTGAGCTTAGATTCATTATCGTCCCTGTGTTATTCAAACTTTTCTGAAGTTCTTTTAGATTTATAGACATCTAATTTAACCCTTTAGTCCAGACTGTATTATTTTTTCAGAAATTGATTCAATATTGGTGTCGACTTTATCCTTGAGCGGAAGGTTCTTAACGATAGACTTAAGCTTAGCGACATCTAATGTATCTAGACTACCACTCCCAAGAGCTACTTTTAGCATGATTTGCTCTTCAATCAAAGTAAATAACTCGTGAGGAGATTGACCAAAAATATCATAAATCCTCGATCCAATCCTAAGTGTTGATTTTGTCTCATTGGACTGTTCACTCACAAATCTTGAGGACTCAAGAGTTAGTCGATAATTTGCTAAATAAGATGAGATAATTCTCGCAAGATATCGTGCGTTTTTCGTCTGACCCCTGCCCCCAACACGAGAGACAGACAAGCCAACATTAATTGCTGGCTTAATTCCTGACCTCATTATGCTGTTATCAAAAATAAGTTGTCCGTCGGTTATGGAGATTAACGTTGTAGAAAGAAATCCAGTGATATCGTCATTCGGCGTAACAGAGATAGGAAGTGACGTCAATGTTTTACCGTTTGATTCCATTTTTCCTGCTCTCTCGAGCAAAGATGAATGGGCATAAAACATATCTCCTGGATATGCCTCCCTGCCTGGATTCTTCCTTAAGATCAAAGAAAGCTCTCTGTATGCCTTAGCGTGATTACTTAGGTCATCATAAATAATAATCACGTCATTACCAGCTTGCCACAAGTACTCAGCTACGGCACAGCCACTATATGGTGCCAAATAAGTAAGCGGAAGAGAGTCAAAGACATCTGCTAATACGAAGACAATCTTGCTACTCACTTTTTCTTTTTCAAATCTGTTGATTAGAATTTCTACGTCAGGTTTTCTTTTGCCAATAAGAACATAAACAATAATTTTTCCTTTTTTTGCTTGATTAATTGCAAGTTGACTAAGAAATGTAGTCTTACCAGATTTAGAATCACCCATTATCGCAATTCTCTGACCATAAACAATTGGAAATAATGTATCTACTAACGTAACGCCAGTTTCAAGTTGAGTAGATAAAATTGCCCGATTTTTAAAATCAAGAGCTTCCGAAAAAACATCTTGATCCTTAGCTTTTCGAACGATTCCTTTACCATCAATAGGATGGCCTAAAGGATTAATGATTCTACCTAGTAACCCTTCACTGACGCCGATAGATAACTTATCTGTTTTGGCTACTACTAGATTTCCAATTTCAATGATTTCTGAGCTTAGGCTCAAAACCTCAACGAAATCTTCCCGGACTCCTTGAACAATACCGTCTTGACCATTCTCAAAAACCACCATTGCACCTATCATTATCTTATCTAGCCCCTTAACAATTGCCAAAAATCTATCGGTAGATATAACCTCTCCAGTTTGATTACCTCTATCAACTAAACTAGAGTAGATTTTTTTATTGGACATCGTTGAGTATTCCGATCTTATTTACATCTACATTTTCAAGAATTTTCCTAAGAGACAAATCATACCTTCTCTTCTCAGTTCTAACAATTAAACCGCCGACTATTGATGCATCCGTTAGAAACTCAACCATGGCTAGTGAATTAATAGATCGAAACCAAGATACGATTTTCATTTTCATCTCTGTCGATGGAATGTCAGATAAAGTAATGGTAGTGACAGTAGAGGTTTCTATGATTTTATCAAGCTGAATCTTTAGCTCACTCAGATTCTCCCAGGTAACTTCTGATGAAAAAAAACACTGAATGCATTCTGGTAGATTATTTTTATCAAGCTTATTTGTTGTGCCATTTTTTTTAGAAGCTATATCTGATCTTTGCTTTGAAAATAATTCATCTATCCATACCCTAACCTGTTGTAGTTGAGATAGGCTATTTATCTCAGAGGGCATCTTTTTAAGGCTATATTTTGACATTGTTAATGTCCTCAATGATTAAAGCCTTATTTTTTTCTAGATTCTCGAAGATATAGTCCTGTTGATCACTGAGATCAATAACCCCTTCGAGGCTATGATTAAGATAGCTTACTAATATTTCAGATAGACGGTTATCGATTTTTCCAATAGTCTCTTCCTTCTTAGACTGGATCATTGCACTAACTTGCTTCTCTGATTCAACAGTTGCTAACAGCATCCTTTGGTTTGCAGCTTCAATTTTATTTTGCACGTCTAGCTGAAATGTCATTAAAGTACTATTAAACTCCTTAACACTATCTTCTATATTTTTTTGAAATGTTGCATCTACCTTATTAAGGCTAGATTTAAGATGAGCCATATATTTTGAACTAACCTCATCATTTATCTTATTCACTAGCTCTTTTAGAGCCCGTTCAGAGGCTTTTTCTAGCTGAACTGAAGTCATGGATGTATTAGTGGCATTTGTCGACACAGTAGGCTTAAATTGCTTTCTTAAATCATTTATAATCACAGTTACTATCAGCACAATTACAATTACCAAAAATAAGATAAGGACTAACCAACTGATAATGCCCGTGTTTGTTAACTCTGAAAAATTCATTACATCAACCTGCCATCACTAAATATGCTGTTATTAAACTAATACAAAGTATAGCGGTAACCATAACAATAATCAAAATCGTATGTCTAGTTATGCCCTTCCTGGCGAGTGGGTTCCTGCCGATTGATCTCATAGAGATAATGGTGGATATAAGAATTAGTAATATAGTAATGATTAATCCGACTGAGATAATCGTTAAAGCTGTAACTGTCTGGTTCTGACTAACCTTTTTACTAAGGACGTTCTGGAAAAAATTTTGATAAGGTGCGATATTAGGGTTTACAGGGTTAGTCACTGCAATACCAGAAAAATCTCCGACAGCCACATTAACCAAAATCTGTCCAACGAAAATTGTTCTGTTATGATCTATAGATTGTTGACTCGCCCCCTTAGCTTTAGAGTCGAAATTATCGAGCGCTGTTCCAATTACTCTAGAAGGAGAACTTGCCCTCATACCAATTCCCTCAATAATTGAGGCCGTTATCCTGTCACCTTTTGATATATTGCCGTTAACTGTTGAGACGTTAACTGAATAAACCCCTGATGTACCTACCTGGTAGGTAGATTTTGCATTGTCAAAACTAATATTAGAATTATTTTGATTAATTACTACGCCCGCTAGGTTGTTAACATTATTAACATTCGCACTGACAACGTTCTGATTGTTTTTTGGATCCAAACTCGTCAGTGAACCTACTTGCAGTTTCTGGGTAGAGGAATACCCGCTCGACAGACTTAGAGAATCAGCAAAAACTATATGTGGTATGAGAATTGATGCGTAAATAAACAAAGCAGCCAATATGCTAAATAAGGCACCTCTTCTTGAAAGTTTAGATTTTATGTTTCTAACCCAGTAAATATGATCCCCCCGCACAAGCATTATCTTTGCTATAAATAATAGCATTTTTTGGGGATGTATACACTATAAACATTAATGGTTAGGTAATTTGTGACTGATTAAGGCGATAGTTATTTGGTGACAATATATTTGGTGGGCGGTAAGGGACTCGAACCCCCGACTTCCTCGGTGTAAACGAGGCGCTCTAGCCAACTGAGCTAACCGCCCTCATGGTGCGCGAGAGAAGACTCGAACTTCCACAGGGTTGCCCCCACTACCACCTCAAGGTAGCGCGTCTACCATTCCGCCACTCGCGCGAGTGAGAGCTAAAAATAATCAAAGTACCCTGTTATTTTACTCAAAATTACCAAAAAACTCAATAGCTAGATACTAGGAATGTGGTAAAAAGTTATTATGTCCCCTAGTATAGTCTTGTTTGAGCATGTTTTTAACCTCGTCAATTGAACTATTAACCTTAACTCCTGGATTTAAGATATTATGTGGATCAAAAATATTTTTTAGTCTTACCATTAGATTATATGCATCTTTGCCGTATAACCTTTCTAGGTACAGCGATCTAAGCCGACCATCGTTATAGCTACCACTGGTGCTACCTCCTAGAGAAATGAGCATTGGATAATACTCCTCCATCATCTTGAAAACTTTCTGTCTATCACCTACAACACTTAAATCAAGAAATGGTTGGATATGCAGGTTTCCTTCTCCTGCATGACCCCATATTGCAATTTGTACATGATTTTTGCTAAAGATTTGATATAGACTGTCTATGTAATCAGATAGCCTGTCTATAGGAACAATTCCATCTTCCAGAAGTGGAACCGGTCTAGTGTTACCATCTACATGATTTAAAATCACTGAGCTAGCATTACGAATTTTCCAAATATTTTCTATTTTATCTTCATCTGATTCCATCTGATTAGATGATGCATAATGTGAGAATATCTTAGATACTTTTTTAGCCATTTTTCTTCTTAGCCTATCGTTAGAATTATCAAACTCAACAAAGAGAATGAATTTAGGTAGAACAGATGGCAGTATATCCTTTAATAGATTAGGATTTATTTTATTGACCATTATCAAGAATTGCTCATCTACAAGCTCGATAGAACTTGGTGACTCAGACAACTCTTTCAGTTCATTAATAGCATCTTGTAGTTCTCCTAGACCATCAAAAAATCCAAAAATTAGAGTTGTATCGATGTTATTTTCTGATGTTGTTAAATTTGCTTCAGTTATGACACCCAGCGTACCTTGTGAGCCAACAAACAATGGAGTAAGATCAAAACCTTTTTTTGTTACAACATCCTTGATATCATATCCCGCTCCATTACGAGCTACAGCTAGGTCGGTAGTTTTTATTAGGTCTTTGTTTTCTTCTATTAGGGTATCGATTGATCTATAGATTTCACCTTCGAAATTTGTTTGTCCAAGTTTTTTATTAAGTTCTCGTTTATTTAAGGGTTTAGTTTCAATTACTTCTCCATTAGCAAGGACTACTCTCAATGATTTAACGTATCTTCTAGTGTCGCCATACTTAACTGACTTTTCACCACCAGCATTATTTGCGATTGCCCCTCCTACGGTTGAATACTCCAGTGAAGATGGGTAAGCTGGCAAGAATAGCCCATGAGTTTTAAGCGATTGCTGCATTTTACCAAAGTTGATTCCTGGCTCTATGACTACTTCACCGCTCTTTGTATCTAGCTCAACGATCTTATTCATGTGTGCTGGAAAAACCATAATTATACCGCTGCCAATAGCAGCACCAGTTTGGTCTGTACCTGAGCCTCTAGATGTAATTGGCAGTAATCTGCCTCTCTCAGCTAATTGCCAGCTAAACCTAGTGGTTTTTCTAACGTCATTTTCATTCTTGGGGTAAACAATAACTGTTGGGGTAATAGTTAAAATACTATTATCATTTGAAAAATAAGATCGAGCATCTTTAGAGTCCATTACTTCACCTCTTAGGTGATTCTGTAAGTAATGCGCAATCTTATTCATAAAATATGTTCCCCCTGTAATCGTTTTTGATATATCTTTGTTTTAATTCTAACACATGGTGGAGATGCGGGGACTCGAACCCCGGACCCCCTGCTTGCAAAGCAGGTGCTCTAGCCAACTGAGCTACATCCCCATGTCATTAGTTAAGCTTATGGTG
>CAIYEO010000037.1 GCA_903925195.1 uncultured Candidatus Saccharibacteria bacterium | reverse complement strand
GGCCTATTATTACTGGAATAATGACGATATGAAAGCCATACATCTGTTTGTAGTTTAGCGTATCGATTAATTTACCTAAGTAACTTCCGTTGTAAAAATCTGCACCTTGCAAACTTCGCCACTGCGAAGAGTAATCACCTCTTAATACGTAACCGAACTCAGTTTCAGCCATTACGAATACAAACATAATTACACCTAATATCCAGACTAATGTCCTGGGTTTTTTGAAGCCAGAAGTAGAGAAAACTACAAATAGATGCAATATGATGAATAGCACAAATGCTTGAGTTGACCAAAGATGAATACTTCTAAAGAAAACTCCAACTGGATTAATAAGCCACCAATTTGGCCCAAATATTATCATCATAATCCCCGTCAAAAGGAGTAGCATGAAAGAAATCATAGACAAAAAGCCCAGTGAATAGAAGAACTTATTGCCGAACTCCGGTACCTTTTGAATCATTAAGATAGATAATTTATTAAGAGAAGAAATATTGTTTTTATTTTTCTTAAGCATAATAGGCATTATACACCTTTTTTAAAACTTGAACTTTAATTATGAATTCAATCAATAGATCATTATTGTTAACCTATCTAATATGATTAAATATACGTATGAAACAGCAGATACTTATAGTACACGGTGGAACAACTTTCGATAACCAATCTGATTATACAGATCATCTTAAGAATATAGAGATAGATAAATCCCGGCTTTTTTCTAGTATTGATTGGAAGCAAACACTATCAGATAGATTGGGTACCGGTTATGAAGTATTAAATCCCCGAATGCCTAACTCAACCTATGCTAAGTATTCTGAATGGAAGCTGTATTTCGAAGCAATTACTAAGGTTCTTGATGACAGTGTTATATTAATTGGTCATTCACTCGGTGGAATATTTTTAGCTAAATACTTATCTGAGAATATTTTACCTAAGAAAATTGAAGCCTTATTTCTTTTAGCTGCACCATTCGAAGAAAACGGTGAGAGCCTGGGGGATTTTAATCTGGGAATTAACTTTGATAAATTAAATAAACAACTAAAAAAAATTTATATATTGCACTCAGAGGATGACCCGGTAGTGCCTATCACTGATTCAGACAAGTATATTTCTGCACTTCCATCAGCAGAACTCGTAATATTCCAGGATAAAGGTCATTTTAACACTGAAGAATTTAGCGGTCTTGTTTATTTAATTAAAGATCTATAGTTTAGAGTACCACTTAGCAAATTCGTAATAAATCAGTTCGTCTGGTTTTTCAGCTAGGTCACCATCGTCATTATGCTCAGCTAGTGTTTTTCCATTTAGCACAACTACCTGTTCAATCGAATTTCCCTTACCTTTTGGTTCCATTACAAATTCACAAGGTATTTTTTTGGAAAAAACTTTCATGCCATTTTTATCTATATATACGGTACAGTCAGTTATTATAATTGACTTATCTTTTTTATCTTTCATGAGATTGATAAAATCTCGGCTTTCAAGCCATTCTGAAACATCTTTCATATAGCCTCCGGGAAAGCCATTAAGAGCAGTTATAGACCAAAACGCATCGTTTACTATCAAAGGTTCCTTAATTGCATTAAATGCGTCCCTAGCCTTCTGCTTGGTAATATTGATTGGGTCATGATCTTGAATTTCATTTATAAATACGGATTTAGGTTCTACATTTATATCGTAGAGATCACAGCTAGATCTGGCTTCTCGTATCTTTCTTTGATTGCCAGTTAAAAATATAATATTTTTCATGATTATTTCATCCTAAAAAATATTATATAACATATATTTCATATTGAACTATAATAGCTCTATGGCTAGATGTGCTTTTGGAATTATTAGAAATAAAGACGGTAAGATATTGCTTGTCCAAATTGCGCCTCCTTTTAGTGAGCATCATAAATGGAACTTCCCAGGTGGTGTTATTGAAGATTACGAAGAATTAGAAATAGGACTTGCCCGAGAAGTATTAGAAGAGACAAATATTGTCTGTGAAATTACGGAAATGATTGATAAATTTTTCACTGATAATCCAGAAAATGATATCCATATCTTCAACGGAAACTACACTTCCGGTAAAATTGAACCAGATACATATGAAGTTCTCCAGGCCAAATGGTATACGATATTAGAAGCACTAGAGCTTCCAATGGCCCATAATTCTAAAACATATATAGAAAAATTAAGTAGGCTGTAATTATCTGATGAAAAAGATAACAACTGATGAATTGACTGAAAGGTTAAAAGCCGGAAAAATTAAACCGCGACTTCGTAGTAGGCTTCGATTTAATCCTGATAATATTGAAAATTGGGAAGATATGGAATTTATCGCCGTATTTGATCAGAATCATAAAGAAGGAGTTATATTACTAGATAATTCTAATCATTCATATGTAATACCTTTTAACTTAACAACTGGACTTACTAATAAGAGTACGGGAAGATCAAACGCTATTACTTGTGATTTTTGTACTACATGGCAGATTGGCAAAAGAGCTGCTAGTATAACAATTATTAATCCTACCGAACCTAATCGGACATTTGGTTTTCTTTGTTGTACAGATCTTGATTGCAGCTCTCACGTAAGAAATAAAACTGCTGAATCGGTATTATCTAGAACTCAGTTGAGAGAAGACCTAACCGTAAATGATAGAATAGTTAGATTAAAGAAAAATCTAAATAAAATTATTAAAAACACTAATATTCAATCTATAAGTATCTAGGTTATTGAGATGTATAAAATATGATATAATGACAGATATATATTAATTGTCAAATATATTAACTAGTTAATTTATCGAATTAGAATAAGGCTATGGAACAATTTCAAAAAGCTAATGAAGTCAATGCTAGCCGCTACCCATATCTTTCTCAGAAAATAATCGAAATATATCTTAATGGTGATCTTGATAATGTCGAGGAGGTACTAGTTGAGCCAAGCTTTGGTTACGTCACGAAGATTAATTATATAGATGGATCTAATCGCATTACTAAAGGAAATGATATTGGATTAAATTTAGCATCCTCAACACATTTAGCTAAAGATAAAGGACATACTAAATTATTGCTTAACGCAATAGGAATTAACACGCCCGAGGGCCGAGATTACATAATGCCATGGTGGGCAGATGAAATCAGCATAAATTATTCCGAAAATGAAAAATTACCAGGACATCAGATAGTTGATGCGGATGAATATATTACAAGCGTAATTAAGTATCCAGTTTATATCAAACCTGTAAACGGATCTCTTGGAAGAGGTATCCATAAAGTATTTGATAGTAATGAACTAGAAGAGCTTATAGAAGACTATAATTCATCAAGAATTAAAGTTGCAGTTATCGAGAAGTCTATCGATTACCCGGATTATAGATTAGTGGTTATGGATGAAGAATTAATATTCGCCAACTTGAGATCACCTTTTTCTGTAGTCGGCGATGGCGAATCAACAATTAAGGATCTAATAATGAAAACTCGAGAGGAGCATATAAATCTTGGCCGCGAAATTAAAATCAAAGAAGACGACCCCAGAATACAAATAAATCTAGATCGTCAAAATCTATCTTTTGATAATATATTGAATAAATACCAAATACTAAAGCTTTTAAATGTATCTAATTTATCTGCTGGTGGTACTAGCGAAGAAGTAAAAGGTGATATTAGTGACAGATGGATAGATATTGCATCATATATTGCTAATAATTTTGGACTTAGATTAATTGGACTAGATATAGCTATTAAGGATATTCACGATTATGAATCTGATTATAGTGTAATAGAAGTAAATTCATCTCCTGGTTTTAATCATTATGCAATGTCTGGGCACGTCCAAGAAAAAAAAGTTTCCGATTTTATTAGAAGAGTTATTAATTCAATCCCTGAATAAGTGTTTTTCTATATTTACCAACTAGGTAGAAAGATCCAGTTATAATAAGAACATTTTCAGACGAATCTAGTGAATTGGTAAGCGCTTTTTTAGGATCGCCTAAATAATTGACATCTTTTCCATCCAATATTGTTTTAAACACTTCGTATTTTTCTTCTAATTCTTGATCATTAATTGGACTTAGTTGTGTGATTGTAATTTTGTTGGTCATTTTTATAAGCGATAATAATATTTCGTTATTCTTTTGTTTATCGCTACTACTGAGGGCAATCAAAATTCTAGTAGATTCATCGGGATAGCTCTTTAAAACATTCTCCACCAAAGAATTAATTTTTTGTGGGTTATGAGCCCCATCTAATATGATAGTTTTATTTTTTAATTTAATTACTTCAAATCTTCCTGGGATTATAATATTTGAAGCATTTTTTATCTGCTCCATATTAAGACTATGTTTAACGTCTTTTTCTAGAATATAGTCAACTACAGAGCATGCAAGTAAGAAATTTCTTTTTTGATACTCATTAAGATTCAGAATATATTTATAATGTTTTGGATGATGAAGTTTAGCTTCGAATTTATTTGCTTCATTTTTTATTATATTGTCTACTGCGCTATTTTGATTATAGCAAAATACTTGGTTATTCTTTTTAATGATTCCAGCCTTCTGTTTAGCTATTAGTTCGATACTATTGCCAAGTAATTTGGTGTGGTCAATTCCAATATCTGTTATTACGCAAATTTTGCTTGAATTATCTGCAATATTTGTTCCGTCTATGAGACCACCTATACCAACTTCAATAATTGCATAATCTACTTTTTGTTTTTCGAAATACCAAAAAGCCATACTAATTAAGAATTCAAAATATGTAATATCCTGATCAAATGATTCTATAGTTTGACTAAATTCTTTTATAACATCTATAAATGCGGAAATTTTTAATGGATTTAAATTTATCTGTAGTCTTTCATTAATTTCATCAATATGTGGAGAAACGGATAAACCAGTGGAATAACCAGCCTGATTTAAGAGGGAAGCTACGTAATAACAAGTCGATGTCTTACCGGATGTCCCCGCTACGTGAATAATATTTAATTTTTTTTGAGGATTGCCCAGAAACTTCATCAAGTCTTTCATGCGTTTCAGATTATATGGCTGGGTAGTTGATGTATGTTTAAATCTTCTCAGGTATTTATCTATATCTTTAAAGTTATTTATGTCCTTCATATCTAGGATATTATCCTAATTTTATTAAAATGCGAAATATATATAATGGAAAATTTCATCTAATCAATTCAATATGTGATAATTGGAATGAGGACATATTTTAATATGAATAATATTATACAGATAAAAACATTACCTAAAGTCCCATATATAGATAATGGAGATAATATTGCTGATATAATTAT
>CAIYEO010000036.1 GCA_903925195.1 uncultured Candidatus Saccharibacteria bacterium | reverse complement strand
GACATTATAATAGCGTTCGATGCTTCACTGCGGTGGGTTGAAGGGTGTTATCAAACCTCCAGCGGTGCCCACCCCCTCTGGAGGTTTGTTCATTTAGGATTTTATTTTTAGAAACATTTGTATCCCTAAGTTTTTAAAAACAAGAGCCTAATGCTATAATTTTTTTTAGAATAATTCTAAAAATAAAAAGGAAAATTATGGCAACTAAAAAAAATAAGCAAAAATCAAATAAACTTAGCAATTATGTTAATAAGAAAAGTCTAATTAGATTAGGTATTGCGCTATCTTTGACAGCCAATCTTGTAATTGCAGTAATTGTAATTCTAGCTCTTGTTCAAAGTATGCAGGGCAAAATAACTTCATTATCTACGAACAGTGCCCTAATAAGCAGCACCTGTAATAATTACTTTAATAAGCAGACATATAGGACTGGAACTTTATCAAAGGTAGATGGCGTAAGCTTTCAGCCGGTTTATCTGAAGGACACAAGCAATAATGCTTGTAACCGAATAAATTTGTCCTCAACATTTGAACAAAAAACATTACTAGAAGTAAATAAGCAGAATGCCACAAATTATTACGTCAATACAACAAAGCTTAATACTGGATATTTTGCCACCCATCCCGAAACTGTGACAATTCCAATCTACTATAATGAAAATACTAACCAACCGATCAACTTAGACACTCTAGACCCTTATTATCCATAATCTAGCGGTAAATTTTAACTTTATCGTCTAGCTCTTTTTTGGAAATATAGTTTCCATGTAATATAACACCACTTATATCCTTTGAATTATTAATATCTTCCAAAGGATTGCTACCCAGTATTAATAAATTTGCTATCTTTCCTTCTTCTACTGTCCCAATTGATTTTTCTTTATCTACAAATTTAGCACCGTTTATTGTCGCAGCTTTTAGGATTTCGTAGTTGCTTATACCTGCCTTAGATAAAAGCTCTAATTCTTCATGAAGAGAGATGCCAGGAATAACAAAAGGATTTGGCGTATCAGATCCGGCCAGTAGTATAGAATTATCTGCTAAGGCCCTTACCTTACTAGTCTCTTTTTTGTAAATAAAGTAAATATTTTCATACCACAAACTCATATTTTCTGGTTTCCATTCTTTCTCATAATCTGACTTTTCGAGATATTTTAGCCGGTCATCTTTTAACAATTCTTTATATTCACCCAGTTTACCAGTCTTTTCTTGTTGAATGAGAGTGGGAGTAAAATATACAGATTTATTTTTCATTAGTTCTAGTAGTGTCTTGAAGTTTGCTTCATTATATTTGATATCTGTTGCTTTGTACCAATACCCACTTCCATCTTCATTTTTAATATTTGTTTCATCCCATTTAACTTCGGCTAATGCTGATCCACTCCACGTATTAAATATCGATTTCAAGTGCTCAATACCTATTTGCCCGGCTTCGATTGCTTCTATTGAGGTAAGATCCTTTGAGACATGACCCGTGACTTTCAAATTGTCTTTTGTAGCCTGATCAAGTATTGCTTGGAAAATATTATTAGGAAGAGTGCTGTATGTCTTTATGAAGTCTACCTTTTTATTACTTAAAGTCTTTACTGCCTTTCTTCCCTCCTCTTCAGTTTTTATGGTCCAAAAAGCCTCTCCCCAGTAAGGAGGATCGCCTTCTAGAATTGGCCCGCATATATATAAATCTGGAGCTACGATTTCTCTATTTTTAATTTTATCTCTCAACTCAAATATTTTGTCTGAGCTGTTTCCTAAATCTCTAATAGTTGTAATTCCATTTGCTAAAAATAATGGCAGATATTTCCCATCATCAATATGTGCGTGATTATCCCAAAGCCCAGGCATGAGGAACTTATCTGTTCCGTCAATCACCTGG